>JAGKWY010000108.1 GCA_021151625.1 Gammaproteobacteria bacterium | reverse complement strand
CCCACAAGTGTGTGCGTCTCTGGAAGAAGCATTGGCTAACCTGGAAGCAGATCATGACTTCCTGTTGGCTGGCGGTGTGTTCTCTAAAGACTTCATCGACGCTTACATCGACCTGAAGAAGCAAGAAATCCAACGCGTTAACATGACTCCGCACCCAGTAGAATTTGAACTCTACTACAGCGTGTAATGAGTCGGGTTTTGCTGGCTTGCTGGCAAAACCGTGAATCGCTCCAGAAAAAGCCCGTGCAGGTAACTGTGCGGGCTTTTTCTTTAAGGCTTGGGAGGCTACTCTTAAACAATGAGTTTGCGAGGGGAAAATCATGCGTGTGTTTGTGCTTTTGCTTCTATTACTTACCCCCTGGGTGTTGGCTGATGTCTACAAGACGGTCGATAAGGACGGTCGTGTTATCTACACTGACAAGCCTAAAAGCGACAATGCTCAAAAAGTGGAGTTGCGTGAAATAAACACGGTTCCTGGTGCTCAACCTTTGCCTCAATCCACGCCGGTTGAATCATTTCAGTCGCAGCCTGCGGCTATAAGTTACCAGATAGAAATTATTAGTCCGCGAAACGAGCTGGTTATTCCGGTTGGTCAGCGCGATCTGGCCATTGCAATCAAGGTTGCGCCCGACCTTGAGCCAGGGCATCTATTGGTGTATTTCATGGATGGCGAGCTGCTGGAAGAAACCTCAATGACGAATATCATCATCAAGGATGCGCCGCGTGGCAGCCATAGCCTGGTGGTGGAGGCTATAGATGCCAATGGTCAATCATTGGGCACTTCCGCCCCGGTCAGTGTGAGCCTTATGCGCCCAATTGTTAAAAAAACTGCCCCACCAAAGCCCACCCCAAAATAGTCGCACCATAACGGTGCTATCATTTTCCTGAAAATCCCCATAATGGACAGCTTTATCGGCTAAATCTGCTGATTAGAGCTGTTTTCTTACTTGGTTTAGTTTTTGCAGTAAGCCAAGTGCCCATTGTCGAGGCGTTCAGGAGAGCATAACCCGGTGAGTCCGCGCGATATCTACAAACCCATATTGGATAGCCTGAGTACTGCCATTGTTTTGGTGGATACCGATTTGCTGCTGTGCCATATGAATCCGGCCGCTGAAGCTCTGCTCGCCATGAGTTGTGAAAGCAATACTGGCGAACCTATTACCTATTTCTTTTATGAGTCGGATGAAACGGATCGCCAACTTAAACTGGCGGCGGTTCAAGCCAACCATTACACCAAGCGCCATGCCGAATGGCGCTTGCTGAGCGGCGGTAACCTGACTGTGGATTACACGGTCACTCCTTTTGGCGACCATGAAGGATTGATCATTGAGATCCAGCCGATCGATCGCCTGCTGCGTATCAGCCGCGAAGAGATGCTAACCACCTCCCATGAAACTACTCGCAATCTGGTGCGCGGAATGGCGCACGAGATTAAAAACCCGCTAGGAGGCATTCGTGGTGCAGCACAATTGCTGGCCCGGGAGCTTCCCAATTCCGGGTTGAGTGAATACACCAATATCATCATTGATGAAGCAGATCGCCTGCGTAATCTGGTGGATCGCATGTTGGGTCCCAACCAGTTACCCAAATGGCAGTCGTTGAATATTCACGAGGCGATTGAGCGAGTTGCCAATATCATTAAAGCCGAAAGCAATGATGCTATCCGCATAGTGCGCGACTACGACCCCAGTATTCCCAATATGCAGGGCGATAAGGAAATGCTGATCCAGGCGCTGCTCAACATAGTGCGCAATGCTATGCAGGCGCTGTTGGAGGCATGCAGAAGTCCAATAAAGTCTGGATCATCGATGATGATCGCTCGATCCGCTGGGTGCTGGAAAAGGCCCTGCAACAAGCCAATATAGAAACCCGCGTATTTGACTCAGGTGATAGCGCCATGAGTCAGCTCAACCGGGATACGCCCGATGCAATCATCAGCGATATTCGCATGCCGGGCACCGATGGCCTGACTTTGCTGGGCAACCTGCATAATACCCATCCGCAAATTCCGATTATTATCATGACTGCCCATTCGGATCTGGATAGCGCGGTTGCTGCCTATCAGGGCGGAGCCTTTGAGTACTTGCCCAAGCCTTTTGATGTGGATGACGCTGTCGCCGTAACCCAGCGCGCACTGGCTCATGCCCAGGAGCAAAAAAGTGAGCACGCGCCGGAAAACAGCGTAGAAACCAATACTGAAATCATCGGCGAAGCGCCGGCGATGCAGGAGGTGTTTCGCGCAATTGGCCGTCTGTCCCAATCCAATATCACTGTATTAATTAATGGTCAGTCAGGTACAGGTAAAGAACTGGTTGCCCGTGCATTGCATCGCCACAGCCCGCGCCGCAATGAGCCATTTATTGCGCTTAACATGGCGGCAATTCCTAAAGACCTGATGGAGTCAGAGCTCTTCGGTCATGAGAAGGGTGCGTTTACAGGTGCGGCGGCACAGCGCCAGGGCCGTTTTGAGCAGGCCAATGGCGGCTCTTTGTTTCTGGATGAAATCGGCGATATGCCTGCCGAAACTCAAACCCGTTTGCTGCGTGTATTGGCTGATGGCGAGTTCTATCGCGTTGGCGGCCACACTCCGGTAAAAGTGGATGTGCGCATCATCGCCGCTACCCACCAAAACCTGGAAACCCTGGTGGCAGATAACCGTTTCCGCGAGGATTTATTCCATCGCCTGAATGTTATTCGCATCCATATCCCCAAACTGGCCAATCGCCGTGAAGACATCCCCAAACTGGCACGCTTCTTCCTGCATAAAGCCGCAACTGAACTGAATGTCGATCCCAAGGTACTGCTGCCGGAAACCGAAGAATACTTCTGTTCGTTGCAATGGCCGGGTAACGTGCGTCAATTGGAGAACACCTGCCGCTGGATAACTGTGATGGCCTCTGGCCGCGAAGTTCATGTGGAAGATCTGCCGCCGGAACTTCTGGAAAACAAGGAAACCAGCACCCCGGCCGACGACTGGGAAAAAGCCCTGCGTCATTGGGCCGACCAAGCCCTTACGCGTGGCCAGCATCAGTTACTTAGCGAGGCTGTGCCCACGTTTGAGCGCGCATTGATCGAAACCGCCCTCAAGTACACCGCAGGGCGCAAGCGCGATGCTGCAAACCTGCTTGGCTGGGGGCGCAACACCTTGACCCGCAAGCTCAAAGAGCTGGGTATGGCTGGCGGTAATGATGCCGACAACGATGCGGATGACTAGTTAGTTTTACCCTCGACCACCCCGCGAGCCTGTCTCAAGGCTCGCGTCCTTTCTGCCAATTTGGCGCATAAAACTTCTTTACCTTTCCATAGGGCAGCTTTTAAAACCTGTGTCTATACTCAGCTAACCGGGTAGCAAACCTGAATTGGCAACCACTACTACAGCCTTATAACCCTAAGTTTGTAACCCCGTACACACGGCAAGGGGCCGGCAGTCTACTCGGCACAATTCAAGAAAATAGTGCGACTGCCGCCAACAACAATTGATGCTAATAAAAACTGAATCCGAATGCTTTCGGGGGAAAACATGGTACAAAAATCGTTACTCACCAAGTTGATGATGGTACTAACCATTGCGATGGTTGCTATTGCGGTATTGGTGGCGTTCACCAATTATAAAATTGCTTCCAATGACCTTGAAAAAGAATTGGAAGCAGAGACCGCTGCAATGATTGAGCTGACCAATAGCTCAATTCTGGAAGCCGTATTTGCTTACGACTTCCAACAAATCGAAGCCATTGCCAAATCTCTGGTGAACACTTCTCTGGTGACTTCCGTCAGTGTGGTAGATCATCGCGGCCAGTCGCTTGCCAAAGCGGCAGATGATGATCGCAGTGAAAACCAGATTACCCGCGAAGCCGTGCCTATTGTGTATAACGGCAGCACTATTGGCAGTTATGACATAAGTTTCTCCACTCAAGAATTGCAAGAGACCCTAATTCAGCAAGTCTGGACAAGTGTCTGGACGGTGTTGGCGCTGTTACTTGCCAGCCTGGTGACGGTATACGTTTTGATTCGCAGCCTGGTGCTGGCTCCAGTGGATGAGGTAACTCGCTCGCTCGCGTCCATCGCTGGCGGAGGCGGTGATCTAACTCGTCGCTTGCCGACGGACAGTCAAAATGAAATCGCCGCACTTGCGCATAATTTTAATCTGGTAATGGAGCACATTGCCGACATTATTCGCAACGTGGTGCAAGTGAATGACAAGGTGCGTACCAACGTCAATAAAATGAGCAGCGCTACTGAGAGCACAGTAAATTCCACTTCGCAGCAATTGCGCGAAATTGAATTGGTAGCAACTGCGGTAGAAGAGCTTTCTGCATCTGCAACAGAAATTGCCCGCCATGCTGGCGATACTGCCGAACGCACCAACGCCACCAGTATTCTCGCCGAAGAAGGTAACACCATCGTTAATTTGTCCCTGGAAAACGTTAATCGTTTAACCGGGCAAATTGAATCTACCGCGCAAAAAATTCAGGTATTGAAAAACAATTCGGTCAATATCGGTTCGGTAATGGAAGTTATCAGAACCATTGCTGAGCAAACCAACCTGCTCGCGCTTAACGCTGCTATTGAGGCCGCGCGTGCGGGTGAGCAAGGTCGCGGCTTTGCTGTGGTTGCTGATGAGGTTCGCTCACTCGCACAAAAAACCCGCTCATCTACTGAAGAAATTGAATCGATTATTGTGCAATTGCAACGTGCTGCTGACGAAGCCCATCAGGCGATGAACACCAGTACTGCCTCCGCCCGCGAAACTATTGATACTGCTTCCAAGGTTGGTGGTGCGTTGGATAAGATTCGCGCAAATATCGGTATCATTAACGACATGAACCACCAAATCGCCACGGCCTCCCACCAGCAAAGTTCTGTGGCAAATGAGGTAAGCAAAAATATTACCGCCATTCATGGCTTGTCAGAAAATGTGGTTGAAAACGCCCAGGTCGTTAATCACAGTGGTAGCCAGTTAATTAATGAAACCAGCGAACTGAAAAAACAAATAGATAGTTTTAAAGTGTAATTACTACCATTTCACTCCAGCAACAAAGACGGCGCCCATGCGCCGTTTTTTTATTGATCAGAAAAATCCATTACTCTTGCTTAAATGGCAACAATCGCTGCGCATCAACAATATATTGTTGTATCTGCTTCTCTTCCTGCCGTAAAAAATTAGCAATAGCCGGACGAAACTCTTCTGCTTTAAGGTGGTGATTGGAATAGGTCATCACCGGTTCAAATCCTCGCGCGATTTTATGCTCGCCCTGCGCACCACCATCAAAGCGCTGCAAGTGATTGGCAATCGCATAGTCAATGCCCTGGTAATAGCAGGTTTCAAAATGGAGAAATTGATACTCCTCAAAGCAGCCCCAGTAGCGACCGTAAAGGGTTTTTTGATCGCGAAAGAAAAGTGCTGCTGCGATAACAGTCTCTTGCTGATCATTTTTGGTAACGGCGCAAACCAGAACTAGATATTTGCTAAAAGTATCCGCTAGGCGTAGAAAAAAGTCCTGCGATAAATAACCACCGTGGCCGCTACGCTTTAAATAGGTGTTGCGATAGAGCGCATAAAATAAATCCATATCGGAGGCAGTTATTTGTGCAGCCTCTTTCACCCTAAAGCTAATTCCTTGCGTACGAACTTGCTGGCGCTCCTTGGTGATGTTTTTTCGCTTGCGCGATGCCATGCGTGCGAGAAAATCATCAAAGCTCGCGTAGTTATTATTAAACCAATGAAATTGGCAGCCGACCCTTTGCATTGCGCCGGAAGCGTTCCATAAGTGGCTGAGCTCTGCGATGGGAAACAGGCAATGCCAACCGGAATAATTTTTTTCTGCACACCGCTGATTTAACGCCTGGCTAATTGCACTGACCAAATCGGTGGATATGGGGGTGCTACCAGTTAGAACTCGCGGCCCTGCACAAGGTGTAAAGGGAATTGCATTGATCCACTTGGGGTAATAAGTAAAACCATAGCGTCTATAGGCATCAGCCCAGGACCAGTCAAATACATATTCACCGTAGGAATGGTTTTTTACATAGCCGGGAAGCGCCGCAATAAGCCGCTCTTGTTCATAGACCAGTAAATGCGCCACTTGCCAGCCAGATGCGGGTGTTGTACAGCCGCAATCTTCCAATGCTGCCAGGAACTCATAGCGACAAAAGGGGTAATTGCCGCCACACAGTAGATTCCAATCATCTGCAGCAAGCTGGTGGATTGAATCAATAAAACGAATCTGCACAATCGGTTTCTCGTCTACATCACATTTGCGTAAAGTTACGCAACTGCGTGCCGCTGCGCTAGTCATTGCAATTGTGACTACAGTAAAATCCTTCTATTCTGATCAAATTTGGTTTCTCAATGCCTCCTGAACACCAGCCAGACGAACCCCGCGCGCGTCACTCCAGTGTCAGTTTATCTTCTCTGTTGTTGAGCTTTGCTGAAAACTTCAGCAATGAGCGCGTGCGTGTGCGCGATATTACCGAGTCCTTGGGGCAGCGCTCTTTTGGATTCATCCTGCTCATTTTTGCCCTGCCTAATTCGCTGCCAATTATCGGCATTCCCGGTGTTTCTACCATCACCGGCTTGCCGATGTTGTTTGTGGCGGTGCAAATGGCGCTGGGGCAACAAAAGGTCTATTTGCCGCGCTGGATTGCGGATAGTTCGCTCCCTACGGCCAGTTTTCAGGCGTTAATTCGCAAAGTTTGCCCGTGGTTGCGGCGTATTGAAAAGCTGATGAAACCACGCATTACAGTGTTAACCCAGGGCAATGCTGAGCGATGGCTGGGAGCATTTTGCGTACTCCTGGCATTCCTGTTGGTGTTGCCTATTCCTTTGGGTAATTTGCTACCGGCACTGGGGATTTTATTTATTGCCCTGGGCCTTATAGAGAGTGATGGAGTCTGTGTATTGGTCGGTCTGGGAATTGGTATTGCTGCCTGGTTTTTCTTAAGTGGGTTGGTTTGGATTGCCGTGCAAACAGTAATAGCAATGCTGGATCGATTAGTCTGATCATATTTTTCACAATAGATTTTGCTTTTATCAATTGAAAATTGAACGCTCCTCATAACGGAATTAATTGCGTAATTCTGTAAAAGTTGAAATATCCCTGCCTGTATTCGAGAACTAACGCACTTATCGAAGTACAACTTAGTCAGATAATGCGCGCACCAATTCTTCCGCGATCCTGTATTCAGGATCTATTCATTCAACAAAACTAGTATCCTGCTGGAAGACCTTACTGGAGATAAAATCATGACCAATTCTTTTAAAAAAATCAGCTTGTTAATCGCTGCTGCTGGCCTGACCCTTAGTGCAGGCACAATGGCTGCTCCTGGTATTAGCTATAACTATGCTGCATTGCAATTTGTTGATCAGGATGTGGACGATTACGATTGCAATCAGGATGGCTTGCGTTTGAGTGGTAGCTTGGAACTAAACGATGATTTTTTCGCGCTCGGCTCATTAAGTGATGTTAGCGGTGGTCACTGTGGCTCGGAGACAATCAGCGCGGGTATTGGCTATCACACATTATTTGGTGCTGATTCCAGTGTGTATGGAGCACTGAGCTTTGAAAATATTTCTGTGGATCACGGTGAAAGTGATTCTGGTTTAGTGGTTGCCGGGGGGCTGCGCGGCTTCATCAACAATAATGTTGAAGCAAAAGTGGAGCTTTCCCATCATACAGCTCACGATGGCAATACTGTATTGGGCGGTGGTTTGGCCTATTGGTTCTCTTCACAGTTTTCTGTAACTGGTGATGTAGGTATTGGTTCAGAAGCATCTGAGATTGCTATTGGTGCACGAATGAATTTTTAAGTAACCGCTCTTTAAATATCTTGAAGCCAGCCTGATGCTGGCTTTTTTATTTTTTAAGATCGGTATCGACCCGTGTGATCATGGAATTGCCGATAGGCACTGTTATACTGCGTTCACACTAGGCAGTCTGCGCACATCTGCAGTTGCAGGTGTAAGTTTCCCTTCTGTATATCAAGCTGTTAAACAGCTAAAGGAGCAACTAATTGAAACGATTTCAGCAATTTTTTTTCAGCATTCTCTTTACCTTCAGCCTGGTAACCTGCGCACTGGCTGCCAGTGACTTATCCGCACGTCTGCAAACTGAAATTGATGGGCTCAAAAAAGATATAGAAAGCTTGCGCGGCCCAGCCCTAATGGGGGCGGCAGATCGATTGACCGGCGCGGGCCTCTCTGATCCTGCGTTATATGCTGCAGTAGAAGCCAAAACCAGGCTTTTGATTAGCGAGCATGCGGCCAGCCCTAAAGACAAAGTCATTGCCGAAGAATTGAACTCCATTATTCGTGCGCTTGGATCTATGAGCCCTAACTCGCGCGAAGTATTTGCCGGCTTGGTAGAAACAAGTACGTCTCGTGGTGTGCGCGAGCGAGCACACAGGCTACCGGCACAACTGGATTGGTATGTGCGTCGCAATAGCATTATGCAAAAGCCTGATTTCTATTTGCCTGGGCAAGATCTGATGACTCATCGCTATTTGAATTTATTGGCCAGTGGTGATGCGGCGCTGGGACGTTGGGCGTTGGAGGAGTTGGATCGTCGTGGAGGTGCAGAGCCGGTGGTCTATACAAAGATGCGTGAAATCCTTGAACAGGAAAAAGGAGCAATTAAAGACGCTGTGCATTTGGATTATTTGGCCTGGATTTGCAAATTATTGGGACGTTACGACGCCGCTAATTCGACAGAGTTACTCAAGTCAATTCAAAATGATTCACGTAATGACAAGTTTTTCAAAAAGTTGAAAAAGTACGCAAAAGTATAAGCAAGTGAGCGGGCTTATGCCGCGCAAATACAAAGCCCCGTATTAGTACGGAGCTTTGTATGTAAAATTGCAACTTCTGATGCAGCCAAAACTGCCAGTACTACTGATTGGCTGCTTCCAGCTCCTCGCTTACCAATAACCAGTTTTCTTCTGTTTCTTCCAACTGCGCTTGTAGCTTGCTTTGCTCTGCTAGCAAATCACGCAATTTGTTTTTATTTTTCTCGTCGTAAATGTCGCTATCACTTAATTGATTTTCAACCTCTGCCAAACGGGTTTGCAGTTTTTCCATTTGGGTTTCAAGCGATTTTAATTTATTGGTGAGCGGCTTTAATTGCGCACGCTGTGCAGCAGATTGTTGGCGCTGGGCTTTTTTATCCAGTTTGTCGCCGTCGCTGTTGGCTGATTTTTCCAGTACCGCCGCTTGCTTTTCTTGCGCGGCCATCTGCTGGCGTTGTTGCAACAACCATTTGTAATAATCTTCCAGGTCACCATCAAATTCGTTGACCTTGCCCTCTGCTACCAACAAAAACTCATTCACAGTATTGCGCAGTAAATGGCGATCATGCGAAACCACAATCACGGCGCCTTCAAATTCTTGCAGCGCCATGGTTAATGCGTGGCGCATTTCCAGGTCCAGATGGTTGGTAGGTTCGTCGAGTAGCAACACATTGGGTTTTTCCCAGGCAATGAGCGCTAGCGCCAGGCGCGCTTTTTCACCGCCGGAAAAATGTGTAATAGGTTCAAAAGCGCGGTCGCCGTGAAAATCAAAACTGCCAAGGAAGTCGCGAATCTCTTGCTCGCGCGCGCTGGGCGATAAACGCTGTACATGCAGGGCCGCCGAGGCATTCATGTCGAGCGATTCAAGTTGATGTTGCGCAAAATAGCCCAGTTTGAAATGTTCGCCGTTAGTGCGATCGCCCGCCAACAAAGGCAAGCTGCCCGCGAGGGTTTTTACCAGGCTGGATTTACCCGCGCCATTGGGACCAAGCAGGCCAATACGGGTTTCGGCACGAATCGCCAGTTCAACATTTTGTAATACGCTTTTGCCCGGATAACCAATTTCGCCGCGCGCAATATGTACCAGTGGAGTAGACATTTTGTCGTGGCAGCTAAAGGTAAAGGTAAACGGCGAATCTATATGGGCGGGCGCAATTTTTTCCATGCGCTCCAATTCTTTGATGCGGCTTTGTGCCTGGCGCGCTTTAGTGGCCTGGGCGCGGAAGCGGCGAATATAATTCTCTACGTGTGCTATGCGCGCTTGTTGTTTCTCGTAAGTGACTTGTTGCTGTGCCAGTTTTTCCGCGCGCTGACGCTCGTAGGCAGAATAGTTACCAGAATAATTTTCCAGCTTTTGCTGCTCAATACTGACAATTCGGTCGACAATATTGTCGAGGAAATCGCGATCGTGCGAAATAATAATCAGCGTGCCTGCGTAACGCTTTAACCACTCTTCTAGCCAGAGAGTTGCATCCAGATCCAGGTGGTTGGTAGGCTCGTCGAGCAACAGTAAATCTGACGGGCACATCAACGCTTGTGCAAGGTTGAGGCGAATACGCCAGCCACCGGAAAAGTCAGTGACCGGACGTTGGTCATCACCCGCAGAAAAACCCAGGCCGTTGAGCAATTGCTGCGCGCGCGAAGGCGCGGTATAGGCGTGGATATTTTCCATCTCGCCATACAAATGTGCGAGTTTTTCACCGTCGCCTTTGCTGTTGGCCTGGTCAATTTCCTGCTCCAGTCGCCGCAACTCGCTGTCGCCATCCAGCACATAATCCAGCGCGCTGCGATTAGTGTGCCCGACCTCTTGCGCCATATGCGCCATACGCCAGTTTTTGGGGATGTCGACTGAGCCGGTATCGCTGTGCAAGCTGCCCAACAACAACTGGAACAGGGTGGATTTGCCGCAGCCATTGGCGCCGATCAAACCGACTTTCTGGCCCGGATAAATGGTGAGTTCGGCGGAGTCCAATAAAAATTTGGTGCCGCGCTGGACGGAGACATTCTGTAATTGAATCATGGCGCGCATTCTAGCAGACTTGTAGCAAGATCCTGCCAGTGGAATTTGTATGTCTTCCCCTCTCTCTCCTACCTGCGGCCTTTGGGAATTTTCCCTGTATCACTATGCTCGTCCCGGGGTTAGCGATCTGTGTTTGCGCCTGCAAGACGAACATGGGGCGAATGTGAATATTGTGCTCTGGACGCTCTGGCTGGGGTTGCGGGGGCAGCTATTGGATGCCGCGCAGCTGGCGCAGGCGCAGCGAAAAGTTCACGCTTGGGATCAGCACTACATACTGCCTTTACGTCAGTTGCGACGCCGGCTCAAGGTTGAGTTTGGTACCAGTGACGATTCAATCGAAGCAGTGCGCACGCAAATAAAGCAGGCGGAACTCTTGGCCGAGAAGCACTTGCAGCGCTTATTGGAAGCGCTTTCGGATAGCGGCGAGCAAAATGCTGTCGTCCACACTCAGATGATGGCAGATAACCTGCGTGTGTATTTACACAGTTTGGCAGTCAGTGAAAATATTGCCGATTCACTGCTGAAATTGATCATTAGCTGATTCAGTTAATGATGGCGCCGCAAACGCGAATCCAGTTGGTCAACCAATTCACACCACTCTGAATCCTGTTCCAGGCATTCATCCAGAAAACGTCGCTGTGAGCTGGACCAGAAGGGCGCATGCACAATGGACGTTTGTGGTGGCAGATAATGAAACTGAATGAAGCGCGCAATAGCCAGATTGCTGTTATCCAGGCCCAATTGGGCAAAGAGTTCAGGCATGGCAGGTGTTGCTATGTGCATGGTATTCACCTCGTGTGCAGTGAGGGTTGCTAGCAGTATGCCTGAATCATTGACGCGACGATTGCAATTTTTTGTTCTTATAAAAAATGCTTAAAGCAATAAAATGACCAATAAAAAAGCGAGCTTTTTAAGGCTCGCTTTTTGGGCTTACTCTGTGAAACCAGCAGGTTTCCAGTGCAGTTCGCAATTAACTTAATGCGCCCTGATCATCATCGAACGGCAGGACTTCAGAAACCGGTGCCGGTGCAGCTTCTGCAACAACTTCCACTGCTGGAGCCTCAACCACAGCGGCTTCTACTGGCGTAGTCGCTGCCGGGGCTTCTTCCACCGGCGTTTCAACTGGTGCTGCTACTGGTGCAGGTGCTACTTGTTTTGGTGCTTTTTTAACAGCAGGTTTTTTGGCTACTTTTTTCTCGGCTGCTGGTTTTTCTTCGGTTGCTGCGACAACTGGTGTTTCGTCAATTTTTACTGCTGCTTTCACTTTGGCAGCTTTGGGCTTGGCGACTTTAACCGGCTTTGCTTTCTCTTCCACTGCTGCAGTGGGAGCTTCAGTGGCGTTGGCTTTTTGGGGTTTGGCCTTTTTGGTTTTTGTCGGTTCAGCTTTCTTGACAGTTTTTTCTTTCTTGGCTGGTTTTTCGCTGGTCGCTTTTTTCTCACCGGTTGCTTTTTTAGCAGCTGATTTTTTTGCTTTGGCAGGTTTGCTCTTGGCGGATTCGGCCAGCAGCTTGGTCACTTCGCTCGCAGCGCTCAGTTGCGCGTTCAAATCATCAACTTGTGCTTGAGCATCGGCTAATTTTTTACTTTGCGCGTTTTGCTCTTTCTTTAGCTGCGCGATTTGGGTCTTGGCTTTAGCGGCGTCTTTGGCCGACAGGGCGGCGAGTTTTTTCGCGGTTGCAGCCAGATTTTTTTGCTCAGCTGCTACAGTTTTTTTCGCGTTAGCCAGCTCTTGTGCGCGCGCTTTTTCCAGCGCGGCGCTTACTTTGGCAATTTGCTGTTCCAGATCAGCAACAGAATTTTTTGGGGTTTTGGAGGCAGCCATAAAAAGTACCTTTCAATAAGGGCGTTTCAATAAGGGCGTTAGAAAAGCGCGTCAGAAATTAATGTGCGTTGGAAATAAAAAAGAATGCCGAGATGATGCTGAATGCATTTCGGGCGAATTGTAGCTGTGCCTTATCAAAAAAGGTATTCCTGCGCGAAGGCAATCTTGCATTTAATCCACAATATTTCCGCCACATTCACTCTTTTGCAGTCCAAGAGTGCGGATCAACAATCTATTGAACTTTTACCGCTCAGTGGGAGTCACAAGGGCCTGGATTTGATGGGTAACCAGTGGTGGTTATGAAATGGCCAGCAATTACCCTTGTCAGATGCAAATGGGCAACAGCCCACACTTCCGTACCTCGGGATTAGATTGCCGCCAAAAACGCGCACATTTGCCTGAAGTTGGTATACCATTGCCGCCTGCTCTGGCGCTGTGAAGGTGTCGGCTAGGAACAGACGCATCGCGCGTTCACAATCATTACAAACCAATCATTAAAAGATTACACATTAAGGTGACTTATGTTTACTAAACGCTTACTGGTTGTTGGCCTGATGGCTGCTACTGCTGGCCTGATCGGCTGCAAAAAGGAAGAAGTTAAGCCGGTTGATGACAGCGCCAAGCTGGCCACCCTGGAGCAAAAAGCCAACTACATCATTGGTCAAAACCTGGCTAAGAACCTGCAAAACGGCGGCCTGGCAATTGAGCCTGAATCATTGGCCCTGGCGCTGACTGATGTTCGCGATGGCAAAGAGTCGCGCATCAGCCAGGAAGACATGCAAAAGATCATGCAAGAAGTTCAAACCAAAGCCATGGCCAAGCAAGAAGAAGAACAAAAGAAACTGAGTGAAACCAACATTGCTGCCGGTCAAAAATACCTGGACGAAAACAAGGTTAAAGAAGGCGTGACTGCCACTGCCAGCGGCCTGCAATACAAAGTAATCACCGAAGGTAAAGGCGCCAAGCCAAAAGCAACTGACACTGTAACTGTGAACTACAGCGGTAAGTTGATCGATGGCACTGAGTTTGACAGCTCTGCGAAAAACGGTGGCCCGGTTTCTTTCCCTCTGGATGGTGTAATTGCTGGTTGGACTGAAGCTCTGCAATTGATGCCACAAGGTTCCAAGTGGGAAATCGTTATCCCATCTGACCTGGCCTACGGTGCTGGTGGTCAGGGTCCAATCCCTCCATCATCAACCTTGGTGTTCGAAGTTGAATTGCTGGAAATCAAAGCACCTGAAGCTGCTGCTGAAGAAGCTAAGAAATAAGTCTGTTTTCAGGCAATAAAAAAACCCGCCAATGTGCGGGTTTTTTTATTGCTGCAATTGCTGGTTTAATCGAATTAGCTAACCAGATCTTTGTGGGCAGTATGCAGCACGGCAATCAGGCGATCTTCAGCGCTAAAGCGAATTTCCAGGGCTTCGCCCAATTGCGACAGGTCTGGCGTAAGGGCCGCAAGGTCGTCGGTCTCCAGATACTTGTCGTTAAAGTCCAACAGTTTTTCGGTAGTCTTATCAACCACATCATAGAGCTTGCTGGCTTCTTGCAGGGCATCGGCATCATCAAACTCGCGCCCTTCTTTAATCAGTTGATCATAAACTTCAAAGTGACCTGCTGAAACATAATCCACCAGTATCTGGCAAAAGCTGCGTAATTTCTCGCCGCGCTGGACATCACTCAAATCTTCACTCAAACCACTCAGTGCACAATACTGCACCAGCATTTCCTGACGCTCTTCCAACCAGCGATCGATAATTTCGCTGACGCCACCCCAGCGTTCT
>JAGKWY010000107.1 GCA_021151625.1 Gammaproteobacteria bacterium | reverse complement strand
GTTGTTCCTGCTGCATGAAAAATATCAGGATGAACGCTATTTAATAGCGATGAAATCCCTGCGCAACCAGTTGCAATGGCAGCCGCGCACCAAAACTGGCGGCTTCTGGCATAAAAATATTTACCCCTGGCAAATGTGGCTGGATGGCCTTTATATGGGCGCGCCTTATTACGCGCAATTTGCGCAGCAACACAAGGAGTCAGCGGCTTCGTTTGATGATATTGCGCAACAGTTTTTGTTAATTGAAAGCAAAACCCGCGATGCCAAAACCGGTTTGCTGTATCACGCCTGGGATGAAAGTCATTTGCAAAAGTGGGCTAATAAAGACACAGGGCTATCGCCACATTTCTGGTCGCGCTCTATGGGCTGGTATGCCATGGCATTAGTCGACACCTTGGATTACTTTCCGCAGAATCATCCCAAGCGCAAAGAATTAATTAGATTGTTAAATCAATTGGCTGAGGCGTTGCTGAAAGTGCAGCACTCCAGTCACCTCTGGTATCAGGTTCCCGATCAGGGCGAGCGCTATGGCAATTATCTGGAAACCTCCGGTAGCGCCATGTTCGCTTATGCCTTTGCCAAGGGCTACAACCAACAATACCTGCCAGAAAAATACAAAAAAATTGCTCGCGATATTTTTACGGCGCTAACGCAATTGCATACCCAGGTGGATAAAAAAGGCCTGCTGCATTTAACCAATACTTGCGGCAGTGCAGGTTTGGGTGGCGACCCTTATCGCACCGGCAGTTTTGAATATTACGTCAGCGAAGCAATTCGCACCGACGACCCCCATGGTATGGCACCGTTTATTTTTGCCGGGGTGGAAATTGCCAGCTTTAAGAATTGATCGATAAGAGTTCATAAGAAATTCTAGAAAAATACATTCGATTGTCTGATGTGAGAGAAAAAATGAAAAAGCAATCAACCATACCATTACTGGGTTTTCTTGTTGTACTTGTGCAACTTCTGGCTGTAGCGCAAGTGCAGGCCGATACCGGGTTTTATAAAAAATCCGACTGGAAACAAATGGATGTGATCCTGAAAAAAATTGAGTCCCCAAAAATTCCGAACAATACTTTTGTGATTACCGACTTTGGTGCACAGAAAAATTCCACCAGCGATGCACGCCCGGCAATCATTAAAGCTATTGACGCTGCAGTGAAAGCAGGTGGTGGCAAAGTAATAATTCCGGCGGGAAAGTGGCTCTCCAATGGCCCCATCCATTTGCAGAGTTTTATTAACCTGCATTTGGAAGAGGGCGCAACCCTGTTGTTTAGCGCTGCTGCCAAAGATTATTTACCAGCGGTATTTACCCGCTGGGAGGGCACAGAAATTTATGGCTATTCACCATTAATTTACGCCAACAAGGTGACTGATGTCGCCATCACTGGCAGCGGCACTATTGATGGCAACGCGCAGAGTGAATTTCATCCCTGGCATAAGCAACAGGCTGCTGATATAGCCGCGTTGCGTAAAATGGGTTTTGATGGTGTGCCTTTGGAGAAGCGTCAGTTTGCCGAGGGCCATTTTTTGCGGCCGCCGCTGATTCAAATCGTTAATGCTACGCGCGTATTGCTGGAAGGCTACACCGCAACCAATTCGCCTTTCTGGGTAAATCATTTGGTGTACACCGATCACGCGCAAATGCGCAATGTGAATGTGGACAGCATGTTCCCCAACAACGATGGTATCGACATAGACTCGGGCCGTTGGGTTGTTATTGAAAATAATCATTTCCGCACCGGCGATGATTCAGTGGTGATTAAATCCGGTCGCGATCTGGATGGCCGCACTATTGCACGCCCGAGTGAAAATGTAGTGGTGCGCAATAATATTCTCGACGGTGAAGACGGCATTGGTCTGGGCAGTGAAATGTCGGGCGGAATTAAAAATGTGTATTTCACCGATAACACCTACATCAAAGGCACGTCAGTATTTCGCCTGAAGGCCAATCTGGATCGCGGCGGTAGCGTGGAGCATGTGCGTATTCGCAATACTAAAATTGGCGAAGCCAAATATTTATTCTGGTTTGATTTAAGTTATGTCGCCGGTTATCTGGGCGGCAATTTTCCCTCCAAATACCACGACATAGTGTTTGAAAATATAGTGGCAGAAAAAGTGGACACCTTTTTTATTAGCCATGCGCCGCAAGTCCAACCCTTGGAGGATGTGTTGTTTAAGAATATCCAGGTGAAATCCTCCCGACAATTTATGGATTTTACCAATTTGAAAAATGTGACCTTTACGGATTTGCAGATTAACGGACAAAAATTATCTGCGCATTTTGAGTAAACATGGCAATTCTGTTTGCGATTCGTTTTACTGTTGCATACAGGCCCGGCGTTAAACGCCGGGCTTTATTTTTAGCCCGTTGTTTGGCTGCGCTGCTAATTCTGTCGCTTGGTGCCTGTGTTGCACACAGCAGTGCGCGCACACTGATATATGTGGCTAACAGCGAGGCGCACAGCATCAGTGTGTTGCAGTGGGATGAGACAACAAGTAAAGCGCGTAACCTGCAAACCCTGGAACTAGGCGGTGCGGTTATGCCCATGGCAGTCGCATCCAATCAGCGGTGGCTCTATGCCGCATTGCGTTCGCAACCTTATCAATTAGTGACTCTGGCAATTAATCCACATAATGGAAATTTGCGTATGCATTCGTCACTGCCATTGGTTGATAGCATGGCTAATATTGCGCTGGATCAGCAGAATCGTTTTTTACTTGCCGCTTCTTATGCGAGCAATAAAATTACGGTTCAGTTATTGGATGCGCAGGGTGTTCCGCAGCAGGAGATGCAAGTTTTGTTTACCGGTGCGCATCCACATCAGATTACCGCTACTGCGGATAATCAATTTGTCTATGTATCCCTGCTGGGTGAGGATCGGTTGGGTTTATACAACATAAATAATCGTGCGGCTGGAACACCAAAAACTAACACCACCAAAAATAATAGCGAAAAAAATAGCACCGCAAATTATCTGCAGGCCGCTAAGTTGCCAGCGATAAATTTGGCCGCCGGTTCCGGGCCGCGCCATTTTGTATTTTCCCCTCAGCAACAATTTTTATATTTACTCAATGAATTAAATGGCAGCCTGCAGGTACTCGCGCGCGATCAAACCAGCGGCGTATTAACGTTGCTGGAAACCCATCGGCTGCTTGCCGATGAAACCAAGCCTTGGGCCGCGGATATTCACTTAACGCCCGACGGTAAGTTTCTCTACGCGACCGAGCGCAGTAGCAGTCGGATTTTTGGTTTTAGTGTGCATCCTTCCAGCGGCAAATTAACCGTATGTGGTAATTGGGCGACAGAGCGTCAGCCACGTGCGTTTGCTATCTCGCCGGATGGAAAATTCCTGGTGGCTGCAGGGCAGCTGTCTGCTAGCGTGAGTATTTATCGAATAGATCCGCACACTGGGGTGTTGTCCCTGACGGATCAGCAACCAGTCGGTGCTGGCCCTGCCTGGGTGGAAATAGTGGTTTTGCCTGATGCGGTGGAATCTAAACAGTGACCGCTAACGAAATGCGGCTATCGATGCGCAAAATGGATTAATCCATTTATCCATTGGTTTGATTTGGCAATGATTAGCTTCCAGAATGAAATGGCGAATCAATCCCTGGATCAATTCCACGGATTAACTCGCCCAACCCAGTAAATGCTCAATCAATTACAGCTTTAACAATAACAAGTAAGTGGCGGGAGTAGAGAACAATGGCAAATGCACCGGCAAGCCCCAGTGTAAAAGACCCGGCAGTTAATGCTGGCGCTGCTAATACCAGGGGCGACACTGCAGCGATTGCCTCGCGCGCGCGCTGGGGTATTTTGGCGATGCTGTTTTTGGCTACCACCATTAACTATGCCGACCGCGCCACTATTTCCATTGCCGGGCCAGATATCGCCAAGGCACTGGGGCTATCGCCAGTGGAGATGGGTTATATCTTTTCGGCCTTTGCCTGGAGCTATGTACTGGCGCAAATTCCCGGTGGCTGGCTGCTGGATAAATTTGGCTCGCGCCTTACCTATTTCTGCAGCATTTTTTTGTGGTCTACGTTTACCTTGTTGCAAGGCTTTGTGGGTTTTGTCACCGGTGGTGCGGCATTTATTTTATTAATTGCCTTGCGCTTGTTAGTCGGTGCAGCAGAGGCTCCGGCCTTTCCTGGCAATAGCCGTATTACCTCTGCCTGGTTTCCCACCCACGAGCGCGGGTTGGCAGCATCGATTTTTAATGCCGCACAATATTTTGCCACCGTTGCCTTTGCGCCCTTGATGGGCTGGATTGTGCACAGCTACGGTTGGCAAAGTATTTTCTTTTTTATGGGCGCACTGGGAATTTTTTTGGCGCTGGTGTGGTTAAAAACTATTTATTCACCCAAAGAGCATCCGCGTATTAATGCCGCGGAATTGCGTTATCTGGAAGAGGGCGGTGCGCTGGTGGATCTGGATCGCAGCCAGCAAAAAAATAAATGCGTCAACACGCTCGCGTGCATCAAAGAATTATTAAGTTCGCGCATGTTATTAGGTGTGTATATCGGTCAATACTGTATTAATTCACTCACTTATTTTTTCCTTACCTGGTTTCCTATTTATTTAGTGCAAGAGCGCGGCATGACTATTCTGCAAGCGGGTTTTGTTGCATCCCTGCCCGCGATTGCCGGATTCTTAGGCGGCATCACCGGCGGCTGGTTGTCAGATCGCTTAACCAAAAAAGGTTATTCACTTACCTTTGCGCGCAAGTTGCCGATAGTGGTGGGTATGTTGATGTCTACCACTATGATTGCGTGCAATTATGTGGAAACCGACACGCTGGTGATCGCGATTATGTCGCTCGCCTATTTTGGTAAAGGTGTGGGTGCATTGGGTTGGGCGGTAGTGGCAGATACATCGCCCAAAGAAGCGGGCGGGCTTTCTGGTGGATTATTTAATACCTTTGGCAATACCGCCGGCATAGTTACACCCATAGTGATTGGTTACATAGTGCAATCCACCGGCTCTTTTGCCGGCGCTTTGGCCTATGTCGGCGCCCATGCGCTGGTGGCGATTGTGAGTTACCTGTGTGTGGTCGGTGAAATAAAACGCATCACACTGACTAAATCGCTGTGCACGCCGCTGGCGACTTAACGATTTTTTTGAGACCTTTGTTGTAAAACTTTTGTTGTGAGACTTTTTTGAGGTAAAGGCATGTCCCCAACGCATATTAAAATGCACCCGGCCGATAATGTGGCGGTGATAGTAACCGATGGCGGCTTGGCTGCTGGTACGCCACTAACAGAAAGCCTGGTGTTGCGCGAAAAAATTCCGCAAGCGCACAAGGTGGCACTGCAGGATTTTGCCCAGGGCGATGCAGTCATTCGCTACAACGTAACTATTGGCTATGCGAAAGAATTTATTCCAGCCGGCAGCTGGGTAAATGAAAATTTATTAATTATGCCCGATGCCCTTGGGCTGGAAAATTTACCGATTAGTACGCGCCCCGGTACTCAGGGCGAGCCGCTGGAAAACTTCACCTTTCAGGGGTATCGCAATGCCGATGGCAGTGTGGGCACACGCAATATTTTAGCCATCACCCAAACGGTGCAGTGTGTGGCCGGGGTGGTGGATTACGCGGTAAAAATTATCCGCGAACAATTATTGCCGAACTACCCGAATGTGGATGGTGTGATTGGCTTATCGCACACCTACGGTTGTGGTGTCGCTATTGATGCACCGACCGCGCCTATTCCGATTCGCACTGTGAGAAATATTTCGCTCAACCCCAATTTCGGTGGCGAGATAATGGTGATCAGTTTGGGCTGCGAAAAATTGCAGCCAGCGCGCTTGATGCCACCCGGTTCAATTCCCGCCACAGTGGTGGACGGCCCACAAGTGGTGTGCTTGCAAGATGAAGAGCATGTGGGTTTTATGAGCATGATCAATTCCATTTTGCAGCAGGCGCAAGTACATCTGGAGCGATTAAATAAACGCACGCGCGAAACCTGTCCTGCATCTGCACTGGTGGTGGGTATGCAGTGCGGCGGCAGCGATGCTTTTTCCGGTATCACCGCGAACCCGGCCTTGGGTTACGCGGCGGATTTATTAGTGCGCGCTGGTGCTACGGTAATGTTTTCTGAAAATACCGAAGTGCGCGATGGAGTGGATCAATTAACCTCGCGTGCGGCAACGCCGGAAGTCGCGGCCGCAATTATCAAAGAAATGGAGTGGTACGATAATTATCTCGCTGCAGGTATGGTGGATCGCAGTGCGAATACCACGCCCGGCAATAAAAAAGGTGGCTTGTCCAATATTGTGGAAAAAGCCATGGGTTCGATTGTGAAATCCGGCTCATCGCCAATTGTGGGTGTGCTCTCACCGGGTGAGCGGTTGCGCGATAAAAATATTCCTCACGGGCTGGTGTATAACTCCACCCCGGCGAGCGATTTTATTTGCGGCACTTTGCAATTGGCAGCGGGCATGAACTTGCATATTTTTACCACCGGGCGCGGTACGCCTTATGGGTTGGCGGAATGCCCGGTAATTAAGGTGGCAACACGCACAGATCTCGCGCGTCGCTGGCACGATATTATGGATGTCAACGCGGGCCGCATCGCCGACGGTGAAAAAACCATTGATGAAATGGGCTGGGAAATTTTCCAGTTGATGCTGGATGTCGCCAGCGGCAAAAAAACCTGGGCCGAACACTGGAAACTCTATAACTCGCTGGTGCTGTTTAATCCCGCTCCCGTGACTTAGCTGGTCGATATAAGCCCGTTTAAAGCGACGGTAGTTTGATATAAAGCCGAAAGCGCGCGGTCAGTCAGTAATAGCTGTCAGTTAAGATGCTTGATTTCCTCCAGCCCCTCTTAATAAAGAGGGGGAAATAAAGCCCCTCCCTTTAATAAAGGGAGGTTGGGAGGGATTGCTAGCAGTTAACTGACAAGCATTACTGACTGATCGCGCGTTTTTATTTCTGCTCTTTCGGATTCATTTTGTGAATCCGTATCAATACAAAATCAGTATTAACTCAGTCAGTAATTGAGCTTTACCTGCATAGGTTGCGGTGCAAAAATTTCTGCATAATGTTCACTGCAGGAGATGGTCCCGTGTCCCGTTATACACCTAAAGAATTCGCAAAAATTGTCGGCAGTGGCCTGCTGTCCTTTCCGGTTACTCACTTTAAAGTCAGTGATCATTCGTTTAATGAAGACGCCTATCGCGCTAACCTGAATTGGTTGTTTAGCCATGAGGCGGCAGCTATGTTTGCGGCGGGTGGCACCGGCGAATTTTTTTCGCTGACACAAAAAGAAGTGGATCGCGTAGTGCGCGCGGCGGTGGAAGAAACGGGCAGTAAAATGCCGGTGATCGCTCCCGCTGGTGGTGGCACTTCGGTGTCCATTGAATATTGTCAGGCGGCGGAAGCGGCAGGCGCAGACGGTATTTTATTGTTGCCGCCCTATTTAACCGAAGCAGCGAAAGATGGTGTTGCAGCGCATGTGGAAGCGATTTGTAAATCCACCAAACTGGGTGTGATTGTTTATAACCGCGCAAACCAGCGTTTGGATGAAGTAGAGCTGGAAAAACTGGCTGAGCGCTGCCCCAATTTAGTGGGTTATAAAGATGGTCTGGGCGATATTGAATTGATGACGCGCATCTATGCGCGCCTGGGTGACAGGTTCACTTATATCGGTGGTTTGCCCACCGCAGAGACTTTTGCGTTGCCTTATCTGGAAATGGGTGTTACCACTTACTCGTCGGCCATTTTTAATTTTGTGCCGGAATTTGCATTGAAGTTTTATAAAGCAGTGCGTGCGCGTAATTACGAGCAGGTGTATAAATCCCTCAATGAATTTGTGTTGCCCTATATTGCCATTCGCAATCGCAAACAGGGTTATGCGGTATCGATTGTAAAAGCAGGAATGAAAATTGTCGGACGCGATGCCGGCCCGGTGCGCACGCCATTGACGGATTTAACCGAAGCCGAAATGGCAGATTTGGCAAAGTTAATTGCGCGTATTAACTAAATTCCTGGCGAATAATTGTTAAAGGTAATCCCCATGAAATTAACCGGAAATTTGCTAATTGGCGCACGTCAAATTGCGGGTAACAGAGGCACCTTGTATGCACTGAATCCTGCAACCGGTGAACCGCTTGAGCCGGGTTATCACCTGGGCAGTTCCGATCATGTCGATCAAGCCTGTGAGTTGGCGGAGCAGGCGTTTGATAGTTATCGTGCAACTTCCCCATCACTACGCGCCCGCTTTCTAGAAGCTATCGCCAATAATATTGAGGCGATTGGCGAGGGCCTAATTGAACGCGCCATGGCGGAAACCGGTTTGCCGCGCGCGCGTCTTGAGGGCGAGCGCGCACGTACCTGCAACCAATTGCGTTTATTTGCAGCGACTATTCAAGCGGGCGAACAAAATGTAGCACGTATAGATTTGCGTTTACCGGAGCGTAAACCTTTACCGCGCCCGGATTTACGTCAACGCCGAATTCCGCTCGGGCCTGTGGCGGTATTTGGAGCGAGTAATTTTCCACTCGCATTTTCTGTCGCCGGTGGCGATACCGCCTCCGCACTTGCCGCAGGTTGTCCGGTGATTGTCAAAGCGCACTCGGCGCATCCCGGCACTTCAGAATTGGTAGGGCAGGCAGTGCAATTGGCGGTGGGTCAATGTGGTTTGCACGAAGGTGTTTTTTCGCTGTTGTTTGGCTCAGGTAATGAATTAGGTTCTGCATTAGTTGCGCATCCCTATATTCAAGCCGTGGGCTTTACCGGCTCGCGTAAAGGTGGTGTTGCGTTGATGCGCATTGCACAACAGCGGCCGCAACCTATTCCTTTTTATGGTGAGTTAAGCGCGCTAAATCCCGTGGTATTGCTGCCTAATGTATTAACAGAAAAAGGTGCTGAGCTGGGGCGACAATTTGTAGCATCACTCACCATGGGGGCCGGGCAATTTTGTACCAACCCCGGTTTGATTTTGGCGATAGACTCGCCCGCGCTGGATCAATTTATTAGCGCGGCAAAATCAGCGCTGCAAGAATCGGCGGCGCAAACTATGTTGAGTCCCGGTATCCACAACGCCTATGAGCACAGCACCACTTGCATCGCCAGAAGTAAAAATGTGGAGGTGATTGCGCGCGGGTTGAGTTCTGATTCGCCCAATACTTGTCAGGCTGTGCTCTACGCCACCAGTGCGCAAGCCTTTATCGCCGATGTAAATTTGCACGAAGAAATGTTTGGCGCTGCCTCGCTGTTAATTCGCTGCCGCGATGAAAATGAAATTCTGCAAGTGCTCAAACAAATGGAGGGGCAGCTCACGGCAACCCTGCATTTTGCGAATAGTGATTTGGATGTTGCGCGCAAATTATTACCCACACTGGAGCGCAAAGCCGGCCGCATTCTCGCCAACGGCTGGCCCACCGGTGTAGAAGTTTGCCACGCCATGGTCCACGGCGGCCCCTGGCCCGCAACCACTGATTCACGCACAACTTCCGTTGGCACCGCTGCACTGGAACGCTTCCTGCGTCCCGTGTGTTATCAGGATCTTCCCGATGAATTATTGCCGCAGGAATTAAAAGTTAATAATCCACTACAGGTAAAGCGATTGGTGGATGGGCAGGTTATTTAATTAATAGATTCAACCTTGTAAAAGCGAGAAGCCCAAGTAGATGTTTTATGTACCTGGGCTTCTCTCGTTATGGGCTGTGCAAATATCGGTGCTGTTACTCGATGTTTTGCACCTGCTTATTTATATAAGCAATTATATTCATATAAATCAACAGTATATGCGATATTCACTGGTTGGAATTGGCTTTCCTGCCACCGTTTTTGTTTTCTCGTTCTATTCCAGTAGCGCAGTTTAAGCGTAGAGATAAACCAAAGCCTGTTTCTAGCTAAAACCCGCTTTGTTCATAATTTTATGTTGTTCATGATTCATGAACATGGTATTTTACTGAACAAATGGTCGTCAGAGTATCTTTCCGTGCTCAACTCCTCAGAATCTCAGATCGTAACGCAAGCCCTGTCTACCCTAAAAGGGGAGACAGGATTGGATTTTGCGCTAAGTAAGCAGCTACCCACCGGTAGTGAGGCTGACTGTTTAATAAAGACGCCCTCGCAAACCCTAGCGGTTGAAGTTAAGCGAAATATTAGACCTGCACACCTGGGTGCAATTATTCAGCACATCAAAAAACTACAGCCTATTGGGGTACTGGTTGCCGATTACCTAAACCCCAATATTGCCAAAACGCTAAAAGATAATGATGTGCAATACATGGATGCCTGCGGTAATAGTTATCTAAATTTACCCCCAATCTACGTGAACATCTCTGGCCAAAAGCCAGTAATGGAAACGAAACAAACAAAAAATAGAGCTTTTGATACCAGTGGGCTCAAGCTTATCTATGGTTTTTTGTGCGACGAAACATTGGTAAATGCAAGCTATCGTGAAGTATCAGAAAAAACTGGAGTTGCTCTAGGGGCGATAGGAAAGCTATTAACTGATTTGAAAGAGGCTGGTTACCTAATAAACCGAAATGACCTTAAATGGCATGGCCTAATAAATCGCCGCAAGTTATTAGATCGCTGGGTAGAAGCCTATCCTGAAAAATTAAAACCAAAATTATTTGTTGGTGAATTTATCAGCGATAACGCCAATTGGTGGAAAAACATAGAAATTGAAAGATACGACGCTTATTGGAGCGGAGAAGTTGCTGCGGCTAAATATACAGACTACCTAAATCCACAAGTTATTACCGTCTATGCATCTGAAAAATCAGGAAGCAAACTTTTTGCCGCCGCACGATTACGTAAGGCGAATCACCCCATAGAAAACAAAAGTAACTTGATCAAAGTTTTCAGGCCTTTTTGGCCGGAAAATGATCACCATAACAATGAATACCCAAATTACCTAAGAAAAGATACCGTTAATCCAATACTAATTTACGCCGATTTAATCGCCTCGGCAGACAGCCGCAACCTGGAAACCGCAAGGATGTTATATGACAGTGCCATTGCTGAATATATCGGCGAAGATTGAGCCTTCGTTGACGAATCTTTGCGCACTGGTTTCTGAGTGCGCCAAAAAGTTACAAATACCTTACTTGGTTGTGGGTGCATCTGCACGCGATATGGTTTTGCACTATGGCTATGGAGCTAAAATACAGCGAGCTACTGCCGACGTAGACTTTGCATTGCAGGTTCCATCATGGAATGAATTTGAAGCCTTAAGAAGAGAGCTGATAGCAAACAAATTTTCAGAAACCAGTGAGGTATACAGCTTAATTGCGCCTAATAATAGGCCAATCGATATTGTTCCATTTGGTGGTGTAGCTAATGAAAACACCAGCATTCAATGGCCACCGTCTGGTGACTTTGTAATGAACGTGCTCGGTTTTGAGGAGGCGTTAAACCACGCAAATATTGTGCGTCTAAATGATAAGCCCATACTTGATATGCCTGTTGCTTCGCCAGAGGGAATGACAATACTCAAGTTGATTGCATGGACAGATCGTGAGGTAGAGAAGCGAAATAAGGATGCAAAAGACCTCGCATACCTGCTTACGACCTACGAAGACATTCCCGCCATTTCAGAACAGCTTTATAGCGAACCAACACTAATGGAGCTTTATGGATGGGATAAAACTCTGGCTAGCGCTCATCAGCTAGGAATAAATGTGAAGCAAATTACTCTGCCGCAAACAAACCTTGTTATTACAGCGTTATTAAACAACCAGCATTCCAGATTAAAACTAGAGCGCTTAATAAATGAAATGAGCGAAAGTAGCACTTACCAATACACCCGCAATGAAGCACTTATGAAGGCATTTAGTACGGGATTTTTGAATGCGTAAATCAAAATACAATCATGAGGCAAACCTATACAAGTGCAAACAGCTGCATAGGCTTATCTCATGTCTAGCGGGGGGTTATTCGATGTTTTGCACCTGCTCGCGCATCTGCTCAATTAACACTTTTAATTCCACCGCTGCCTGGGTTGTTTCGCTGACAACAGATTTTGATGAAAGCGTATTGGCTTCGCGATTTAATTCCTGCATTAAAAAATCTAACCGGCGGCCGAGGGAGTCGGTTTGTTTGAGGCTGCGTTTAACTTCGATGACGTGAGTGTCGAGGCGATCCAGTTCTTCGTCCACATCAGCTTTTTGTGCGAGAAGTACGACTTCCTGTTCCAATCGCTCTGGATCTAATTCAATTTGCAGTGCCGCAAGTTTGGTTTGCAATTTTTCGCGTTGCGCGGCGAGGATTTCTGGCATGCGCGTGCGGACAGTGGCAACTTGTAGCGATACATTATCCAAACGCGACAGAATTAAATGCTCCAACTCTGCTCCTTCGCGCGAACGGTGTTCGATTAACCCGCCCAGTGCGCCGTCAAATAATTCGAGTGCAGCTTTGTGTAACTCTTCGCGATCCAGCTCCTGTTTTTGGATTACGCCGGGCCAGCGCAGGATGTCCAATGCATTAACGGGGGCAGCGGCAGCGCCAAGTAGACCGTTAATTTGTTGTGCGGATTTGGTCAGCTGGGAAACCTTGGCGAGGTTGATGCCCAATTCGGATTCGCCTTCCTGTTCCCATTGCACGCTCAGGCTGGCTTCCACCTTGCCGCGTTGCAGGGCTTTGCGCATGGCATCGCGCAGGTGGGGTTCTATTTCG
>JAGKWY010000197.1 GCA_021151625.1 Gammaproteobacteria bacterium | reverse complement strand
GCGCGCCTTTGCCCGTTTTGAGCAGCAATTGCCCGGTGTGCTGGAGGGGTTGGAGCAGGCGGCAACATCGGGGAAATCTGAGTTAGTTGCGCCAGCTGAAGTTGCCACGGAAACCTCTGTGACAGCACCGACGGTGGAGCAAAAAATCCGCGAGCTAAGCTCTAATTCCGATCGCGACCCGCGCCCCTTTTCACAGAAAGTACAGGATTTACTCGCAGCTGATGCCAGCAGGGCCAATATCGCCATTGCCAGCAAAGGCATTTTTGATCTGGCGGACAACCGCGAAAGCCTGCCCAACCAGGAACTGGAGGCAGTCTATTACAACCAAACCGATCCAGAGCTGAAGCGCGTGGCAGCCCAGGCGTTATCCCTGCGCGGCGACAATAGTTTGCTCGACAAACAAATCAATGAAAGCCAGCCGGGCCTGCGCAGCGACGACCCGGCGCAGCGGCAGCGAACCCTGGTGGAGCTGGCCAAAACCCGTTATGCCGGGGCCGCTAATCTTATTGCACCTTTGCTGGAAGATAAGGACACAGGGGTAAAACTGGATGCCTTGCTGGCGCTGCGGGCGACAGGCAACCAAAGCCATATCCACCTGGTGGAAGCGCTCGCTAACCACCCTGATCCGGCGGTTAGCTGGTTGGCGCAGGATGTAATCACCAACTTGCAAAATCTGAGCGACAAGGCGCGCACCCATATTGCCAGCAGCGATATTGGCGCTGAATTACCGCTAATAGCCATGCCTTGATAATCGATAATATAGTTTATTTGACAATAACTAAGACTGGTTGTATACAAGTGCACATCGAGTGGTCAAGCCGTTCAGAAATAATAACAGCAAGGTTGTATGGCGCTCGAAAACGCCTGTTCGCAAGGAGCAGGATTGTCTCAACGCCCCCTCCTCTATGGGCGGTATTGGTTGGGAGGCTCAATTCCGGAGTCTAATAATGAAATCATTTATCAACAGCAAATCCCTGAATACTAAGCACCTGAATAATAAATTCCTGTTATCCCCGCTCGCCCTCGCCCTGGCGGTCTGTGCAACTACGGCCGGCGCCCAGACCCTGACCAGCAACTCCACCGGCACCAATAACGGTTATTACTACAGCTTCTGGAAAGATTCAGGCAGTGCCTCCATGACCCTGGGTGCTGGCGGTCGCTATACCTCTTCCTGGAACACCAGCACCAATAACTGGGTGGGTGGCAAAGGCTGGAACCCGGGCAGCAGCTCGCGCGTGGTTACCTATTCCGGTAACTATGGTGTAAGCAATAGCCAGAACTCCTATTTGGCGTTTTACGGGTGGACCCGCAGCCCACTGATTGAGTATTACGTGATTGAAAGTTACGGTTCCTATAACCCGGCGTCCTGTTCCGGCGGTACTGATTACGGTAGCTTCACCAGTGATGGTGCCACCTATAACGTTCGCCGCTGCCAGCGGGTTAACCAGCCGTCGATTGATGGTAACCAGACCTTTTACCAGTACTTCAGCGTGCGCAATCCGAAAAAAGGTTTCGGCAATATTTCCGGCACCATCACCTTTGCCAACCACGCTAACTTCTGGGCGAGCAAAGGCCTGAATCTGGGCAACCACAATTACCAGGTGATGGCGACCGAGGGCTACCAAAGTACTGGCAGTTCCGATATCACCCTGGGTGGCAGTGTCACTTCCAGCTCCAGCGGTGGCAGTACCAGTTCGACACCATCCACTGGCGGTAGCAAAACCATAGTGGTTCGTGCGCGTGGAGTGTCTGGTCAGGAAACTATTCGCTTGAAGGTCAACAACACCGTGGTGCAAACCTGGACCCTGACCACCAGCATGGCCAACTACACGGCGACGACTTCGTTGTCAGGTGGCAGTCTGGTGGAATACACCAACGATGCTTCCGGGCGCGATGTGCAGGTGGATTACCTCAGTGTGAACGGCAGCGTTCGCCAATCGGAAGCCCAGAGCTATAACACCGGTGTTTACCAAAGCGGCGCTTGCGGGGGCGGCAATGGGATGAGTGAATGGCTTCACTGTAATGGCGCCATAGGTTATGGCAATCTGTAAGGCGCAGTAGTATCGCAACAATGAGGGGCGGCATGTTTGTAATCCCTCCCAACCTCCCTTTCTAAAAGGGAGGGGACTGGCCCCCTCTTTGATAAAGTGGGGCTGGGGGAGATTAAAGGCATTATGGCTTGCCACCCCTTCCTACAATAATAACGAGCTTGCCAATCATCATGAGTATCGCCAAAAAGTACCTGCTGCTAACGGCTTTTGTCAGCGCCGTCATCATCCTCGGTTTGGCCGGGTTGTTGATGGTTTCCTACCAACACAATCAAACCTTGAAGACAGACATTATCGAGCTGGAGGCAAAGCTGGCGCAGCAGGAGCAGGCGCGTGCCAAAGCCATAAAAATGGCCGGCCCAGGCGCTGCCAGCTCGCCCGTAGATCGCCAGATCAAGGATTTAAGCACCCGTTTTGTAGGCGATAGCCGCAATCTGGCCGAAAAACTGCGCGATTTCACCGCCGAACACACCAGCGCGCAAGACCTTGCCATCGCCGGCAAAGTCGTGGCAGATCTGGCTGAAAACCCTGATGCATTAAGCAATGAACAACTTGTCTGGTTGTACGGCACGCAAACGGATAGCGGCCTGCAACGGGTGATTGCCCAGGTAGTGTCCCTGCGTGGCGATAACCAGCTGCTGGATACCTATGTCGCAACACTGAAAGCCGGTTTGGCTGATTCCAATCCTGCCGAGCGGCGGCGTGTGCTGGGTGAACTAGCCAAAACCCGCTATGCGGCGAGTGCAGATGCCATCGTCCCGCTGCTGGCCGATACCGATACCAGCGTACTGCTGGATGCACTACTCGCCCTGCGTGTCACCGGCAACGAACGCCACCTTCCCGCGCTGGAAAAACTGCTGCAAAGTGGCGATGAGTCGGTTCGCTGGCTAGCGATCGATGCGCGTAATAACCTCGAGTTATTGAGTAAAAAGGCGAGAATGAGAGTAAATTCCGCAGATATTGTCGCCGAATTGCCAGTAATCACCCTCCAATAGCGAATCTGGCATTTCCTGTAAAACTCGGGCTTTATGGATAAAAAATACCGTTAAAAACTGTAAATGCCCGATCACTAAAAGTGATATTTTGCACGCCATTTCCGGTAGCACCTCACACCTTAACTGCTAAAAATGCCCTTTTTATATAGCCATATTGTTAAATGAACTATAAGCATATGGTTATTCAGGCCATATAAATATGGTTTATTTGACAATAAGTCTCCGCAAAAAGTATACAAGTGCACATCGAAACCGCCGTGCCGTTTTTTAACAATAACAGCGACGCAGTAAGGCGCTCGATTGAATGCCTGTTCGCAAGGAACAGGGTAAGTCCTCAAGTGCCCTCCTCCTCTA
>JAGKWY010000106.1 GCA_021151625.1 Gammaproteobacteria bacterium | reverse complement strand
GTCGGTTAACGAATTTGCTCACCCCCTGGGGCTTTCCTCTCCGAAGGTCTCTCGGCTAACACGGTTGCTTGGGCCGCCCTTGAGGCGGCCATTTTTATTGCTGTTGCCGCAGTTTTTCCTTTCTTAACATCACTAGCAATTGAAATCCTGTCCGACTGTACACATATACTCCCGCGTGACTGCCATTTCGGCGGTAAACCTTATATAACTTATTGGGAGATAATATCGTGTTACGCATAGGCTTGTTTTTACTCACTAACCTCGCGGTAATGCTGGTGGCTGGTGTAGTTTTAAGCTTACTGGGGGTTGGCAGCTATCGCACTGCAGGCGGCCTCGATCTGCAAAACCTGCTGATTTTCTGTGCCGTGTTCGGATTTGTCGGCTCCTTTATTTCCCTGTTTTTATCCAAGTGGATGGCCAAGAAAACCATGGGCGTGCAGCTGATTGAACAGCCGCGCAACGCTGATGAAAAATGGCTGGTAGATACCGTAACCGAACTTTCCCAAAAGGCCGGCATTAAAACTCCGGAAATCGGTGTATTTGCGGCTCAGGAATCCAACGCATTTGCCACTGGCTGGAACCGTAACGATGCACTGGTTGCTGTGAGCCTTGGCCTGCTGCAACGCTTTGAGCGCGACGAAGTAAAAGCAGTCCTGGCTCATGAAATCGGCCACGTTGCCAACGGCGATATGATCACCCTGAGCCTTATCCAGGGTGTGGTAAATACCTTTGTTATGTTCTTTGCCCGCATCATCGGCGACCTGGTTGACCGGGTATTACTCAAAAATGAAGATGGTCGCGGTATCGCGTTTATGGTCACCACCTTTATCGCTGAGATTGTGCTGGGCATTCTGGCCTCTATGATTGTGGCGGCGTTCTCCCGCTATCGCGAATACCGCGCCGATGAAGCGGGTGCAACCTTGGCAGATCGCGGGGCGATGATCCGCGCCCTGCAACGTTTGCAAGCAGAGACAAGTGCCGGCGTGGAAAGTCCTTTGCCAAGCAGCATGCGTGCCTTTGGTATCAGTGGCGGTATGCGCAACCTGTTTGCCAGCCACCCACCGCTGGAAGCGCGCATCCAGGCACTGCGCAACGCTGCTTAATCGCAGGGGGGGACTGACGACATGAAACTCTGGCGCTGGTTTATCCTCAGCATCCTGACCGGCGCCAGCGCCTTGGGCGCGGCGACCGTTCAGGCCTTTTCCACCGATGACGAACAAAACAGCATGGAGGTGTTTGAGGCCTCCCGTCCTAGCGTAGTGTTCGTCACCAATCAACAACTCGCACGGGATCCCTACTCCTTTGATCTGGTGACCGTGCCACGCGGCTCGGGCACAGGGTTTGTGTGGGACGATAAAGGTTACATAGTCACCAACTTCCATGTGGTGGAAGGTGCACGCAAGATCACCATTACCTTACAGGATCAATCCAATTGGCCGGCAGAAGTGGTGGGGCTTGCCCCCGAGCGCGATATTGCAGTGCTAAAAATTGATGCCCCAAAAGCCAAGCTCAAAGCTCTGCCACTGGGAGATTCAGGGGATTTACGTGTTGGGCGTAAAGTACTCGCTATTGGCAACCCATTTGGCCTTGATGCAACCCTCACCACCGGTGTGGTCAGCGCCTTGGGGCGTGAAATTGAATCGCCCAACCAGCGCAAAATTACCAATGTAATCCAGACGGATGCGGCTATTAACCCCGGCAATTCCGGTGGTCCATTGCTGAATTCCGAGGGACGCCTGATTGGTGTTAACACTATGATCTACAGCCCCAGCGGGGCAAGCGCAGGTATCGGTTTTGCGATTCCGGTCAATACTGTCAAAGAAGTTGTACCCGAGCTGATTACCCACGGCCGCATTGTTCGCCCGGTATTAGGTATAGCCGTAGCGCCGGATCAATGGGCGCAGCAAGTTGGCATTCAGGGTGTTCCTATTTTGCGTGTTGAGCCTAATTCACCAGCAGCTGAAGCTGGCTTGCAAGGTGCCAAACGCAATAACTGGGGGCAGATCAGCCTGGGCGACGTCATAGTCGCGATTGAGGATTACCCCGTCGCCAATGATGACCAATTATTAAGTGCACTTGAGCATTACAAACCGGGTGACAAGGTGAATGTCAGTGTTATGCGCGACAGCAAGCTACTCACTCGCAAAGTACGTTTGATTGCACCGCAATGACCGAAAACAAAGGACAACTGATTGCCCTGTGTCATTTGGATGATCTTACCGACGGCACTAGCCGGGGTTTTAAGCAGGGCAATCAGAATGTCTTTGCCATCAAGCAAGGGGGGCAGGTTTTTGTGTATCGCAATGCCTGCCCCCATTTGGGGATTCCGCTGGAATGGGTGGAAAACCAGTTTCTCGATAGCAGTGGTAGCGTGATTCAATGCGCCAATCATGGTGCGCAATTTGTGATCCAATCAGGGCAATGCGTGTCCGGCCCCTGTCTTGGGCGTAGCCTGCAATCTATCCCCCACCAGATCCTCGATAACCACATCTGGATCAAGTCCAAGTAAATTTACGCAAGCATCCTTGAATTAATCGATAAAGATCGCCAGATTCATGCCCACTAGTACACAACATTCGGAGAGATACCTCATGCAAAACTTCACCTTCTCCAACCCCACCAAAATTGTCTTTGGCGAAGGCCAGATCCAGGAACTGGCCAAGCTGGTTCCAGCGAACGCCCGCATCCTTGTCACCTACGGTGGAGGCTCAATCAAAAAGAACGGTGTTTACGATCAAGTCGTTAAAGCACTGGAGGGAAAAACCTGGTTTGAATTCGGCGGCATTGAACCCAACCCTCACTATGAAACCTTGATGAAGGCAGTAGCGTTAGTGAAAAAGGAAAAGATCGATTTCCTGTTGCCGGTGGGAGGTGGCAGCGTGATCGATGGCACCAAGCTGATTGCGGCCGCAATCAATTTCGAAGGAGAGCCCTGGGATATTATGGCTAAACACCAGCCTTTCTTTTCCGCCCTACCCATCGGCTGTGTACTGACCTTGCCCGCGACAGGAACTGAAAGTAACGGCAACTCAGTCATCACCAAGGCGGCAACACAGGAGAAACTCTCCTTCGGCAGCCCTCTGGTATACCCGCAATTTGCAATCCTTGATCCGACCACTACCTACAGCCTGCCGCCGCGCCAGATTGCAAATGGGGCAGTGGATGCTTTCGTCCATATCATGGAGCAATACCTGACTTACCCGGTAGACGCCAAGGTTCAGGATCGTTTTGCCGAAGGTCTGCTAATGACCTTGATCGAAGAAGGGCCGCGTTCTCTCAAAGAACCCACCAATTACGCCGTGCGCGCCAATGTTATGTGGGCAGCGACTATGGCCCTGAATGGACTAATTGGCGTTGGGGTACCGCAAGACTGGGCCACCCATATGATCGGCCACGAAATTACCGCTATGCACGGACTGGATCACGCCCAAACCCTCGCCATAGTCCTGCCCGCGGTGATGCAGCATCAACGCGATAAAAAGCGCGGCAAGTTGCTTCAGTATGGCCGCCGTGTGTGGGGCCTGAACCTGGCCAATGAAGATGAATTGATAGATGCTGCCATAGCGGAAACACGGGGATTCTTTGAGCAAATGGGCACACCAACCACTCTGAGTGGCTACGGGGTTGGCCGCGAATCTATTCCCAAACTGGTGGATATGTTGGTGAAACACGACTTGCTCGCACTGGGTGAACATGGGGTAATCACCCCGGAGGCCTCGCGCGAAATTCTTGAATTAGCTGCCTGATCATTTCGCCGACCAGAAAAAAGCCGCCCATGGGGCGGCTTTTTTATTGATCACTACATAAGGCTTATTGTTTGCGGATCTTATTAACAATCGAGGTCGTTGAGCAGTTATCAAAAAAGCTGAGCACTTTTACCTTGCCCCCATATGGCTTGACGATATTTCCGCCGACCACCTGATCCTCGCGGTAGTCGCCACCTTTGACCAATACATCCGGCTTAACACGACGCAGCAATCGTTCCGGGGTGTCCTCATCAAATGAGACTACCCAATCCACCGCTTCCAAACCTGCCAATACCGCCATACGGCGATCCAGCGGATTAATCGGGCGGCCGCTGCCTTTAAGGCGGCGAATTGAGGCATCCGAGTTAACGGCGACAATCAAGCGATCACCCTGCTTGCGCGCCTCTTCCAGGTAGCCAACATGTCCGGCATGGATAATATCGAAGCAGCCGTTGGTAAATACCAGCCGCTCACCACTGGCGCGCGCATCTTCAATCGCCATTAGCAATTGCTCTTCAGAAACCACACCACGCTGTGCGCCCTGCTCGGCAACAATCGCCCTGCGCAATTCAGGTGCACTAACTGCGGCGGTCCCCAGCTTACCAACAACTATACCCGCAGCAAGATTTGCCAAAGCGGTCGCTTCCGGCATGGAATGACCTGCTGCTATGGCAGCGGCCAGGGTTGCAATCACAGTATCACCGGCACCAGTCACATCAAACACTTCACGGCCACGTGCAGGCAGATGCAGCTCAGGCTGACTGGGACGCAACAGGGTCATCCCCTGCTCCCCACGGGTAATCAGCAGTGCTTGCAAACCCAGATCCTGCATCAGGGTTTTACCCTTGTGCACAAGATCCTGCTCGCTAGTGCATTTACCCACTACAGTCTCAAACTCATGGAAATTAGGGGTCAGCATAGTTGCGCCGCGGTAGCGAATAAAATCATGCCCCTTGGGGTCCACCAATACCGGTACCCCTGCATCGCGCGCAATACGGATCAAGGTTTGGCAATCCTGCAAGCTGCCCTTGGCATAATCGGAAAGCACCAGCACATCGCTATTGCGAATCGCGGTTCTGACTTTGCCGATAAAATCGGCACTATCTGATAGATCAAACTTGTCTTCGAAATCCATGCGCAGTAACTGCTGGTGACGACTGATCACGCGCAGCTTGGTGATAGTTGGCTTTGTGGTAGACACAAGGAAATCTATATGAATTTTGGCCGCCCTGAGACGATGCTGCAGAATCTGGCCAGCCTCATCATTGCCAACTATGCCAATCAGCGACACGCTCGAACCCAAAGCAGCCATGTTCAAGGCCACGTTGCCAGCGCCGCCCGGGCGGTCCTCTGTCTGGCTGACTTTCACTACCGGAACCGGCGCCTCGGGCGAGATACGTGAACTCATGCCGTGCCAATAGCGATCCAGCATGACATCCCCAACCACCAGAATATGGGCGCTCTCAAAATTCGGCATAGTTAGATGCATAGTCTCTACTCTGTTTAATATCCGTTAGACGGGCACCCTGAGTGGGTACTTGCTCCAAGCCGGCTAGTGTGCCGGTACTTCAGGTAAGTCATCAGCATCATCGTGGAACTGCCGGGCGTGTAGCCGGGCATAAGCCCCTTTCGCAGCCAATAGCTGCTCATGGGTTCCCTGTTCCACTATTTCCCCCTGCTCCATCACCAATATCCGGTCAGCTTTCTCAATCGTAGACAGGCGATGGGCAACCACAAAGGTAGTGCGGCCTTTCATCACCTGCTCCATAGCCGCCTGGATATAGCGCTCAGACTCATTATCCAGCGCAGAAGTTGCTTCATCCAGAATTAATATTGGCGCATCTTTCAATATAGCTCGCGCTATCGCCAGGCGCTGGCGCTGGCCGCCGGAAAGGCGCGCACCAGACTCGCCAATCAGTGTATTAAAACCTTCAGGTAATTGCTCGATAAATTCCGTTGCATAGGCCGCATCTGCGGCTTTGCGAATCTCATCAAGGGTTTTTGTTTGCAAGCTGCCATAGGCAATATTGCCCGCAACCGTATCGTTAAACAAGGTAACCTGTTGGTTCACCAGCGCAATCTGCTCACGCAGGTTACGCAATTGATAATGGGTAAGCGGCACACCATCGATCCGAATTTCACCAGCACATGTATCATGAAACCGGTTTAACAAACTTACCAGTGTCGATTTGCCGCTACCGGATTTCCCTACCAATGCAATGACCTCACCGGCATTCACTTGCAGATTAATCTTATTTAATGCGGGAACAGATTGGTTTGGATAGGTAAAGCCCGCATTATCAAAACTCACCTCTCCGCGCGCGCGCGCCACTTGATAAGTGCCCTGATCTTTTTCGGTATCGGAATCCAGCAGGGTAAACACGCTGTCAGCTGCGGCAACACCTTTTAAAATTGTGGGTGCAACTTCACCAAGCTTGCGCATCGCGGGAAGAATTCCCGCAACAGCCGTCATATAAGCAACAAAACTCGCCGGATCTTTTAATTCCATAAAACTTAACGCCACAAAAATCAGCAAGCCAATCGCCACCGCGATAATCAACTGAATCAAAGGCGTATTCGCAGCTGACGTCACCACAATTTTCATATTTTGCTGCAAGTTTTTTTTGCTTACCTCAGCAAAGCGCTGCTTCTCATAATCTTCACCACCAAAGCTACGCATGACTTTAAAACCGTTAATCATCTCACCAGAGACCTGGGTTAAATCACCCACGGTATTTTGTACTTTATTACTCAAGCGGCGTAGACGTTTCCCAACCACACCAACAATAACTCCAATTACCGGTGCAATCACAATAAACACCAATGTGAGTCGCCAATCCATATACAACAAGGTGCCGAACAGGGCGATGACCGTTAAACCTTCACGCAGTGAAATTTTAATCGCGTCAGTTGCAGCGGCAGTAACACCATTGATGTTATATGTAATGATTGAAATTAAATTGCCCGAATTTTTTTCATCAAACGTGGCATTGGGCAATTGCGTCATATGGTTAAAAACTTGAACACGCAACTCGTGAATAATACTAAACGCAATGCGCGACATTAAATAAATACCAACAAATGAGCCCAAGCTCCGCAACAAGGTCGCACCAACAACTTGCAAAGGCACCAGGTAGCGATCGGCCGGGTCATTAGCGGCTATGACATTGACAAGGTTCTCCAGAATTTTTACAAACAGCACACTGGATGCACCAAAGAGACTAAAGCCCAAAAAGCTCAAAACAAACCAACCGCTATAAGGTTTCACATAACCCAACAGACGTTTGTATACCGCCCATGCAGATGCCTCACCTACGGCAAGATTTTTTTTTGGTGTAGAGCTCATAAATTATCCATTCAGTTGCGCACGCACCGGCAAACTTTTACGCGGCATTAAAGCAGCTGCCAGCAGCCCGGCGGGAATCCAGTAGAGCAGCCATTTCACATCAATTTCCCAAAACAGGCTGCGAGAATCCACCAACAGACAACCACAACCATAAAGCAGCCAAAGTGTTAACGGCGCTAATGAAGAGTGGCGACGAGCCACCCACAATAACAGTACAAGATGAATAACAGCCAAACCCAAGCCTAATACACCTGTGCGATACAGAATATCCAACCAGGCATTGTGTGCATGATGATATTCACCAATGCTGGTTTGAATATCCGTCACCTCACTCATGCCTACGCCCCACAAAAACAAGCCCGGATCAGCAGCCATTTGCCGGATAACGTCCAGCCAGATCTGGTCGCGAAATGAAGCTCCGCGCTCCAACAACAATTGATCTAACGGAAAAATCACAAAGAGCACAAGCAAGCCCAATAAAGCAGCGGTCAGTTGCACCAACAGGATTTTCCAGCCAGGGCGCAACCAGCACAATCCAACAATCAGAGACAGTACTAATGACAACAAAGGCCCGCGACTTTGGGATAAGCCTAGCGCAGCCAGCGCCGGAATACAGGCGAGTGACAAACCGAGTGCGCATTTAAAACAGTCAGTGCGCCAGGACAATAAAATCCCCAGCAAGACCACTACCCCATAAACTTGCCCAACCAGGGTGGGTGCACGCGCAACAGTGACGCCTTCCATGCGCGCCGCGAGTGGGTGGCTCCAATAAAATACAGCGATATTTGTCAGCGCTGTGAGTGTGCCAATCACCACCAACCAGCGCAGAAATTTATCCCAATCAATAGATTTTTTTTGCAACACCCAGGCAACACCGGCCAACCAAATTGCCAACACTAACCACTGCAAAGCCAGGTACCCTAAATCGCCACCCCATACACCGGATAATAGCGACCAACTTGCATAGGCTAATGCCACTCCGGTAAACCAACCGCCGTAAACTGCCAGATCAGGTCTGCGCCAGGGCAAAACCAGTAAGAGCGGAATAAAAAACGCGAGCGCATAAACGCCTTCCAAACCATCGCGCGAGGGCGACCACAAAAATGCACTCACAAAAACCCATAAACCACCATAGGCCCAAGTCAGCATTTTTTGTTCGCGTTGCACAGAATTCAATAACATAAAATCAGGCCGTTCCCTAGATATTTGGCCAATGGCCAAAATCGCGTTTATAAGTAGTGCGTGCACGCTGCCGTATTTTTTGCAACAAGGATGAATGCTCGCGCAAAATGCTGCGCAGATCGGTTGCAAAGTAAACAGTCAAAAAACGCCAATAATCGCGCTGACTAAAGCCGAGGTTCAAACAGGAAAACAACAAGCCACCAACATCCTTGACTCGCCACCGCTCTGGTACCTGTACGCGCAGCTGCGCGCGATGCAAATCCACCAGAGTTATATCTTGCACATCAGCAGTTAACGAAAACTCGCGCAACATAAAATGGCACAAGTAAAAGTCACGATGATTAATGCCGGCAGCATGTAACTCGCGCGCGATTAACGCAACTTTGTTTATCAAGCCACGCTTAATAACTGGCGACACCTCGCGTTGCTCGAAAAAGTGGTCGAGCTGAATTACATCACGCAATTCACGCGTAACAATAAACGATTGCCGAGTTGACGGATTCTTGCCTCGCTCACCAAAAGCCACAGGAATCAAGCCTGGAATATCCAGCGCGCGCATTTTATTTAGCGCAGCCCATTCATTGCGCGCACCCAATACAGGCCAGCGCAAATGAATCAGATTCTTAATTATTTCCGTCCAGCCCACACCGCGATGCCATTTGCGGTAGTAAACCTGTCCATCAAGTTCAAAGCGCAGGGTTTGGCGATCCGGCATTTCACGCGCAACCTTACCGACTAATTGTTGCACCAGATCAAACACAGGCTTTTCTTTCCAGGCTTCCACCAATTCATCGCGCAACACCAATACACTGCCAGCAGTGGCAGTGCGCCACTCATGAATTTTGCTGCCTGATTTTTTTTGATGTATAACAGTTTCAACTGCTGCCAATGCAGTTTCTGCACGAGAGAAAAAATTACCTTGCTGATTTAGTTTCTCTGCCTGTGTTTGCCAATACGCTCTATCGACCATCAACAGTTTTCGCAGTTGTTGCGCAATACTGGCGGGGGTCGCACCGGGCACGATTAACTCACCCAGTTGATACTCAACAATATAATGCGCGTAACCGCAGTGATCACTTGCCACTACAGGACAGGCACAGAGCATTGCCTCCAGCAACACATTGCCCGCCAATTCTTTACGCGCGGGATGCAGCAACACATCTGCCCCGTGCAACAAATCGCCTACCGGGCTGCGCGGCCCCAGGAAAAATACTTTTCCCGTCAATCCCAGCGAAGCTGCCTGTTTGCGATATTTATCGGGTTTGTCGTTACCAACAATCAGCAATGCACTATCCGGAAGTTGCTTTTGCAATTCAGCAAAAGTAGCAATGCTGATATCTATACCTTTGGTATGAAAGCCGGATCCCAAAGATAAAATAACTCGAGTGGCCGCTGACAAACCTAATTCATTGCGCAGCACATGGCGGGCAGCGTGCGGGTCGGCACAGGCAATATGCTCGCGCGCTATCCCCGGTAATAACGGATAAAAACGTTCAGGCTCTGTAGCATAAAAACGTGCAAACCTTTTCCGCTCGCCATCGACAAGCGAAAGAATTTTCGTCGCGTTTTGCTCACCGAACACCGCAGCTTCATACTGCAAATACAAGCGTGAGCGCGGCGCCATGCGATACAACCAATTGCGCTCACCATAGGCCTTATCTGCAAAGCAGGTATCGCCTGCAAAATAGATATCCAGCCCTGGCATTTTATTAAAGCCGATGAGCGCATCAAATTTTTCACGCGGAAATTGCACCAGGAATTGATCGACAAAATTTTTCACGCCCGCGACATCCAACAATCCACGCGCCCGAATCTCGACCACTTCGATGCCCGTGATTTTTTCACCCTGCCAACGACTGCAAAATACCGTAATGGAATGACCTTGCTGCTGAAAATATTGCGCCAGTGCCAGCATATCGCGCTGTAAGCCACCGAATGGAAAATAGCGAAAGATGACAAAGGCAAGCTTCATACGCATTATTCTGCTACTGGTGTGAGCAGCTGGGGAATTAGTGCGTTGAGCGCATCCAATACTTGCTGCGGCATTAAATCGCGCAGGCATTTGTGATGCACCTTGGGGCATTCGCGCTCAAAGCAGGGAGCGCAATCAATTGCCTTGCTGATAATCGTCACGCGCTCAGCAAGTGGCGGGGTATGTTCAGGCGATGTAGAACCGTAAATAACGGCAAGAGGTTTTTGTAGCGCCGCAGCAATATGCATTAAGCCGGAATCGTTACTTAACACAGCATCAGCACAATCCATCAAATCAATGGCTTCACCGAGATTGGTGCTGCCTGCGAGATTAAAACAATATTCACGCTCTTCCTCCAACAATAATTGACGAATTGCCTCTGTCACTTCGCGATCTTTTGCAGAGCCCATTAACCACACTTGCCAACCTGCGCGAATTTTTTCATCAGCCACTTCCGCAAAATAATGTTCCGGCCAACGCTTGGCCGGGCCATATTCGGCACCCGGGCAAATTATTAAGAGGGGGCGAGTTAACTGCAATGCAAATTTTGTTAACAATTGTGGGCGTTGGTTTTTATCAACCACCAACCGCGGATAAGGGTACTCCCTTAACGGCTCGCTATTTTTGGGCAAGGCCAGTGCTGCATAGCGTTGTACCATTAACGGAAAACGCTTTTTCTCCAACACGCGAATGTCGTTCACCAAACCGTAGCGCATCTCGCCACGCCAGCCGGTGCGCAATGGGATATTAGCAAAGAAGGGAATGAATGCGGATTTAAATGAATTGGGTAATAAAACTGCCTGATCGTAGCCGTGTGCAGCCAATTCTTTTCCCAACGCACGACGCTCACCAAATGCGAGGCTACCATGCCCTATCGGCATATCAATCGCTTGATGCACTTCCGGCATACGAATTAATAATTGTCGCGTCCAGCTGGAAGCCAGCACATCAATTTGCACATTGGGATTGCGCTGTTTTAATAATTGAAACAGCGTGTGTGCCATCATCATATCGCCAATCCATGCAGGGCCGACCACCAAAATTTTTTGGATTTTTTTCAGCTCTGTCGGGAATTGAATTTCAGGCATAGGCGATTAAATAAGTTGAGAGGGCAAAACAATAACGGAGCCATTTGGCTCCGTTAGGTCACTGTCATTAACAGTTACTTGGCAACCGGCGCCAGCCAGTTAGTGTGCTCGGGCAATTCGCCGCGCACAGATTTGAAATACAAATCTTGCAAACGCGTAGTAATTGGACCGCGACGACCTTCGCCAATTTGACGACCGTCGAGCTCGCGAATCGGCAATACTTCCGCAGCAGTACCGGTGAAGAAAGCTTCATCGGCAACATACACCTCATCACGGGTAATACGCTTTTCCTTGATGGTGTAACCGCAGTCAGCAGCCAGATGGAAAATAGTATTGCGAGTGATGCCGTCCAGACAGGAAGTCAGCTCGGGCGTATAGATAATGCCATCGCGCACCAGGAAGAAATTCTCGCCGCTGCCTTCAGCCACATAACCTTCGTTATCCAGCAACAGCGCTTCCTCACAACCGCTATCCAGCGCTTCTTGCAAGGCTAACAACGAGTTGATGTAGTGACCGTTAGCTTTCGCCTTACACATGGAAATATTCACGTGGTGGCGAGTGTAGCTTGAGGTGCGAATGCGGATACCCAGATCGCGCGCTTCCGGTGACATGTAGGAAGGCCAGTGCCAGGCAGCAACCATCACATGCACTTTCAGGTTATCGGCGCGCAGGCCCATACCTTCAGAACCGTAGAATGCCATAGGGCGCAGGTAGGCCTCGGCCAAACCATTTTCACGCACCACCATTTTGTGCGCGTCGTTGATCAGCTCTTTGGTGTAGGGCATTTTCATGCGCATGATGTGCGCCGAGCGGAATAAACGATCAGTGTGTTCTTGCAAACGGAAAATACTGGTGCCCAACGAATCGCTTTTGTATGCACGAACGCCTTCAAAAACGCCCATACCGTAATGCAGGGTATGAGTTAAAACGTGAACCTTGGCATCGCGCCAGGGAATGAGTTCACCATCGAGCCATATAACGCCGTCGCGATCGGCAAAAGACATAGCTAACTCCAAATTCTTTATCAAAAATTCTGTGTAATCAGGGGTGACCGATCAAGCGATCCCAAATCGCCGTGACCTGTGCACGTTCTTCAGTAAAGTGATTATCACCTTCCAGCACTGCCTCCTGTCGCTGTAGCGCAAGGCTGTGTCCGGTGGATCGGTATGCTTTGTAAGCGGCGATCAGGTGGGCCACGGAGTCGGCATCCAGTAAGCCTGCCTCTTCCAGTGATCCGAGTATGCGAATGTTGTCCGTGTACCGGATGATACCGGGCGATTTAGACGCCCAAGCCAAAGCCGCGTATTGAACCATAAATTCAATATCCACGATACCACCGGCATCCTGTTTCAAATTAAATAGCGGAGTGTTTTTACTCTT
>JAGKWY010000105.1 GCA_021151625.1 Gammaproteobacteria bacterium | reverse complement strand
CCGTCAGGCCCACCCTCAAAATATGCCGAACATCTGACAGCAACTCAAATAAAAACTATTGCGCAGTGTCAGCTAATAGCTAAAACATGGGAATGCATTTTATCCGTTTGAGCCCAAACGTACCCCTTGTCGCTTGTGATTGCTTATTAGACAAGCAATAATTGCCGCGGTTATCAATGACGTTTATTTCGAGGGAAATTTTGAGCCTAAGTCCTATTGCAAGCAATGCAAATAAGCGTAATGCAGAGTTGTTTGGTTTTGCTCTGCAGCTTTGTTCGTTACACCCAAATCGCCAAGAATGGAGTGTCGGAAAGCTAAGCGCATTAATTATTTCAGCTGTATATCATGAAAAAATTCGATTTTTCTTCAATAGAGAGGGCAATCCTATTGGTTATATTGTTTGGGCGTTCCCTTCCCCAGAAATCCAAAATCTGGTTTTCCACGAGCCCAACTATGTACTTCATGAAAGTGAATGGGATGAGGATGGCGCTCTTTTAATATTAGATTTTGTCGCAAATCCACAGTACCTGTTTGATATCTGTGGCGAGCTACGACGCACAACATTTTTCACTAATGAAACGGTAACGTTTGCACATTCAAATAAAAAGACTGGTGCTCGCAAACTCGTTACATGGAAAATTAAGAATAATATTGCTACAGAGCATGCTCATGGAAATTCAGAAGTTTTTACCCGATAGTACATTTATTCCATTCAAAGCGAATCGGTTAAAAAATCCCAGTATAGTTTATGCAGACCTGGATCTTTTTCACCAATACAAGTACTTTTTAAATTTCAATCAGGAAGATGATTTATTCCATCAATCCGTCCTGGACATGTTTGGCTATATAGTCCCAGTCACAGAAGAAGACCACTCTCTAGTAGATGAGTCCCAAAAAGAGTTTTTAGCGGAACGCTACGGTGGAGTTGGAATTTTATCTAACGGAGGTGGTGGTCGATGTGGATTGCTGGGACCATTTCAGCTGAAGGGTATAGGCCCTACGCCAGTAGTAGGTGAAGGCGTAAACTATTGGTATGGGCATGGAGGACTTGCACTGCAAGATGCGCTGACAGAATTAGTTTATGGGCATGTTGCCTGCAGTGCACTTCCCTATACAAGCAGCCGGGTATTAGCCATCATTGACACTGGCGGTTTTATTTTACGACGATCCTTTAAAAACCATGTTAATGATTCAGAGGACGAGCAAATCCTTGTACGTCGAGGCCTAATGCTCCGGGAATCCAGAGTTCGCCCGGCACATTTCGCCCGGGCGTTTTATTTCAAACCCTCGCCTCAAGTCAAGAAAAGCTATCCGCATGACTTCAACCGCGTCAAAGAGATTATTCCCTTTCTCCCTCAAATTGTAGGGAACGTTGATCCTAAGCTCACTAAAACGCAGCAGTATATAAATGCAATTGAACAAGTGAGCTCTCGTGCTGCAACTCAATTGTCCTATTCAAAAGTGCGCCGATTTATGCACGGGTCACTGACTTTATCAAATTTCTTAGTTGATGGAGGCTGGATTGATTTTGGTTCTGTAACTGTGGTTCCTGCATACGAGCAGCTTATCACCGCAAGTTTGCAGCCGCCTTTTTGGGATGAATACAATCTTTTTCGAAAAAGTATTGCTGATATGTGCTTTTATGTTGGCAAGTTTGAGCCAACATCTCGAATGGTTGCAGGGATGGCAAATGACATTTTTCAACGTTTTGTAGAGGTTTATCTGAAGCAGCTTCGGCTTCTTTACGTTGAAACAGCTGGTTTCCCTGTGTTCTTGGGACGATATTTATTAAATAGTCCCCAGTACGACACGTTAGGTGCAATCTTGTTACAAATTGCTACCGACGAAAATATCAAACCCACTATTTCAGAATGGGTACTTCAGTGTACAGGCCCAGCTCAAACATGGAAAACAAAGAGCCTAAGATCCGTGTTGCAAGTGCTCTTTTTTTCATACTGGATAAAGCGCCAGCCAGAAGCGCCTCAGCTTCCTTTTAAAGAAAACATTATTAATGATCTCTGGGTATCGTACGTCGCTATAAGCTCAGCTATAGAAGAGATAGCGAGATCAAATAATATCGACAGCGGGGCGCTTGCCCAATTCGTAGGCTTCAATATGACCAGGCAATTGTTTGGAGTAAAGCAGCTCTATCGCGGTCAATTATTACAAGTAACTGACGAAATTATTGAAAAGAGCGATTCCAGTAAAACGTTGCATGAAAATGTAAATAGATTATTTCACGAATATAATGCACTAGCTAATTTGCATTACTCAGTGCCGACAGGTTTTGAGTTATTGATTGCGAAAAGTGCAGCTGATGTTTGTTTGTTCTGGGACTTATCGTCGGCTCAATATCGATTGGAACTGCCTTACTACGTAGCATGTACAATACGCTCAAATGTAGATACTCACGGGCTCTACCTGATAATAAATGAACAGTTATTGTCATTTTCGTTTAATCCCAACACCAAGCACTACTCAATTTATTTCGGTTCTGTAGGTGTGAAATGGCTCATTCAGCTCAGTCATATTTCAATAGATGGGGATATTGCTACATCCTTATACAGCCTTTTCCCTCAGAACCTGGATCTTTTCGCAGCCTACAAAGATACTCTAGAGGGAACAGCCCCGTCTTCTGAAAGCCCAGAGTACCGATTTACAATTTTATAAATAACGGAGCATTACATGTTTTCCTCTGGAACAAATGAGCTTATCTCTGGTGAAAAACTTGGCATTTCGGTTGTAATACCCACTTACAACCGAAAAGATCTTTTAGAAAAAACCTTACAATCACTAAGTCAGCAATCATTAGATAAGTCTCGTTTCGAAATCATCGTTATAGATGATGGTTCGAGTGACGGCACAGATCTCTTGGTTAAAAGCTTTCAACCAAAGATTCCCGTTCTGTATTTTTTTCAAGAGGATCTTGGATTCCGAGTAGCGCAAGCCAGAAATATCGGTATTAAAGCTGCAAAATTTTCTGTTATTTTGTTCATTGATTCTGGTGTCATAGTCTCCCCATATCTCTTGCAAAAGCATTTGGAGCTCCATCACATGGAGCCCAAATTGGTTGTAATTGGATTGTCTCATGGTGTAAATGAATACGACCTGGAACATGCAGATGAGATGGAAGAAATTATAAAAAATAATACTTTGGAAAATGCGCTTTTAACGTTGGAAAAATTGCCTCACCTTTGGGATTGCAGAACTGAATTTCTAAAATCCATCCAGTATCAACTTAATAAAACGACTATTCCCTGGATTTTATTTTGGACAAGTCATATTTCTGTTTCAGCTACTGAAGTCAAAGCGCTCGAAGGCTTTGATGAGTGGTTTCAATCTTGGGGAGGCGAAGATGTTGAGCTTGGGCTTCGACTGTATCAAGCTGGATGCAATTACAAAGTATTCCCTGGTGTTGAATCAATTCATTACCCCCACCCCAGAGATGGACTAAAAAATCGAAATGATTCGAAATCCAATGTGAAATATATTCACCAGAAACATCAAATAAAACCCACAGAATCACTTTTAACTATGAACTGGGAAGAGCTAGTACAACTTTACTAGGTTTAAGTACTGTACCTGTCGCACTGGTAACAGCAAATCACTTCAAAAATAATTCTAATGCAGAGGCTTAATGGACATTGAATCCAGCGTCGGAGCACAATATTTGGAGCTTCTAAAAGAAATGCTCTTTGGAAACTATAAGCGGGCAGAGCGGGTTTTTCGTTCTCAGGCCGGCCCTATGGTTCACATCTGTGCCATACAAAAGGTAGAGCCATCAAGTATCTACAATACGATTGCAAAGACTCCCGCATTGAAGAGCTACATCATCAATTCCGAACATTTAAACGCATTATATATAGAGTTTTATGACAACTGGTTTTTGTTTTACTGTCCGCCAGATTCCAAGATTAACCTGGGTGTAGATACATTTAATCAGTCACTTGATTCAGCAGCAATTCAAGAGTTAACCGCTTTCGGAAAAGAACACGATATTAAAAATCTTAAAGAACTTCAGTTTGATATTTTTATTGCAATGTACGAAACATATTACGAGCTTATTGGATATACGTTTCTTCTGAATGAAGACCAATTAAATAGAATAAAGCTTGTTAATACCTATAAGAAATTTTACAAAAATTACATCGATCTCAGCGCAGAAAAGTCGATTGATGTATCTACTCACGTAGGATCGTTTTCCTGGATATATTATTTTGAGATTCACGCAATTAAACTTATGGCCGGGGAGTTATCGAGTTTAGAGATTCACGATGTTGCAACCAACACAGGAAACTTCCCGCTACTTTTAAGTCAATTGGCAGATAACCATTTATTGCCTTTCAACGCAAAGGCTATATGCTGCTCAGACTACAACGAAGTAACTCCTTCGAAAATATTTTCTACATTACAAGATTCTTTAGGGATATTTAATTGCCAGATTAGGGTTGAGAAAATTGACCTTTGGGAGCCAAAGCCAAGTCTTCTGAATGCCGATGTCATAATCGCAAATGATATTTTGGAGCACTTCACTGATTCAGACTCAGAAGCAATTTTTCACACTTTATGGATGAATACTAAAAACATTCTAATTATTCACGTTCCTATAGAAGATACCCCAAATCGATTTTATGGGCACTTTACCAATTTCACCAACGATCGATTATTTGCTTGGGCCGCCAAGCTTCCAAGTTGCGAAAACTTGACTCACCAGATAATGAATAGCGTATGTCCCAATGTTAACTATGACAAATCAGGCTTCCTATTTCTTAAAAGAAAACCGTCATTAAATATTTGATTTTTACTCTACAGGTATCCCGCATGAAATACTTCATTAAATTTTTATTGTTTGTTTTTTGTCTGCCCGTTTATGCCGGAATTATTCGGCATGACACACCTGACGCAATATACACACAACCTAACACAAATCCAGCACTCAATAGTGTTGGACTGGTAGTATTTAACACGGCGGAGGGACCAAATACCTGTAGCGGAACAGTCATCAATAAAAATTGGGTGCTCACTGCCGGGCACTGCGTAAACAAGGCTGAAGCCATTTCCTTTTATCTACCGAGCGATGCAGGCTGGCGCTTCTATCAAGCAAATACCTGGGTTTCGCACGAACGCTTTTTGAATGATGATCTGCTAAGCGGCTGGGACTTGGGGCTCATGCACTTCAATTCCGATTTCGATATCACTCCCGCACAATTGTATAGCGGTGATGATGAACTATTCAGTGATGTTGTCAGCACTGGATTTGGCTACTCTGGAGACGGTTATACAGGTGCGCTTGGTATTGATTACTTGCGCAGGACAGGTACTAATATGATCGACGAACTATGGTCCAATGAGGGTGATGGAAGACAAATCCTTTGGTCTGATTTCGATCATCCTGTTGATAGCTTGTACAATCTTTTCAACTACCCCGATTTTTCTTTTGATGATCTCGCTACAACATTAGAGATAATGCCAGCCCCGGGTGATTCAGGTGGAGGCCTGTTTATAGAAAGAGACGGAAAGCTTTACCTCGCTGGCATTCAATCATTCGCAGGCGATTTTAATGGCGATGGCATATTGGGGTATGGTGACGCCTTTGGCTCAACGCGAGTAAGCAGTCTCTTTGGTTGGATACAAAATAAGATCAACCCCGTATCAGTGCCCGAGCCAAATACCTTCTTATTATTTTTATTGGGTTTGATTATTGTAGTCGTTGTGCGCAAATTGAATAGCTCTCGTAATTCGAACATGTTTCTGAACGTGTGTCATTGATCACTAAATTTGGATAGGAATGATGATTACTCTTGGACTCTATGGATCCTTTGATTGGCAAGCGGACAAATCATTTAACGCCGAAGGAAGGCATACATGGGTCCATGATTCCGGAGCAACATTGTTTATCGACGGAAAGCATATTACGAGCATCTCTGAAGAGAGATTGACACGGAAGAAACATGACGGAAATTTTCCAGCCAATGCCATTGAATACTGCTTATCAACCGCGGGTATAACAGCAAAAGATGTAAACCTGGTGTGCATACCTTCCATGGGGCTGGATATTTTTTACGAAAAATGGAATGCGGGAATTATTCAAACCTTAGTTACCCAAATATTTGGTAACGCTGAAATACTACTATTGTCACATCATTTGTGTCACGCTGCCGCCGCAGTTTTCTCAAGCGAGCAAAACGAAGGGTCATTTCTTACACTTGACGGCGCGGGTTCTGCGATCTTCGATCAGGACTTCAAACGTTTGGCCTTAGAAACCAACACCCTTGGCTACTTCAATAAATCAAAAGGTATTTTCCGGCTCTTTAACGGCGTTCCAGGCACGAACGATTTCGGTGGATATTATCATTGGCACGCACAACAAATTTACTGCGAAAAAACCGCTAAAGAAATTCATTGGTCCAACGAAAAGTATAGGGAAACCTGGCCGGGGAAGATTATGGGCCTATCCGCATACGGAACAAATGCGAAACATCACAATATTAAAGGTTTTTTCACTTCCGCCGAATTAGCCTATGGCGGAATGCCATATATAGTTTTCGATAAAGATTTTACAATTGAAAACCGTCTCGCGAAAGATGCAGATGAGAAGGCATTTTTACTTCAACGAAATTTTGAAACGGCGCTGTTACAACTTATAAAGAATTTGAAAGAGGCTTCATATTTAGAAGAGCATTTGTGCTTATCTGGTGGATGCTTTCTTAACGTACTTGCAAATACACTCATCAAAAATAGCGGTCTTTTTAAATCCGTTCATATTCCACCTTTTCCAAATGACGAAGGGCTTCATTTTGGCGCTGCTTGTTTTGGCCTATTCAAGAATCAGATTCCAATTCATCTACCCAAAAATCTGGCACTGCTGGGGAAAGAGTATTCAGAAGATAGCATCGAGCAAGCGCTTGGAAAACGCGAGATCAAATACCGCAAGTATGAGGATTTTAACGAACTGTGTGATTTTATCGCGCTTAAACTCAGCGAAAACAAGATAGTAGCATGGTTCCAAAACAGATCCGAGTTCGGTCCCAGAGCGCTCGGTGCACGATCTATTTTAATGCACCCAGGTCCCAAGGATAATAAAGATATTCTGAACCTTAGAGTAAAACACCGGGAATATTGGCGACCATTTGCTGGCATTATTTTAGAAGAATACTTGTCAGATTTTTTTGAAGATAACTTTGATTCGCCGTACATGCTGTATTCATTGAAAGTAAAAGCGGATAAAACAGACCTGCTAGGCGCGATTTCTCATGTTGATGGAACATGTAGAATTCAAACTATTAATTCAGCATTAAATCGCGAGACTACGATGCTGCTAAGAAAATTTTCGCAAAAGAGCGGAATTCCAGTATTGCTAAATACTTCATTTAACGATAACGGAGAACCAATTGTAGAATCTCCGCATGATGCAATCAATGCATTCTTAAACATGGATATTGATTTTCTGGCAATCGGACACTATGTGGTAGAACGATCATCTAACTAGAATACTTCGATTAAAAAACTATTCCCAAACAATTTCCAAACCTTGACCCTGTGCATGGCAAAAATACTGATCCATTGCTTCTCTCAGTTCGGGGTTTAAATGCACTGCAAACTCATCCAATCCATATTTTAGTTCTGCAATGTTACCCCACAGTTCCCGATCGTTTTCGGGATGGGGTACAACATAACTCCTTAATCCGAGATATTTTTTTGCCATCAAGGATAGGTGGATATCTTCAGCAATATGCCTGTGCTTAGTTAAGGCTTCAGATATCATTTCAGACCAAAAAACATGAAGTGCTTCGCGCGGCATAAACCAGGTTTGATAGAGATAGTTAACTTGTTTGGCTGTCCAATTACGAGCCTCTCTCCAACCATAATTTGTTCCACCACCTGCGTGATTGAAACATGTACCAAAAGCACCATAAATTCCTGGCTGCCTCTCGTAAGACATAATGCAGTTTTCTATGTAGCGCCGCCCCGGAATAATATCGTCATCCATAATACAAACAAAATCCGTAGTGGCATTTAACGCAAATGAAAAACGTCCCCAAACCCCATAGTCATGAGTAGTTTCGGCATACTCAATGGATTCTCTTCTAAGTAATTCATAATCTGGTTTGAACTTTGGGTCTTCCGAGAAAAGATTCCAATACATAATCTTCTTAATGGGATAGCTCTGTGCTTTAAGACTCTCAATTTGTTCAGCAAGTGTAAATTGTCTCTTAAACCCATTGAGAACAACGGTAACAGTTTTCATAGCGGTTTCACTTTTAAAAATTAATCCAAAACGAGTGTAGTATCTTTGTTCCTTTAGAAATACGTTATTTCATACCAATTGCGAATCTGAACTTGATCCGTTAGCATGGGGGAAGGCTGTAACATAAATGTAATATATGGATTATGGATATTGTCTTACATAATGAAAAAAAATGACTTAGAAAAAAGCATCGCCAATAGTTTTCCTCCACCATTTCATAAAGATGTTTTCATTACTCAAGAACAGCGAAACTACTTATCTCGCGACAATCCCCACTTGCTCCTTTTAAAAGGAGAATACTTAGCATTTAATAAAAATCAAATAAATGAATCGCAATGGAATGATGCTTTCTGTGAAGCACAAATTAATTTTCCCTATTTCAGGGGAGATAACGCGTATATTTGGCAACTACGAAATAACAATCTTAAAAGCAACTACGATCTATCTGCAAAATATATTTTATCAAACGATCGACTTGGGCTTCTTAACAAGACCAAAGAGGACGGCGCTTTTGGTGTATTTACTTATTTTACCGAGGCAGGCATCTTGGCGAGCAGGGATCTACTTGACTCGATAACAGAATTATATTTTTTGGAAAATATCCTTGGTATATCTAAAAAGGGAAAAATCAAAATAATTGATATAGGAGCCGGCTACGGTCGATTGGCTCATAGGGCTATTGAATGCTTTGATAACATTGAAACATTTTACTGCACTGATGCCATTGCGGAATCCACTTTTTTAAGTAAATTCTATCTTAACTATCGTTGTGCTTCTGGTCGAAGTGAGGTGATTCCTTTACATGAAGCCAAGGCTACTATTAAGAGCATTAATCCCGATATTGCGGTTAATATCCATAGCTTCTCCGAATGCTCGGTACATTCTATCGACTTTTGGATTAGTTGTTTAGCAGAGGGCAAAGTTAAGTATTTAATGATTGTACCCAATAACCATAAATCAGAAGGGGGGAAAAATTTATTGTCCCTGGAAGCGGATTCTTCTCTTATTCGATACGAGCGAATTTTAAATGATTACGGTTACCAACTGATGGTAAAGATGCCCAAGTATCTTGATGCGGAAGTGCAAAGGTATGGTGTGTCTCCAACCTACTATCATTTATACGAACTCATTTGACCAAATATGTTTAGATTCCACGGATTTTTTGCACGGTCAACTAACAAGAACACCATACCAGCTATCTCATCGCCGTCATGGTCTGGGTTTTGAGGGAAAGGTCAGACGTCGTACTCGCGACGACCAGCATTTTTACTTAAGTGGCTTGATGTTTTTTACTATGAAATGCAAATCATTAGTTAACACTAAGATGTTTTTTCAAGAAGAATGGATAGCGATGCAACATATGCAGCCATAAACTGCATTAGTGCTACATCTTTATCAGTCTCGATCTTCTCTAACAATAATTTATTAGCATTAGTTAAAACATACATAACCGTCCGAAAATCCTCGCCGCACACATCACCGAACACCTGTTCTTTTTCAATTTCCATTTCTTTTTTATTAAAGAGAATATATGCAGGAGTTATTTGCTTCGATAACAAAATTTTGTCTTTCTCTTCAGAAAACTTTATATAAATTTCAACGCCTGAGTCTTTGAACAGATTTCTTTCCGACTTTTTCGCGCATTTATTTGAGAGTAAATTTGCGATTGCATGCAAATGGATAAAAGCCGCAATTGCGCCACCTTTCATTTCAGCTCTTGAGTCACTTAATTCAACTTTCTTTTTTTCAAAAGCTTTGTTGAATACAGATCTGTAATTTTTAAGCAATCCGATTTCCAGTTTTAGTAAATATTTAATTTCTCGACCATCTCTTTTCCGGTTGTCTGCCGAACAAATCCTATTATCTTCACTCTTCGTAAGACACTGAACATACTCCTCCAAATGAAAAATTGTTGCTTCAACTGCATTTCTGGCGTTATTCGATAAGTATTCAGTGCGAGGCGCACTGAATACTTCATCATCAGAATATGCATTGGCTGCAGTTATCAGAAGTGTAAAGAAAATAAGCATTAGAGATCTATTCATTTTTTTCTTCCTAAAAGATTCAGGGACCAGCATTTCATCTACCTTTTTTGACAAACTCATCGTTGCCCTTTTTGGAAATTGTTAATAGGTGCAAACTGTCGTTCCTTCTCAAGTAGGGCCAACCGGAAAAGGCATTATAATTTTTCGATGACAGAGGAGAAGAAAATTTAGAACACGCCAAATAACGCTAATCCGCTAAAACACCGTACTGAGCAACTACAAGCTCTTTGGCTTTAATAAAGCGCGCTTCAGTAGTGAATGCGTCCATTCCCACAGGTTTTGGAAAGCCCATTGCATCACCAGCACGGTGTTCATTGTTCGATGACAGATGGTTACGATTGCTATCAAAATGCATTGGCAGAGCGTGTGAATGGGATTTTGAAAAATGAATTTCTGATCAGGAAACCCAGGGATATTGCGGAAGCAAAAGTGATGGTGGCGGAGTCAATAAGAATTTACAACGAGCGTCGGCCGCATCTATCGCTGGAATACAAAACGCCCGATGAGGTGCATCGGGCGTTTGGATAAATCAGTGTCAACGTATTTTAGGACTGGACACATACAAGATGCATCAAAAAAACGGACAATGCCGATTCGCAACTGGAAGGCGGCATTGAATCATTTTATGATTGTGTTCGATGATCGTTTGACCTCCTATCGTTAAAAGACCGTTACACAGAATTTTTTACGGGCTCTTATATATCCACAGTTACTTCTGATGACAGCGACTCAGGCAACGTTAAAAAATATCTCCAAGCTTCGACAGCTTGCTTAAATTGAGTCAATTGGAATTGCCCTTCTAACTGATCTACCCAATCTTCATTTGCTGTTATATTTACTTGTACGTTCTTATTTCCTACTAACACCTCTACATCATTACCATCAATTTCAACGGAATTTTTATAGCCAGATTCGACGTCATCAATTTCAGATAAAACTTCATCGCATTCATCTACTGAATTTGCAATAGACGACAGAGTATTCGCAATATAACGTTGGTATCTATCCTCACCTTTCCCTGAACATTCTTGGCGCATGAAAAACACACGACCCAGTACCGGATGGTTACCACCGTCAGAATAAAACAATTTAAGCTTCATATTATCTCCTACGGAATTTTAGGCGTTTGGTAAACAGGGTAAACTGTTGCGTTTGGGGTGATATACCCTTGGACTTTAACACCAGAAGGAGTTATGGATATCCACTTGTCGCCCTGAATAATTTTGTTTGAGCTATTCCATGCAGCATCAACTTCGGTTTTAATTTTAATTTCATCCCATCCCTTAGGAAACATTGTGTGGTTTTTTCCTGGCTTGGGGATCCAACCACCGGGATTTTTGGGATCAGGAACCTCAATATTCGCCTTATACACTCCAGAAACATCAGGCAAAGACTCAGATCCAGGAACAATTCGCACATCGCCGAATATTAAAGTATGGCCACCAGTAGGCTTGCCATTCTTGTTGTAATCCGCTTTTAGTACATGCTCATAATCAATGGGGGATTGTTGAATATACTTTGTATTTACCGGCCGATCCATATTCGCCGTCTGAGAAGACTCCCAATCTCCTCTCCCGTTATCTCTGTACGAGAATGGCTTAACATCACCCTTTAGAAAATCCCTTCCCGCTTTAACGCTCGCCGCTAATAGAACCAACCCAACGAACGCCATAGCACCAGCTTTCATGTAGGATCTATCTGCGCCTAGCTCCGCCTGCTTTGTTTGGTTCCCATCCAACATAGCTCCCTGCTGCTGAGCTTGGTGAGCACTCATAACCTCATCATACTGACTACGTTGATCACCATAAGCATTAATTGTTAGTTCATCGCCTACGAGATTGAATGCCCTCTCGATGCCCTTGCCGGCAATTTTGTTAAAGCCAAATTCCACTGCCTTTTCAAATGCGACCGACGCAGGGCCAAACAAAGCTGCTTGTACCTAAGGTGATTATTTCCTCAATAGGAACTCCCTCTGATAACTCTTGAAACCCGGTCATCAACTCTCCCGATCCCTGATAAAGCTTCATCTTCCAATTCATTTCGTCTCGAATTGATGTCTCCACTCCACCGACAATTACCGTCTTACCTGCGTTACCGGTGGATTCAATTGCCGATTGTCCTCCAGATTTCATAACGTCTGCTTCTGTAATTTTCAAAAGCCCACTACGAACAGATGGATTGTTGATCATATCTTTTACTTTTGCTGGATCACCGCCAGCTTTCAAGTAACGATCAAACACAGCCTCAAGTTCAGGCGCATTCTTCTCAACTGCCTTCATTGCATTACTATCCGCAGTTGCCTTTGCAGCGCCAGCCACAGCCATCTGACGACGGCTTTGGTTGTCTACCATGTTGCCATTGGCATCCATGTGCTGACCGAAGGCACCCCAGCCTCCGCCCATAGAGGCTTCAACTATTCCATTAGCAGCCGCATTACCAAATGCATCTACCGCAATTTGGCCCCAATCCTGTTTGCCACCAACGCCCATCAAA
>JAGKWY010000104.1 GCA_021151625.1 Gammaproteobacteria bacterium | reverse complement strand
GCATTCATGCCGAATCCAATCCATTAATGACCCGTGCAAATACGACGCCATGGTATAACCACTTGTTTTGTGTGCCTAGCTTGTTTTCTGATCAGGATTGGGGTAGTCATTCGGTGAAAAATTGACCTTTTTTGCCATAAAGCTAGTAATGGCGCGGGATTCGGCGGATTTCAGACGCAGTGTAAAGACCGACGAACGGTCGAAAAAAACTTAAAATATGTGACATTTGACGTCATTTTTGCGGCTAAAAAGGGCGTAAAAATGGGGCAAAAGGTAAGTTTTTGTTAAAAAGCTGCACAAAAATACGGCAATATTTCAGATTTTTTTGTTATAAGCTGATTTTGTGCCGGTTATATTTCAATCTTTTTTGTTTTAAAAAATATTTTTTGCGATGTGGTTTTTGTTATTCAATATTTTTTAAACATATTTGCAACAAAGGAAGGATTAATTCGCACCAGCAATGGAATCCATTTGGTTTTTCCAACATAAATAATTTTTTTATTGCTGCTTATTCCCGCAATAATTTCTGTTGCTGCCATTTGTGTCGATATTTTTTTACCTGCGCGTCCCTTTGTCATTGCGGTGTCAACCAACGGTAATATTGCTTCGTGTACGCGCGTGCAGGTATTTTCAAGTTGATAACTCAGTGCTCGTGAAAAATTATGTAACGCTGCTTTAGTTGCGCAATACACAGCGGCGCTGGTTTTAGGAAAAATTGCCAGGACTGATGAAATATTTACAATCGCTGACTGCTGATTATTGTGTCGCCAATGTTTTATTAATATGGCGCTGATTATTAATGGAGCATATAAGTTAACTTGTAATTCTTCATTAATGGATTTTAGTGTGAAGTCATCGGCGGTAAATAAAGGTGTGTATTGAATGCCAGCATTGTTAATCACAATGGAAATATTGGGGTGATCCCTGATAATGCATTCCAATGCGTGCATAACCGCTGTTTGCGAGCTCAAATCACAGCAATAACAATGAATATTACTGATGGAGCCAAAGAATGTTTCCATTTTTTCATGAGATCTCGCTAAGACTAAAATGCAATTGTTTTTGCTGAGCTGGTTAACCAGTGCAAGGCCAATACCGGAGGTTCCACCGGTAATCAAAATGGTTTGATTATTGGCATCCATGATTTTTCCTCTGTTTAAATGACTCTTGCACTTTAGCTAAGTGAATTGTGTGTGACATTAACCTGGGTTAATAAACTATGTCAGAGAGTAATTATTTTTTTGATGTCGGAGTGCGTGTAACAATTATCAAAGGCACTTGTTTGTTCCATCAGCACCAGGAACCTGCCAATTTATTTTTTATCGAACAGGGGCTGGTAAAGGCCTTTTATGAAACACGTGATGGCAAGGAATTTATTAAGTCTTTTATCCGTGAGGGGCAAGTCATTGGTAGTTTGCAGGCGTTGTTTGCCAATAAACCCAACAGTTTTTCAGTTGTTGCATTGGAAGATTGCCGTGTTCGTGAAATACCCAAGGCGCAGCTGCTTGATTCTGTAAATGTAAATAGCGAACTACAGAATCTAATGAGCGAACAGTTACTCGCGCTGGCGATGAAAAAAGAACAACGTGAGTATGAGTTGTTGTGCTTGTCTGTAGAGGAGCGTTATCAGTTGTTTTGCGAGCGTGAAGCAGATTTGGTTTCCAGGCTTGCTCAGGTGGACATCGCGCGTTACCTGGGGGTTACCCCTGTAGCCTTGAGCCGGATTCGCAAGCGGCTAAGGGGCTGAGATACCCGGGCCGGGGGGCTGGTGTCGAAATAAGGAGCAAAGCGAGGGAGATCAAGGGGAAAAAAGTCTCTCGGGCAGGGCGCAAATCCAGTACAATGCGCGCCTCTCTTTTGTCATTACCCTTTATTACCACCCATGATCACCCATGCCGAGGCTCTTCCCACTATGTTAATCCTGCGTGGCGCTCCCGCTCTTTCCAGTTTCCGTACCCAAAAACTTCTGTCCAGCTTGCAACAACGCATTCCCGCTGTGACTGGCGTTAGCTCGGAATTTGTCCACTTTGCCAATGTTTCTTCACCCTTGAGCGATGCCCAGCAGCAAGTGCTTAAGCAATTGCTGACTTACGGCCCTAAAGTAGAGAAAGAAGCCAGCCATGAAGGTGAGCTGTTTTTAGTGGTTCCGCGTTTGGGGACTATTTCCCCTTGGGCCTCCAAGGCAACTGACATTGCCAAAAACACCGGTTTGGAAAACGTAAAGCGCCTTGAGCGCGGTGTTGCTTACTATGTAACTGGCGCATCAGCTGCAGATCGCACCGCTATCGCAGCACTGTTGCATGACCGCATGGTGGAAACCGTATTTGATAGTTTGGAAGCCGCAGAGCAGCTGTTTATCCAGCAACAACCAGCAGCGCAAACCTCGGTTGATATACTGGGTGGCGGTCGCGCTGCCTTGGCTGATGCCAACAAATCCCTCGGTTTGGCCTTGGCGGAAGATGAAATCGATTATTTGGTAGAAAGCTTTACCACTCTTGGCCGCAACCCCATTGATGTAGAGTTGATGATGTTTGCCCAAGCAAACTCTGAACACTGTCGTCACAAAATTTTCAATGCATCATGGACCATTGATGGCGAAGAGCAGCAACGCAGTCTGTTCAAGATGATCAAAAACACCAATGAAGTGGGCGGCGAAGATGTGCTTTCAGCCTATGCCGATAACGCCGCCGTAATGGTTGGCCATGAAGCAGGGCGCTTCTACCCGAACCCGGAAACCAAAGCTTACGAATACACCCAGCAACCAATTCACATATTGATGAAGGTTGAAACCCACAACCACCCAACGGCCATTTCTCCGTTCTCAGGTGCGGGTACTGGTGCTGGTGGTGAGATCCGTGACGAAGGCGCAGTAGGTCGCGGCTCCAAACCTAAAGTCGGGTTGAATGGTTTTACTGTATCCAACTTGCAAATCCCCGGTTTCGAACAACCGTGGGAAGAGAATTATGGCAAGCCAAACCGTATCGTAAACGCGCTGGATATCATGATCGAAGGCCCCATCGGTGGTGCTGCGTTTAACAACGAATTCGGTCGTCCAAATATCTGCGGTTACTTCCGTACCTTCGAGGAAAACTTCGACGGCGAGCGTCGCGGCTATCACAAGCCAATTATGTTGGCGGGTGGTTACGGCAATATCAAAACTGAACATATCGAAAAGCCGCCGTTCGGTGCGGGCACCAAGCTGGTAGTACTCGGTGGCCCGGCGATGTTGATCGGCCTCGGTGGCGGTGCTGCATCTTCTATGACTTCCGGTTCTTCGTCAGAAGATCTGGATTTTGCTTCAGTACAACGTCAAAACCCGGAAATGGAACGCCGCTGTCAGGAAGTGATCGACGCTTGTTGGCAATTAGGCGATAAAAACCCAATCGCCTTTATTCACGATGTAGGTGCAGGTGGTCTTTCCAATGCCTTCCCTGAATTGGTAAAAGATGGCGGTACCGGCGGTAAATTTGAACTGCGCAATGTACCGAATGATGAGCCGAGCATGAGCCCATTGGCGATTTGGTGTAACGAATCGCAAGAGCGTTATGTACTGGCAATCGCACCGGCAGATTTGCCTCGCTTTGAAGCGATTTGCCAACGTGAGCGCGCCGCGTACGCTGTTGTCGGTGAAGCGACTGACGAAAAACATTTGCTGGTTAACGACAAACACTTCGATGCAAAACCGGTTGATTTGCCGATGTCAGTATTGTTTGGCAAGCCGCCAAAAATGCATCGCGTTGCTGAAAAGCACAATGCAAAAACATCTGAATTCAGCACCGCTGGAATTGAATTAAAAGATGCAGCAGAACGTGTCCTTAAACACCCGGCTGTAGCGAGTAAAAACTTCCTGATCACCATCGGTGACCGTTCGGTAACCGGTATGGTTGCACGCGATCAAATGGTTGGCCCATGGCAAGTTCCGGTTGCTGACGTTGCGGTAACTACCATTAGTTACGACTCCTATGCGGGTGAAGCCATGAGCATGGGCGAGCGCACACCGGTTGCATTGTTGGATGCACCCGCGTCTGGCCGTATGGCAATTGCAGAAGCGATTACCAATATCGCAGCAACTCGTATCGCAAAATTGTCTGATGTAAAACTGTCTGCTAACTGGATGTGCGCTGCTGGCCATAGAGGTGAAGAAGAAAAACTTTATCGCACAGTGCAAGCAGTGGGTATGGAGTTGTGCCCAGCGCTGGGAATTACTATTCCAGTTGGAAAAGATTCCATGTCCATGCGCACCGCGTGGAAAGATGGCGGTGAAAACAAGGCGGTAACTGCACCGCTGTCATTGGTAATTTCTGCATTCTCACCGGTAGTCGATGTGCGTCAAACTCTGACTCCACAACTCAGAACCGACAAGGGCGATACCGATTTAATCCTGATTGATTTGGGCAACGGCAAAAACCGTCTCGGCGGTTCGATCCTCGCGCAGGTTTACAATCAGCTCGGCCAAACCCCTGCGGATCTGGATTCTGCCGATCAACTCAAAAATTTCTTTAACGCAATGCAAGCAAGTCTTGCGGCAAATGAATTGCTTGCCTACCACGATCGCTCTGATGGAGGTTTGTTCGCCACCGTTGCAGAAATGGCGTTCGCCGGTCATACAGGTGTAAGTATTAATCTGGATGGCTTGGGTGCAGATTCGCTCGCGGCGTTGTTTAACGAAGAGGCCGGTGCAGTGGTGCAAGTTACACGCGCGCAATCTGCTGCGGTGCAAAAGCGTTTTGCTGATGCTGGCTTGAAAGTGAATGTAATTGGCGGCTTGAACGCGAATGATTCATTGAGCATTAGCGCAAACGACAAAGTAGTGTTCGATCAACCACGCGCGCAATTGCAAGCGCTGTGGAGCGAAACCAGTTATCGCATTCAGTCACTGCGCGATAACCCTGCCTGTGCTGAACAAGAATTTGCTGCGATTACCAAACCAAACCCCGGTTTGAGTGTGAAGCTGAGCTACGATCAAAATGATGATGTTGCAGCACCTTTCATCAATACTGGTGTGCGTCCTTCTATCGCCGTGTTGCGCGAGCAAGGTGTTAACGGTCACGTGGAAATGGCAGCGGCATTTGACCGCGCTGGCTTCAAAGCCGTTGATGTACACATGAGTGATTTGCTTTCCGGTCGTGTATCTCTGGAGCAATTCAAAGGCTTGGTAGCCTGTGGTGGTTTCTCTTACGGCGACGTATTAGGCGCGGGTGAAGGCTGGTCAAAAACCATTTTGTTCAACAACAAAGTGCGCGATGAATTTGAACGATTCTTCCATCGTAACGATACTTTCAGCTTGGGTGTTTGTAACGGTTGCCAGATGATGTCCAACCTGAAAAACCTGATCCCGGGTGCTGATCACTGGCCGCGTTTTGTGCGCAATCTTTCTGAACAATTTGAAGCGCGTTTCAGTTTGGTTCAAGTGCAAGAATCGTCATCTGTACTGTTTAAAGGTATGACAGGTTCGCATATGCCTGTGGCGGTTGCACACGGTGAAGGTTATGCTGAATTTGCCAATGCCGATGCATTGAAAGTGTGTAACGAGAGCGGCACGGTTGCGATGCGTTTTATCGACAACAGTCTGCAAGCTACTGAAACCTATCCGGCTAACCCGAATGGTTCGCCGCTGGGTATCACCAGTGTTGCCAGCAAAGACGGTCGCGTCACCATCATGATGCCGCACCCCGAGCGTGTATTCCGCGCAGTGAGCAACTCCTGGAAACCGGATGACTGGAAAGATGATGGCGCCTGGTTGCGTTTGTTCCGCAACGCGCGGGTATTTGTGGGTTAATAATCCCGATAGGTTAAATAAACAAAGGAGGCTTCGGTCTCCTTTGTTGTTTATGGGGGTAAATTATGCCTATCCAATTGCAAGCCCAATGAACCGGTGCTATTAATAGGTGCTGTTTAGCGTAACTCCTCCTCAACAAAAAAGAGGCTACTAGCATGACAATAAAGTTCTCTGAAGATGTTATTCCCCTTTCTGACCTTAAAATAAACCCGGGCAAAGTGGTCAGTCGCACAAAAGATACTCACCGGCCCGTGTTATTGACCAGCCGCGGCCGCGGCGTGGCTGTGGTGCAAAGTCTGGAGGATTATGAAAAACAGGCGGAAGACCTGGCTTTTATGAAAGCAGTAACCCAGGGTTTGCTTGAGATTCAGGAAGGTAAAACCTTGTCATTGGATGAAGCTAAAAAGCGGCTTGGTATTGAGTAATAACACTGAATAATAAAAATAACCTGTCGTAACGCATTCTCATTCATTCACCTTTTCGTGTTGTATATTTGTTCGAGCCTGAGCGTATTCAGGTGATTCGCATATGGCGTAGCGAGCGATTGTTGCGCTTGGAAGATTAGGTATTCTTTTTTACAGTAATAAATCCTCACCCAATCCCCATCTTCTCCTCAAGTTCCGTTGCATTGATTTCTCTAATCTATACAACGCAGGTTCTGATATGGATCTGTTAAACCTCGAACTCAAAGGAGCTATAACATGAATGCAAATTTATCCAATCAAGTAATCGATGCGCCGGATTTTGATGCGATCAAAAAACGGCAACAGGCCATGTGGGCATCTGGCAATTACAGCAAGGTTGGTAGTACCTTGCAAATTACCGGCGAAAGTCTGTGTGAAGCCATGGATTTAAACAGTGGTGAAACTGTGCTGGATGTTGCGGCGGGTAATGGCAATGTGACTTTGGCGGCTGCGCGCCGCTACTGCCAGGTGACTTCAACTGACTATGTGCAAGCTTTGTTGGATCAGGGCAGCGCGCGCGCGGATGCCGATGGTTTGCGTGTTGATTATCAGCAAGCAGATGCAGAGCAGCTGCCGTTCGCAGAACAGTCTTTCGATAATGTAGTTTCTACCTTCGGTGTCATGTTTGCACCTAACCAGGCGCAAGCTGCCGCAGAAATGTTGCGTGTTTGCCGCGCGGGTGGAAAGATCGGCCTTGCTAATTGGACACCGGATGGTTTTATTGGGCGCTTGTTTAAAATTGTAGGTCGCTATGTTGCACCACCGGCGGGAGTGCAATCTCCAGCCGCTTGGGGAACGCAGGAATTTTTGCAAAAACATTTTGGCAGTGCTGCTGAAAATATAGAAGTGACTGCCAAGACTTATATTTTTCGCTATTTGTCGACCGAGCATTGGCTGGATGTTTTTCGCAACTACTACGGCCCTGTGCACAAAGCCTTTGCTGCTTTACCTGATGAACAGCAACAAGCGTTGGCTCAGGATATTACTCAGCTGATCGACGAATTTAATCTGGCGAAAGATGGTAGTGTGAAAGTGCCATCGGCATATTTGGAAATTGTGATTACCAAAAAGCTCGGCTAATCAGGTTTTATTAATTCTATGAAAGCCGCTTGGCATTAGTTGGGTGTTTGGATCAGGGCACAATAAATCTGGTGATCTATTGTGCCTTGATTCACTCTATAAATGCGCTCGCTGTAAACCAGTTTTAAGTGATGCTTTTAACGCGTCGTCAATAAACGGAAAGGCGCTAAAAAAATGTGAAGCATTTGCATCAGGTTTGTGTGCTTTTATACGCGCACACCAGTATTGACTTTTTTTGTTATCACCGGATAGCGCATGAGTTGCTGCCGCAATCATAAAAATCAGAAAGTGTGCCCCTGGTGTAGAGGCAGCTTTTTCCGCCCAATAGACGGCATTGGGTAAATCTTCCTGACGCAGATACGCAAAGGATTTAATCGCATAATTTCCGTAAAGCAACGGATCCAACGGACTTAAATATAATGACAGTTCGGTATTTTCCAGCGCTAGTCTTGTCTGGCCTTGCATCACTTCACAGAAGGCGCGAGAGTAATGTCCCTGGGCAAAATTGGGGCTGAGTGCAACGGATCTTTCCAGCCAGCCTAAACCTGCCTCAGTTTCACCGCTTAACCAAAAAGACCGCCCCATGTTGTAATTGGTAAATGGATCCAGTGAATCCAGCTCCACACTTTGCTCCGCCAGCTTGCGTGCATCTGCTACTGCGTTGTTTGTATCCTGGTCGTAGCGTAAAAAAGCATCCTGGAAACGTGTAAATGATAATCCTGCGTAAGCGCGCGCGAATTGCCCATCCTGCTTAATCGCTTGAGAAAAATACTGCGCCGCACGCGAATTGTCGGTAGGGGTAAAACGAAACATGTAGCGCAGCCCCAAGTGATAATTGGCCCATGCATCTAAATTGTCTGATGAGCGCAGACTTGCCTGGCTCGCTTCATTCAAGGGAATATAAATTTCCAGCGATGACACTACATTGGCAATAATATGGTGGCGAATTTCGTTGAGGGTTTCTGGTTTTGCCTCGAAGCGTTCCGCCCAGATAACCTCGGACGTTTCGCAATCACTCAGTTCCACACTAATAACCTGTGCCTTTCCATCTGCTTCAATGGAACCGCACAAGGCGTAACGCAAGTTGAGTTGCTGGCCAATTTTTTTGAAGTCAGGAATGGGCGAGCGAAATTGAAATGCGGTGCTGCGGGCAATGACTCTGAGCCAGCGCAAACGCGATAGCGCTTGAATTAAATCGTGCGCCATAGCCTCGGCGACTACGGAATTTTGTTGATTGTTGAGCAGGTCCTGAAACGGTAAAACAATAATGGAAGGCTTTCCCTGAAAACCGGGCGTTGCTTGATGTTGTAGTAATGAAGGTTCCTGAATGGGTTGGTGTAATTGTGGTGTGATGCGAAGGGAGTTTTTACTGACTTTCGAATCATCAACAATAATATCTGCCACAAAACGAAAACCTCGCCCGCGTAGGGTTTTGATATAACGCTGTTGGTCACCATCATCCTGCAGTGCTTTTCGCAGGGATTTTACACAGGTCGACACCGCTGAATCCGAGGTGAAACGCCCGCCCCACACAGCATTAATAATTTCGTCTCTGGATACAACCCGCTCCCGATTTGCGATTAAAAACACCAATAAATCAAACACCTGAGGTTCAAGTGCAACTGCTGTTGTACCTCGCCTCAGTTCAGCGATATCCGTATCCAGCGTAAATTGATCGAAGATAAGTTTCATCGCGTAATCCTAACTAGCGGCCTGGTAGGGGTCAACTCGCAGGTGGACGATAAGAGCTCAACCTACAAAATATTACAAACATAATTGCGGGGGCGGAGCACGCAAGTTTGTTTTTGTGCTTCAATAACTTACATTCCATTGGCAAGTTTGTTATGGTCTGCCGCCGCACTGCTTGGCAGGCATCCAATGAACCCTGAATTACGAATAACGTCATAGGTAATGCTGGATGTACGTTGCATACTGGCACCCGCGGTTGAGGCCGCAACATGTTTTATCTATACAGGCAGGTAATCCCATGAAAGCGATATTGAAACACACAGCAACTCGTTTAACCCTGATTGCGCTGGCCAGCGTTTTGGTTGCTGGTTGCTCAGTCACTAAGAAACATGAAAAGGACGCGCAAATTAAAGCGGATAAGGAGGGCTTGTCGGTAGTTAAGGATTCCAAATTTGATGGCACTTTTGTTGCGCCCAATGCGCAATTTGTACAGTACAAAAAATTATTTGTCGAACAGTTAGATATGACGGATGTGAAAATCCGCAAACAGTCGAACACTAATTTTATTAATGATACTCCCTGGGAATTGAATGACAATGATCGTCGCTATTATCAGGAGCGCTATACCGAAGCCTTGATGAATAACCTGATTGTCGATGGCCGTTATTCCACCGCGATGCAAGCAGGTAGCGATGTCATGACTGTACGCGCTAAGGTATTGGAAATTGCACCCCTCGGTAGCAAAGATGATTTTAAAGGCCGCCCCACCAATGTGAAGGTGTACAGTGAAGGTATGGGAACCATGACCCTGGAGATCTCCCTGTATGATTCGGTATCTGGAAAAGTGCTGGGAATTATTACTGACCAGCGCGATTTGGGAAAAATCTGGGAAGAGAATAATCGTGTGACTAACAATATCCAGGTGCGTCTGGCGTTTGATGGCTGGTTGAAAAAATTGCGCAGTGAGTTGGATCGCTTGTCCAAATAAGCGTTGTGTTCAGTAATAAAAAAGGGTGGTCGAAATGACCACCCTTTTTTATTGTTCCAGTTTTTTTACAAAATTATTTTAAATCATCCAGGTATTGCTCTGCATCCAGCGCTGCCATACAGCCTGCACCTGATGAGGTAATCGCCTGGCGGTATACATGGTCAGCTACGTCACCGGCAGCAAACACACCGGGGATGTTAGTTGCAGTCGCATTACCTTCCAAACCGCTTTTCACTTTGATGTAGCCGTTGTGCATGTCCAATTGGCCTTCAAAGATATCGGTATTGGGCTTGTGGCCGATTGCGATAAATACACCGGCTAGATCCAGGTCCTGGGTGGCGCCATCTTTGGTACTTTTTACGCGCAAACCGGTAACGCCTGAATCGTTACCCAATACTTCTTCGAGCTGGTGGTTCCACAGGATTTTGATATTGCCAGTCTCAGCTTTGGCAAAGAGTTTATCTTGCAAAATCTTCTCTGATTTCAGCTTGTCGCGACGGTGAATCAGGGTGACTTCACTAGCAATGTTGGACAAATACAGCGCTTCTTCAACAGCGGTATTACCGCCGCCCACAACCGCCACTTTTTGGCCACGATAGAAGAAACCATCACAGGTTGCACAGGCGCTCACGCCTTTGCCCATAAAGGCTTCTTCGGATGGCAAACCCAAATATTGGGCTGAAGCACCGGTAGAAATAATCAGCGCATCACAGGTGTAAGTGTTGGAGCCGATCAGTTTGAATGGGCGCTCGGTCAATACAGTTTCATGAATGTGGTCAAAAATAATCTGGGTATCAAAGCGCTCGGCATGTTGTTGCATTTGTACCATCAGGTCCGGGCCTTGCAGGTCGTGTACGCCGCCTGGCCAGTTTTCCACTTCGGTGGTGGTGGTCAATTGACCACCTTGTTGCATACCGGTAATAACCACAGGCTTGAGGTTAGCGCGTGCGGCATAGATGGCAGCGGTATAACCCGCAGGGCCTGAGCCGAGAATAATTAGCTGGTGATGTTGTACTTCACTCATAGGAAATCCTTGATTTAGCTACAAAAATTGGATTAAAGAGGGGGCGGATAAACGCTTGTTGCCTAATGTGGGGGCATGATAGGCGAATAGCAATGCCAGCGCAAAATTGTCTCGTTCAATACGCCGTATTGGGTTTGCCTATAGGGTGTTTTTAAGGAGGAATAATTGAGGAGGTACGGTGGTTGGCCGGTATTATCCGGCCAACACACCAAGGACGGAAATGTGTGTGCTCCATTCGGTGGGGCTGTGCTCGCGCAATAACTGCTCAAAATCAGCGGGTGACAGGGGTTTGGAGAACAGATAGCCCTGCAGAAGGTCCGCGCCATAGTCCCGGCAAATACGTGCTTGCTCGCGGGTTTCTACACCTTCTACCACTACGGTTAAATCAAGGCTTTTGGCAAAGATAATCATGGCGCGCAGTATGCGGCAATCGGCGGCATTTTCTGGTACGCCCATAACAAAGGCGCGGTCGATTTTCAGGGTTTTTGCGGGCAATTCTTTCAAATAGGCCATGGAGGAATAGCCGGTGCCGAAATCGTCCACCGCGATTTCAATACCGTAATCCAGCATCTTCTTCAATTGTTGCGCGGTGCGCTGCAGGTTTTCGATCAATACCGATTCGGTAATTTCCAGGCTGACACAGCGGCCGGGAACACCTGTGCTGTTCAGATCCTTAATGATATTTTCATAGAGGTCTTCATCGGTGAGCAATTGTGCGCACACATTAAATTTCATATTGAAATTATCATCGACTAAGCCCTCCTTGCGCCAGCTCGCAATTTGCTGGCAGGCTTTCAAGCGGCTTTTGGAGTCTATTTCACCAATCAGGCCAATCTCCTCGGCAAGGGAGATAAATGCCGCTGGCGGTAATATGCCGCGTTCGGGATGATCCCAGCGGATAAGCCCCTCGGCACCGCAAATTTCAAAGGTTTGTGCATCCACTATCGGTTGGTAAAACAAAATAAAATGATCGGTGGGAATTAAATTGCGTAATTCTTTTTCCATGCGAATGCGCTCTTGCATTTGCGACTGCATGGTTTGCGAGAAAAATTGGTAATTATTGCGGCCATCGTGTTTCGCGCGATACATCGCCAGGTCTGCCGCTTTCAGTAAATCACTGGCGTTTTGCCCTGCATCTGGATAAGTCGCAATACCAATGCTGGTGGAAATCGCATTCTCAAATTTTCCGATGATAATAGGTTTACGCAGATCGTCCAGAATGCGTTGCGCTAATTGACTGATGGATTCCTGTGTGTCGAAATTGTGCGCGAGCACAGCAAATTCATCACCACCAAGACGGCAGACGATATCGCCCGCGCGCACTACACGCAGCAGGCGTTGCGCAACTTCCTTTAATACCTGATCGCCAATCACATGGCCAAGGCTATCGTTGATAATTTTAAAATTATCCAGGTCTAAAAAGAGCAGGGCGAGTTGATCGTTTTGGCGTTTTGCGCGCGGAATTGCCGCGCGCAGGCTTTCATCAAAGTAATAGCGATTGGCGAGCCCAGTTAGTGAATCGTTTTCGGCAAGTGCACGCAAACGTTGGTGACTTTCCTGTAATTGCCGCTCCAGTATGTGACGCGAACGCGCATGGGTAATTGCGCGGGTTAAATGTTTATGGGCAATTTCCGATTTGAACAAAACGTCCTGGGCGCCGGCTTCAATAAATTCGCGTTCCAGATCTTCATCAGCGGAGGCGCCGGTCAAAATAATAATAGCGGCATGATGTTGCGGGTGTTTATTGAGGAGTTGCAGCACCTCCATGCCGTCGATATCGGGCAGGCGATAGTCCAGCAGTACTGCATCAAAATCGTTGCTGTCAAA
>JAGKWY010000103.1 GCA_021151625.1 Gammaproteobacteria bacterium | reverse complement strand
GCAGGCCGGATGTAATTCGTGCACTGAATACGTTTAATGGCCAGGTTATGACAGCAGTGTTTGTTGAACAGGGCGCTCACTCCTGGAGGGTTGTATGATTGAATTTATTGAAAAAGAACTGAATAAACTTGCCGTGTTGGTAGCGCAGATCCAACAGGATAAAGCCCTGTTAAATCAGGTGGCACAAACCGCGCAAACCATCGTTGATTGTTTGCATAAGGGCGGCAAAGTATTGTTGGCTGGTAACGGCGGCTCTGCTGCTGATGCGCAACATATCGCGGGCGAATTTGTTAGCCGCTTTCACTACGACCGTCCCGGTCTTCCGGCAATTGCCTTAACCACCGATACTTCTATCCTCACGGCGATTGGCAATGATTACGGCTACGAGCGTTTGTTTTCCCGACAAGTCCAGGCATTGGGACGAGAAGGAGATGTATTTATTGGCATATCCACGTCGGGTAATTCGGCAAATGTTATTGCAGCTTTTGAAGAAGCGCAAAAATTGAAATTAACGACCATAGGTTTAACGGGTATTACTGGTGGAAAAATGGCTGATATGTGCGATATCACGCTGCGCATGCCATCCAAAGAAACCCCGAAAATTCAGGAAGGCCATATTGCGATTGGCCACATTATTTGCGGCCTGGTTGAAGCGGCCATGTTTCCGAGAAATTAATTTTGTACGAAGCAATTATTCTGGCGGGTGGTTTTGGCACCCGCTTGCGCGAAGCTGTGCCTGACTTACCCAAGCCCATGGCGCCTATCGCCGATAAACCTTTCCTTGCCTGGCAACTGGATTATTTAATCCAATGCGGAGTAAGCCGGTTTATTTTTTCGGTAGGTTACAAAGCTGAGGCTATTCGCAACTACTTCGGTAGCGAATACGCGGGGGCCTCTATCATTTATGTGGAAGAGGCTGAGCCACTAGGCACTGGCGGTGCGTTACAGCTGGCGTTGAGTGAAGCACAGCAGGAACGTGTGTTTGTATTTAATGGCGATACGCTCTGCGAAGCCAACTTGCAACAGTTGCGCGCCCAGACAAGCGAGCAAGCTGATGCGGTTGGTATTTTAGTGAAGCAAGTAGATGATGTGGCGCGTTATGGCGCGATTACCTGTGATGCGCACAATCTGGTGATTCGCTTTGGCGAAAAAGCACAGCAGGGGGCTGGCTTTATCAATGCCGGTATCTACGATTTGCCGCGCAATCTATTCAATGGGTGCGAGCTGAGCCCGCCATTTTCTTTTGAAACTGCTGTCCTGCAAAACCTGGTTGGTAAAAATTTGTTTGCCGCCCCCGCAGGTGAATTCTTTATCGATATAGGGATAAAGGATGATTTTCTTAAAGCTCAATCAGCCATCCCGTCATTTATTCTTGGCGCTAAATAACAAACGGAATTCTATCCATGCTGGTCAGCGAGCTGCTTAATCCTAAAAAAAACAACTTTGATTTGTTTCGTTTAATTGCGGCCTTGCTGGTGATCTATGGTCACGCCTGGGCATTTGTACCGGGGGCACCTAATACAGATGTGGTTGCGCGTCTTTTGGGGTTTGAATATTCCGGCTCCTTGGCAGTAAAGTTTTTTTTCTTATTAAGCGGTTTTTTGGTAACGGCCAGTTTATTGACCAAACCAAAAGTGGATGAGTTTTTAATAAAGCGTGCGGCGCGTATTTTTCCAGGGCTGATTGTGTGCCTGATCCTTACCGTATTTGTGGTGGGGCCACTATTTACGCAATTAAGTATTGTTGAATATCTGGCTCATCCGCAAAGCTGGAAATACCTAATCAACAATAGTTTCCTGTATCAGCTTGAATGGACTTTGCCTGGCGTTTTTTCTGACAGCAAATATGGCGTTAATGGTTCGCTGTGGACGTTGCCTTTGGAAGTCATCTGCTATTTATTTTTAGCGGCCTTTTTTGGCGTTGCAATCTGGCGTACCACCTGGCTGGCCAATGGTGTTTTACTCGCAATTATTTTCCTGTCATTTTTTGCACCTGAATATTTTCCCGGTTATTGGAGTAATAACAAGGAATCCCATTTGCTGCCGGGATGCTTTGCATTAGGGGCGTTATTTGCAACCAATCAGCAGATGATTTCGATCAGTAAAACCGGTTTGCTGTCTTTGACGATTCTTGCTGCATTGCTCTGGGGAACCAGTCTTAAGGTCTTTCTGTTTTATATCTGCTTTTTTTACGCTTGCCTTTATATAGGCTCTTTATCCTTTGTGGTTGAGAAACTCAAAATACCGCTAGACCCATCTTACGGTGTCTATATTTATGGCTTTGTTGTGCAACAGGCGCTAGCGCATTGGTTGCCGGGCAAAGGAATTATCTTTAATCAGGTGGTTGCAGCAATCATCGCCCTGGGGTTGGGTGTTGCCTCCTGGTTGTGGGTGGAAAAACCAATGATGCAATGGGTGAGAAAAACAATGTCTGACAAAGATAAACTCGCTGGATTGGGAGCTGCAATGACAGAGCAAATCAACAAGACTTTGAGCCTAATCACCGGCAAGCGATTGTTGGTTATTGTTGGATTGGTTTTGATTGCCTGGGTAACTCATTTTTTGTCACTGTATTTTATTTTCCCAGGGCACTATAGCCCGCTGGCGTTTCATCATTCAGATTTCTATATCCCCGCTTCTTTTGCCTACGCCCCGGGCGATGGCTATAGCTTTGTGAATTTATTAAATTGGCCGCGCCCGCTATTTATGTGGTTCTATAAATTTACTGGCTATTTTGGCCATGAAGGAAGTGTGGCCTGGGTGGTGGGAATTGTATTCCTGAATGCCGCACTTAGTGCCTTGTTGGCAAAGTATTGGCTAAAGCTCACTATAGATAAAAACTTTATCCTCTGCTTTGTGCTTTATTGTTTTCTGCTGTTTACCCAGCCGTATTTCTATACCTTTTATTCGCAGGATATAGGTTCGCAGCTTTCTTACTTATTACTGCTGTCTGGCAGCCTTGCATTCTTTCTGCTGTCAGAGCGTCATCTGATATTGGCCAGCATATTATTATTTTTAGCCAGTGCCAGTGCATTCCTGGTTAAAGAAACCTATTTTCTGGCATTTGGCTTTATTTATTTCTGCTGGTTTATTTATTTCATCAAGCAGAAACCCCTGCGCGCATTTGCGCCTGGAGTAGCTGTTTTCATCGCGGGTGTCATTGCAGCCCTGGTAAATTTAAAAACCAAATCGGTATTTGTTAATCTCGAGGCAGAAGCGGGTTCGAGTTACCAGATCAGCATTGATCCTTTAAGTGTATTAAAAGAGCTGGCTCGTTATTGCAGCGAAGGTATTACCCCCGCGTTAATACTGGCATTCGGGCTAATTATTTTTCAGGTACACAAAGCTTATAAAAATAAACTGCTGACCCTGGGGGCTGTGTTGTGTATTGCTTTTGCATTCCTGGCCTGGATGCCTAATGCATTGCTGCCCAATCATCACTTTGAAGGCTATTCGTTTAATGGCCTCTATATAGGTTTCCTGGTGTTGTTTTTCGTGTTGAAAATGGTCCAGGACAACATTAACTTCAAGCCTATGCTAATTGCGCTTTTGGTGTTGGTAGTATTAAGCCCACTCACCAGCATCAAAAAATATAATGGAACGCGTAATACCTGGGTATTGGCAATGGAGCAGATTCAAAAAAATATGCTCGCCGGGTTTAATCAGGCTACCAGCCAGTTGAAGGATGCCAAGCAGCCGACAACTGTTCTGATTACCGGTATTACCAGCCCCTTCCATCCCTTTGGCTTTGCGCAATCTATCCGTTCATTCCCCAATGGCGCCAATGCGAATTATATTTTTGTTGTGCCAAAGGAATTTCCTGGCAACCAGGGCACTAAAATTGATTTGGTGCAATTTATTGCTGAGGCAGATAAAGACCAATGGGCCTATGACCAGGAATGGCAATTTGATGAGCAAGGGAAGTTGGTAGCAATAAAATCAAAGAACTAGTCTGGGGTAATCGCAACTATGTTATGCCAACATTATTTTTCGATACTGGTATAACTGGCTATGCGTCTCGATGAGTTACTGCAATCGCGGAATAATAATCTCGATCTGTTTCGAGTGATTGCAGCCCTGTTGGTTATTTATGGTCATGCGCCCGCATTCGTACCCAATCAAGCGGCGCATGATTTCGTTTACGATATGCTGCGCTTTGATTACTCTGGTTCCCTGGCAGTAAAATTCTTTTTTATGCTCAGCGGCTTATTGGTTACGCGAAGCCTGTTGTTGCGTCCTGCCATTAAGCCCTTCTTGTTAAAACGCGCTGCGCGAATATTCCCCGGATTAATTGTTTGCCTGTTGTTTAGTGTCTTTGCGGTTGGCTTGTCGCTTACCAGCTTGCAGGTATCTGCCTATTTACAGCATCCGCAAACCTGGAGCTATCTGTTACACAATTCACTCTTGTTTTCCATGCAATGGAACTTGCCCGGTGTATTTGAAAATGCACATACCTCTATTGTTAATGGTTCGCTCTGGACCTTGCCACTAGAAGTTCTCTGCTATATTTTTCTGGCAGTTTTTTCTGTGGCTGCTATTCGTAATAGTAGGCTATTAGCATCGGTTTTATTGTTGGCTCCAATCGGCGCAATTTTTTTTGAAAATAAAATTTTGTTTGCTCATCTGGCTGCATTCAAAGACGCACTTATGCTCGGCGGTTGCTTTTGTGTGGGCGTTCTTGCTGCGCTTTATCAACAGCAGATTGTAATAAACGCGAAAGGTGTTGCCGGTGGAGTGGTAGTGCTACTCTTGCTTTGGTCTTCACCGCTGCAGATACTCTGTTTCTATATTGTATTTTTTTACTCCTGCCTTTATCTCAGTAGCACACCAATAGTTAATCAGTATTTAAAAATACCCGGTGACCCATCCTACGGAATTTATATCTACGGTTTTGTCATTCAGCATTTGGTCGCCCATTTTTTCCCCAACCAAAGTCTTTTCTTTAATCAATGGATGGCTGTATTGGTTGCACTGGCTGCGGGCTACTTATCCTGGTATCTCGTAGAGCGCCCGGCCATGCACTGGGCGAAAGCTCGATTATCTGCTGTGCGCTGAATGCCGGGTAAACGTTCTATTCCATGAGGGAATAGCCCTGACTGGATTAGGACTAGAAAGTAACCTTCTGGTTTTACCGGTAAAAAACAGGACCGAATGGGTGGTTTAACGCATCAGAACTGCCCGCTTTATTGAAATGTGCTGTTATTCACATTACGCCAAACCTGGTCTATTCTGGCTCAAGTAGAACGCTTGAGATCACTTTGGCTTTGCCAGGCACACCATGGAACCCCCTCACCGGACGATTGTGATTTTTCCGCTGTTTATGTTCCCCTGCGTGCAAACCCTTGCATCAGCCCTAATGAAATTTGAATAAATCTACATAATTTTTTGCAAGCGTTTTCCTATAGCCCAGGCCCGGCGCTGTGCGGCTTTGCCTACTGCAAGAATGCGCATTAAAACCCACACGTAAAGAGCGCGGGCGGGGCGGGGGTCTGATTGCGCGCGGTAGAAATAAAGTGGGTAGTTTAATCTTCATGAATTATTGAGAACTCATTGAAGCACTATTAATTTTTATAACACGGTGTAAGGGTTAAAATGGATTATCGTCTTGAGCCACAGATAAAAAATGCGAGTGAAATTAAAAATATACTAAAAGAAGTTTCTGTTACATATAAATTGGCAGATGGCCGTAAAGTAAAAACCTTGCTGGTTTATCTTCCGGTTAAAGGTGGTGCAACATCTTATGATGCTTTTTTTGAAAAAATAAAAGAAAGTATTCTTATGAATTTTGTTTTTTCTTATAAAGAGATTAAGAAAAAAACAGGATTAGAAGGAAAAGAGTCCATTGACGAGCTTTTTAATAAGGCAATTAGAAAGCTTAGCAAACATACTGCAAAGGGAGAGTTAGGCGAGCTTATCCTTTTTACGTTATTGGATGTTTACTTCGAGGCACCAAAAATCCTCAGTAAGATTTCTTTGAAAACAAATAGTAAGATGCCAGTTTTTGGTGCTGATGCAGTGCATTGTCAGATATATGATGGAAAATTAAAATTATATCTTGGAGAATCAAAGCTATTCAAAGATTTTAAATCCGCAGCAACGAAAGCTGCAAAATCAATTGCAAGTGCAAAAGATAAGTACGAAGAAGAGTTTGATCTTCTTGATTCTCATATGGACTTTCCAAATATAAACGATGATTTGGAATCCATTCTTTTAGATTTATTAAATCCATTCTCTGAAAATGATCTCACCGATGTTATCAACTCTCCCTGTTTTATTGGTTTCTCTGAGTCTTTGATTATATCTACATGTCCATCTGAAGATGAATTTCTAAAAAAGTATAAGGAGTTGGCTGGCGAATATATTTCTGATTTTTTCAATAAAGTCGAAACTCATAAAACAAATATAAATAATGCTGCATTGTTGATGCTTCCTTTTTCCTGCGTTGATGATTTGGTAAAAAAATTCGTTGCATATATGGGAATAGCTAAATGAGTGGTTTTATAGATAAGCTTGCAAATAGGGTTTTTGATAGCGTTGGATATAAAAAAAGTAGCGCAGATCTTTTTTCGGCATACGTTCAAGGACTCACAGGGAATGAAATTAATATAGAAAGAAACGATATAAAGAAATTAGTTTCATCCGCCCAAATACTATACAAATCCAATGATGAATTTCTTAGAAGTGAAGGAACAGTTTTGCTCTCTATGATATTGGATGTATGTGCTAAACATCATGTTGATATAGTTCCAATAGCAAAAAATATTTTCTCTGGAGCGGGTGACTTTCCAAACATTCAGTTGCTTGAAAAGCGATATCCAAATTTAGAATTTAAATATCATTTATATTCCGAAGCTGAAATGAATTTAAGGTTAGATCTTAATACTGTTGAGGATCTTGATTTTCCCTTGACTGATTTTCAAAGATCTCTTTGGAATGACTTGCGTTCAGATGAAGATGTGATAACGGCCGCTCCAACGTCGGCTGGAAAAACACACATAATTTTGAACTATTTATTGAAAAGTATTGTAAAAAGGGATGGAGCTTTTATTGCGATAATTGTTCCTACTAGAGCTTTGATATCAGAGGTGGCGGCAAAAGTTTATGAGCTTGCAAAAGCCTGTGGCTGCGAAAATGAAATAGAAATATGTACTATTCCACGAGATAAGGGAGAAGGGTTTGGTGCAAAAACATTTTTTATTATGACACAAGAACGAATTCATGAAATATTGCTTAGAGGAGACATTTATTTCGACTTTTTGTTCATTGATGAGGCTCACAATATCTCAGATAAAAGCAGAGGTGTTTTATTACATCTGACAATTGAAAAAATGTTAGAAGATAGTAATCCACAAATAATTATTAGTATGCCTTCACAAAGTTATCAAGATTCATTTTCTACTATCTTTAAGGATATTCAGTTTAAAAAGGAAATAACGGATAGATCTCCTGTTGCTAAAATAATAATGAATGTTGTTCCTGAGGGGAGAGATTTAGTAATTTCAAGGCATAATTCCGATAGCGTTGAGCGAATTAGTAAGAAATTTACAGGAACTAATTTAGCAGATATTGTTTATAGATTAGGCGTAGGGCAAGGAAATATTATTTATAGAAATAGAACAAATGATTGTGAAGACCTGGCATCCAGCATATCAGATCTGATCTCCTCTCCGGAGAAAAATTCTCTTTTGGATGAGGCTGCAGATTATGTGGAAAAGTTTATCCATAATAAATTTTCGCTTGCTCAAAACTTAAGAAAAGGAGTTGCTTTTCACTATGGGCCATTGCCTGGGTCAATTCGTGTAATGGTAGAAAATCTTGTAAAGGAAAATCTTATAAAATTTATTGCTTGTACTGGCACTCTGGCTGAAGGCGTAAATTTGCCAGCTAAAAATCTATTTCTGAAAAATCCAATTACTACGATTCAAGGAAAACCATCCCAGCGTGTAGAAGATGTTAAAATTAAAAACATTACTGGTAGGGCTGGTAGGATGCTGCATCATTTTTCAGGAAATATTTTTGTTGTAAATCCGGATGATTGGACATATCAAGATTATTTTGATGAGAACGATGAAGAAGAAAAAAAGATTCCTACTTACTTTAAGGCATTGAATGAAGAGTTTGATTTAATAATTTCTGCTTTGTCTGGTGAGTATGATCATGATGAGGATGATCAATATAGATTTTACACAATAGCTAATAAATTAATTAAGGAGTTTTCAAGCGGAAACCTGAGTAATACTTTAGATGCTGAGGAGCTCCTTCTTGGCAAGCAAGAAAGGATTCTTCTGGAAAAAAGCGTTAAAATTGCTTATGGCAATCTTAAAGTTGCACCATTTACTCTCGATGCAAATCCAACTGTAGGCTATATCCAGCAGAACAAGCTTTTTGAATTTCTTAGTCAGCAAGATCAATTTGAAAAATGGGTTCTTCCCCACCCTAAGTCTATTACTTTGTATGAATCTTTATTAAATATTTGCGAAAAATTGAATGAGTTCGGTGTTTATATTCCAACAAAAAATTATACATTAAAATACATATGCGCATTAACAGTAAAATGGATAAAAGGCGACAGTCTGAAAGATATGATTTCTGGCCAAATAGATTGGGATATGAAGTATGCGGAAGAAAACTCTAAAAATCCTAGCAGCATTAACACATCTGTTAGAGATGTTATGAAAGCAATAAACAACGACATAAGATTTCGTTTTTCAAATGCTTTGCGCTGTTATCAAGTATTACTTAACAATGTTTTAACTATTAAAGGAATTAAATTGCCAAATGTAAAATTGCATTCATATATAGAAATTGGTGCAAGCGACGATAGAATGATTAACTTAATAAATATGGGTTTGTCTAGGGAGGCAGCAAAGGAAATAGATGATAATTTACCCGGAGCTGAAGAAATCAGTTCGTCGTCAGATTTGCTTCGATTATATGAGCAAGGGAGACTTTCTTCAGTGCATACTATTGTTATTAAAGAAATAATGGAATTATTTAATTAATTTATAAGTTGTCTAAATATTTTGATAACGCCTCTTTTAAAATTTTTGTCGAAGTTTCTTCGTCAATAAATTTATTGCGAGTGGTTATTTCTGTTTTATGGTTCAGAAAAGCATTTCCAAAATCTAATTGAATTAATGTTCCATCATTGTCTATGCCTTTAACCTTTAAAAGACTGCATCCATCATGATCAGATAAGTAATTAATAATTTCTATGATGTTTTCTTTTGATAAAGTTGTTCCTATGGAATCGTTTAGCTCCAAGTCTAGAGACAATTGCATATTGCTCTCTATGTAAGGAGCGGAGCTTAAATTTTTTATTAGTTGTGGAGCATCCTCTGATATGTCAGCAAGCGAAGATGAATTTAATTTAAAATGAAGACTGCTGTACGCCGGTAGCTCTTTAAGGGTGGAAAATTCCTTTTCTTTTGGTATTAGGTTTAATTTTATTTGCTCGGTTCGATCAGTGTTGAATTGCTCCAACATTGATTTTCCGACACTTTTTAAGCTCCCGCTTGGGCCGGATGTAAAGCCTAGCAAAATTCCTTTAGAGGGTACAACGAAAAAGAAATATGGGTCACCGATAATTCCTTGGTTTGAGGATATGCCAGTAATTTTTCCGTCACTGGTTGCTTTCGTTTGCCATGTGTTCCTCTCCCTAACCACTGTTACACAATAGGCGGATATGGATAAAAATAGATATTCTTCGGAAATTTTTATCAGGTGCTTTTTGGTTCTAATATTAAAAATTCTAGAGCTAAGATCATTGGCTTTATTGGCAACGAAACTTGACACAAAATTTTTGAAAAACTCGACTTTGGCCTCAATAGAAAAAAAGTGAACAGTTACATTCTTTTTAAGTCGGTTCATTTTTCTGGCCTAATATTGATAATTTACGGTTATTTACTAGTTGCAACTATATCTAATATCAATGTGGCATCCAAGTAGTTGTGGCAACAACTGTTCCATATAGTGCCATTTTCGTGGATTAGCCTTTTGCAGGGATGTATATTTCTGGCGTTGATTAAAGGCAATCTTATGATTACAGGGGTATGTGGAATTTTGCAGGCGTAGTCAAGAAAAAATTTAATGTCTTTGCCTGATTTAGCGAATTAACCATTTTCACTTTTACATCCGCACGCCGTGAAGTTTTCTATGTGGCTATTGAGGGTAATTACGCTGAAGGAAGCTTACTGGAAGGTGGGGCATATTTTGTGAAGTGGCTTAGGGATGTGCAGTTGCCAAACGGCTATTCCCATAGAGTTTTTATTCTCGAAAATATTCTTTAAACGGTATAGCTGAATAAACACAGCTATACCGTTTAATTATTTACTAAGCAGATTTCCTTTTATCGATACCATTTTGAATTTCAATTTTTCTTCTAGTTAAGGAGAGCTGATTTCTCTCCCGTGTTTCGCCGCTGTGCTCTTTAATTTCTTTAAAGCCGATTATTCCGGAATTTTCTGGTTCGATGGAGCTATCCTGTAAGAATTTACTAGCCGCCATTTTTAACACGCTTCCCTCTTTGCGCACTTTGATGCTTGCTAATTCCTCATCATCCGTCATGCGCACGTAAATTTCGCTGGTATTCATTTCGTGTTCGATTTCTGAATACTTGTGATTAACACAGGCTAAAAATATTTTGGCTTCTGGTAATGAAAATAAATCAGCGGCAGATTTTTCCAGCATGTAATCAACGTAAAGCGTTTTCAAAGTTTTGAGTGATTCGATATGCGCTTTGCGTGCAAAAGCTGTATCTATCTGGATCAGCTCAAACTCTGGTTTGAGTGCATTGGCCAAGGCTTCGTACTCTTCGGAAAAATCGCGCGACTCCTGCGCGTTGCTTTTCATCGTGCGAATTTCTTTGGTTAGCTCACCATCGTTTTTGCGGAATGCCTCGCGCCATTGTGCATCTAATTGCTCGGCTTGCGCGTGGGTGGCCGCTGCCGCAGTTGCTAACGAAATAAACAAAGAGGATCAGCGCGAAGCTGCATTAGAAGCAGCAATAGAAACTACGCCAGAGAGAAAACTCAGCAATCGCCTGGCAAAACTGCGCGATAAAATCGTGTTGGAATTACCGCAAGCGATTGAGCAGCGCGAAGCAGATCAAAACTGGTTCCAAAGTGCTTTCGCCAGTGTATTTGGCGATGGGCCAATCACCAGTGAAGAGCTGGCTGAACTCCAAACCCTGAGCACCAGTATTGATGCGGCCTATCAAGAAGCGATTACTGCATTTGAAACTGAAGCAACACAATTCGAGCAAGAAGCGGCTGCTGCTGGCAATTCGCTCAGCGACGACGCTAAAAAATTAATTAAAGAACGTCACACACAAGCGCTCGATCACATTAAAAGCCGTTATGCACAAACCAGGCAGCAACTTGCTGCATTAGTGAGTGCCCAATCCGCAAGTGCACAAGAACAAGCGCTTGAGCAACTCAATGAAACACTTGAACAGGAACAATTTAAACCCACGCATACTCCTGCTACACCGGAAAGCTTGCCCTGGAAAGCGCCAGATGAAACTGTACGTGAACCCGTGGATAATCCGCAGGATTTACAAGCAACGTTGGGTTTAAACCCCTATGCGAAATACGCACAACTCGCACAAGCAGGTGAAACTGATCCCGGTGTAATTGCACAAGCTATGGCCAATGCTGCCAATACAGAATTGCAAGCGGCATTAACCGAAAACATTGAAGTTCAATTAACACCGGAAATAAAAGCGCTTGCTGCGCAATTGCATAACAACAGTATTGAAATTTATACCTGGGTGCATAACAACATCCGCTTTATTCCCAGCTACGGTTCAATTCAAGGCGCACAGCACACGCTGGAAACCAAACAAGGTAATGCTATTGATACCGCGAGTTTACTAATTGCCTTGCTGCGTGCGGCAAATGTTCCTGCGCGTTACGCCTATGGCACCGTAGAGATTCCAGCAGAGAAAGTAATGAACTGGGTAGGCGATGCCAAAACGCCGGAAGCGGCACAAGCTATTTTGGGAATGGGCGGTGTGCCCATTGTGGGATTACTGGATGGCGGCAAGATTGCCAAATTCAAACTGGAGCACGTATGGGTAGAAGCCTACGTAGATTACTTCCCTAGCCGTGGAATGAAAGAGCTGGCGGGTGATAGCTGGATTCCCATGGATGCCAGTTTCAAGCAATACGATTTCACCGCGGGAATGAATCTAAAAGACCAAGTCCCGTTTGATGCCGAAGCACTGGCCGCTACCATCCAGACCAAATCAATTGTGAATGAGCAGGAAGGCTGGGTTCAAAATGTGCCGCAAGCAGATATCGAAGCGCAATTAACGCAATTTCAAAATCAATTAAAAACTTACATAGAAAATCAGAATCCGGATTCCACAGTAGGTGAAGTGCTCGGTTTGCAGGAAATTAAAATATTACCCGCAAGACCGCTTGCTGCTGGTCTGCCGTACAACCGCATTATCACCAGTCAGACTTTTAACGAAGTCCCCAATAACCTGCGCCATAAATTCAAATATATGTTGGCAACTGAAAATATGGGTTATGCGGGTTCATCGTTAATCACTATCGAAGAACCCACAGCAAAACTTGCGGGTAAAACCATTGCACTCAGTTTTAAACCGGCAACACCAGCCGATGAAGATATTATCGCCAGCCGTTTGCCAGCACCGGAAACAGATGGTTCAATTGATCCCGCAAAACTCCCTAAAACGTTACCGGGTTATTTAATTAACCTCACCGCCGAATTCACCCTCAATGGTGCAACCATTCAATCCGGCGCTGCCGGAAAAATGGGTGGTGAGTTATATGAAGAAATGGGCTTATGGAGCCCGAAAGAAGGTTGGGAAACCAGTATTAACCACCCAACCGCAGGTTCCTATCGCGCAATTGGTTTGGATTTACAAGGCGCAAGCCCTGAACAAG
>JAGKWY010000196.1 GCA_021151625.1 Gammaproteobacteria bacterium | reverse complement strand
CGGTTTTTTGCTTATCCACCTATACTCAAACGCAATATCGGGGAACAGATGCTTTATGCGTAAACACGGCTGCCCAACCATTATAGATATAGAAGCCTCAGGATTTGGCTCACGCAGTTATCCCATTGAAATAGGCGTAGTCAAAAGTAGCGGCGAGCGCTACTGCGCCCTGATCCGCCCCCAACCTGACTGGCAACACTGGTGCAGCAATGCCCAAACCGTGCACGGTATTTCGCGTGAACTGGTAGAAAGCCGGGGGCGTTGCCCCAAGGAAATTTGTACCGAACTCAACCACTTCATTGGCGAAATCACCGCCTACAGCGATGCATGGACCCACGATAGCCCTTGGTTGAACCGTTTATTTTTTGCCGCCCGAATCAACCCTGTCTTTCACTTAAGCCCTATCGAGATGATCGCCACCGAAGCCCAGTTGCTGGCGTGGGATGAAGCCAAGAAACGCCTGGCGAAGCAGTTGGATATCAAACGCCACAGAGCCAGCGGCGACGCTTATTTGATCCAGCAGACCTATCTTTACACCCGCAACCTGATGGAAACCCATCCTGCACTGGCACGGCGCACCGGACTTTAATATGATGACTGGCCGTGCTGCCGTTCAGCACGCCGTTAATCTTTCACCGGTTGAGCATGGTCAAACATCGCCCGCTAATCCTTTCCAGTGTCACACTCTTTTGGGTCCTGAGCGGCTGCAGCTTGCAATCCGCCCGTACTGTGGCAGCCCCGGAACCCGAGGAAATCGCACCCAAACAACCAATAGAGGTGCGCATTGAGCAACCGGCACGCCCCTTTCCCACTGAAACACTCTACTCACTATTGACCGCTGAAATTGCTGGTAGCCGCGCCCAATACGACCTGGCGCTAAGCAACTACACCCAGCAGGCACGCGAAACCCATGACCCGCAAATTGCGGAGCGCGCCACACTGATTGCCCGCTATATGAATAACAATGAGCTGGCACTGGAAATGACCCGCATCTGGGTCGATGCCAGCCCGCACAATAAAGATGCCCTCGCCAATACCTCTATGGCTTACCTGCAAGCCGGGCAACTGCGCGAGGCCTTTAACTATTCGGTGCGCCTGCTGGATGAAGGGGGCGAGCCACTGTTCCAGAATATTGCCGCCAACGCTGCGCGCCTGAATGATGAAGAGCGAGCAAAGCTGCTAAGTGATTTTGCCAGCCAGTTGCAACAGCACCCACAAGATGAGCAGCTCATTGTTGGAACCGGCATACTGCTGCAACAACAAGGCAAATATCAGGAGGCGATGAATCTCACCCATCAAGCACTGAAGCTGCATCCGCGCAGCATTCCGGCGGCCATCCTGGAAGCCAATTTGCTGCACCAACTCAAGCGCGACCAGGAAGCCATTGCCAAAATGGCCGCCCTGCTGGAGTTCTACCCGGACAACACCAGCCTACGCCAGCAGTATGCGCGCATACTCACCCACCACGATCTGGATCTGGCCCAGCAGCAATTCCAGATACTGGTGAAGCAGCGCCCGGGTGACGGCGACCTGCTGCTCTCGCTCGGCATAATTGCCATAGAGCGCAAGGACACAGAAACTGCGCGCAAAACCTTTGAAGAGCTGCTCGACAAGGATCAACACCTGTCCACCGCTCATTATTACCTGGGCCGTATGGCCGAAGCGCGCCAGGATTCTGCCGAAGCCATCATCCATTATTTGCAGGTAGATAGCGGCAACGACTTCCTTTCTGCCACCCTGAGCCTGTTGGATATTTTTGTGCGCCAGCAGGACTTCCTCAGTGCCCAGCAACATATGAACCGAGTGCGCCTGCGCTTCCCCGACCAAAGCGAAGCCCTTTACACCCTGCACGGGCAAACCCTGGTCAAACACAATTATTTGACTGAAGCGGACAAGGTTCTGAGTGAAGGGCTGGTTAATTACCCCAACAGCACCCGCCTGCTGTTCGCCCGCGCCATGCTCAACAACCAGCGCAATCGATTGGGCGCGACCGAACAGGACTTGCGCCAAATACTCAAACTGGACGCCAATAATGTGTCTGCCCTTAATTCACTGGGCTACATTCTGGCTGACCGCACCCAGCGCTATGATGAAGCCCAGCAGCTGCTGGACAGAGCGCTGCGCCTGAAACCTGATGACTCTGCGATTATGGATTCTATGGGCTGGTTGTTCTATCGCCTGGGCAAGTACCCCGAAGCGCTCAGCCAACTGCGCAATGCATTTAATGCTGGCCCCAACGCCGAAATTGCCGCCCATCTAGGTGAAATACTTTGGGTGATAGGTGAAAAGGATGAGGCGCGCCGCATCTGGGAAGAAGGCATTAAACTCGCACCGGGCGACCCGGTTATCCAGGAAACCCTGCAACGCCTCAAGGCAGACCTATGAATATCACTCGTGTAATTGGCCGTTGCGCCCTAGTCATGTTGGTACTGGCAACAGCTGCATGCGTCCATCGCCCCGGCTTAACGCCACCCGCAAACCTGCGCGAACACCAGCAACAAGTGCAAGCGATTGGCGATTGGCAACTGAGTGGAAAATTGGGGATTCGCACCGCCGAAGACAGCGGTAGCGCCAGCCTGAAATGGGTACAGCAAACTGCCAGTTACCAGCTCAACCTCGCCGGACCACTCGGCCAGAAACGCATGATCATTTCCGGCCAACCCGGCAACGTGCGACTGGAGCAAACCGGCGAGCCAGCACAAGAGGCCAAAACCCCGGAAGCACTCATCAAAAAACAACTGGGCTGGACCTTACCAGTCACCCAACTAGCCTATTGGGTGCGCGGTGTGCCGGCTCCCAAAGGCCGCATTACCCGCCTGGAACAAAACGATGCAGGACTTATCGCACAACTGCAACAGGGCGACTGGCTAATCACCTACAGCAATTACCGTGATCAAACTTTCAATGGTAAAACGCTCGCCCTGCCGGGCAAGATTACGGCGGAATATCAGGATGTCCGCCTGATTCTCGCCATTCGCCAATGGCAACTGGGCCCTCAACAATAAAACCAACGCAAGATAAAACTATGCCGACCCTAACGCTGCTCTCACCGGCCAAGCTGAATTTATTCCTGCATATCACTGGCCGTCGCGCCGATGGTTACCACAACCTGCAAACCCTGTTTCAGTTGCTCGATTACGGCGATACCATCAGCTTCACGCCCACTACTGACAACAGCATTAGCCTGCAGCCGGAAATTCCCGGTGTTGCTTTCGAGCAAAACCTGATTATCAAAGCGGTGCGCGCACTTGCGCCCTTCAAACCTGCCAATGCCGGCGTGAATATCCAATTGGAAAAACGCCTGCCCATGGGAGGGGGAATTGGAGGAGGCAGCAGTAATGCTGCCACCACCCTGGTTGCACTCAACTATCTATGGGGCTGCAACCTGGGCAAAGAACAATTGCAGGCGATAGGTTTAACACTGGGAGCAGATGTTCCCGTCTTTATAAATGCGCAAACAGCCTGGGCCGAAGGGGTGGGCGAACAGCTTTTGCCTGTCAAAACTCCAGCAAAATGGTTTCTGGTTGTGCAACCTGATTGCCATGTGTCCACTGCAGAAATTTTTTCTAACAAAGATTTGACAAGA
>JAGKWY010000102.1 GCA_021151625.1 Gammaproteobacteria bacterium | reverse complement strand
AGTTTTGGTTGAAATATTGTTCAACCCTGCGTAGATTGCGCGGCCTTTTTGCTTATTCCTGACTTTTATCGAGGTTTACCATGACTCAGTCCAGCTTCCATGACCTGATTAGCGATAGCCAATTGCGCAAGGCCATTGACCTGTTGGGCTATGAGCAGCCTACACCGGTGCAGGCCAAGGCGATTCCGGCAGTATTGGATAGCAAGAACCTGATTGTTAGCTCCAAAACCGGTAGTGGTAAGACAGTCGCTTTTCTCTTGCCATCGCTACAGGCGATGTTAAGTCGACCTTCGGTAAACCCCAGTTCGACCCGCATGCTGATTTTAACTCCCACCCGCGAGCTGGCTCGGCAGATAGTAAAAAATGCCGAGCAGTTGCTGAAGTTCACCGGTATGAGGGTGGGCATGATTTGCGGTGGCGAGGAACTGAAATACCAAAAAGCCATGTTACGCAAAAACCCGGAAATTGTCGTAGGTACACCCGGGCGCTTGGCTGAGCATGTGATGCTGAAATCTACCGAGTTTTCCGGCCTGGAATTTTTGGTGCTGGATGAGGCGGACCGCATGCTCGATATGGGCTTGAGTGAAGATGTGCTCAAAATTACCACCAGCTGCCGTGCAGAGCGTCAGACCCTTTTGTTTTCCGCCACTATGGAGCAAAAAGGTCTGCGTCATTTGATCAAGCAGGTCATTCTGGGTGAGGCAGAAGAAATCTATCTGGATGAAAGGCCTAATGCGATCATCCAGCAAATGATGTTGGCGGATGATTACAAGCACAAAGAAAAGTTGCTGGTCGCTCTGCTGCAAAAAGCCACCTTTGAAAAAGCGATCATTTTTACCAACACCAAAGCACGGGCAACGCAGTTGGATAATTTCCTGCGCTACAACAAATATCGCGTTAGTTGCTTGCACGGCGATATCACCCAGGACCAGCGCAAAATTGCCCTGGAGCATTTCCGTCAGGGGCGCACTCAATTATTGGTGGCGACTGATGTTGCCGCGCGTGGCCTGGATATTCCCGGCGTTGAGTTGGTGGTGAATATCGATGTGGCGCATTCGGGTGATGAATACTTGCATCGCATCGGCCGTACCGGTCGCGCCGATGCCGAGGGCAGGGCGGTAACTCTGGTGGATGCTAAAGAGTGGAATCTGTGCAAAAGTATTGAGCGCTATCTGGATGTTTCCTTTGAGACTATTGGTATGCCTGGTTTGAAAGGGCGCTACCAGGGGCCGGATAAAGTAAAAGCATCGGGCAAGGCGGCGGGTACTAAAAAGAGCTATGTCACTTTTATTGCAAAGAAGTGATTGACCCAAATCAAAAATAAGCCTAGTATCAAATCAAGGGTGACGAACACAACCAGTAGTTGCCCGCTACAAATTGAACCACAATCGGTTGCTTTTTTAGAAGGTGACTGCAGGTCAGAATCGCGAGCAAATTTGGAATTTGCAAGAGTGCTTTTCGCAAGAATAAAAGTACTTAACGCGAAAAAATTGACTCCATCTGCCGTCATATTTCTGTCATAGCCTTTTGCTTTACTTGACGTGTTTTTGTTTGAATTCAGTTTTTAAACAGATCTAATTAATAGGAGGTGAAGCGGCACATCATGTAATCCACACTAACGAATTGCGTAAATCGGGTGACTCATACTACCGGGTATTGCTTTAAATACTCGTGATACTTACCGACCTGAAGGGGATTATGATTTATGGCAAAAAAATCGCATGCCAGACGCAGTGCAAATCACCAACACTTTGACGATAACAACTACTCAACGTCACGGCATAAGTCGCGAAAGAATCAACACCAACGGACTGATGACAATATCGTCGACCTCAAATCCCGCTCGCAACAACTCGAAACCGCTTACTCTCCCCCTCGCTCTCCCCAACCGCTTCGCGCGAAAACAAAATCCCAGCAAGAATATATCCACGCGATTAACACCCATATGCTTACTTTTGGTATTGGCCCTGCCGGTACAGGTAAAAGCTATTGTGCGGGTGCGTTAGCGGCGGAAGCGCTGGAGTCCGGGCGGATTGAGCGAATTATCCTTACGCGCCCTGCGGTGGAGTCCGGTGAAAACCTGGGCTTTTTACCGGGTGACCTGGATGAGAAATTCTCGGTTTATATCGATGCCTTCCGCGATATTCTGAACGAGCGTTTGGGAGCTGGCACTGTGGATTACTGCCTGCGCCATGGTCGCATAGTGGCTGCGCCGCTGGCGTTTATGCGTGGTAAAACCTTCAACAGCAAAACCTTTGTTATTCTCGACGAAGCGCAAAACACCAGTCCTGCGCAAATGAAAATGTTTTTAACGCGCATAGGTGAAGACTGTAAAGTGGTGATTAATGGCGATATCAAGCAAAGCGATATTCGCGGCCCCAACGGTTTGGCCGATGCGGTTGAGCGCTTGCAAGGTTTGCCAAATGTATATGTGCACGAGTTTGAGCGTGAAGATATAGTGCGTAGCGGTTTGGTGCGCGACATTATTGATCGCTACGAGGTGCCTGAAGAAAGTTAATATTCATTTGAAACCGGAGGCTGCCTGCACTGAATAACCAGAAGCCTCCGTTTTTTCCAAACCAATGACTTGCTTATTCACTAGTGAGTCGCCATCCTGCGCGCTTATTTTTCTGTAGCTTTTTCCAACAAAGATTTTGTGCTCTATGAAAGATTTGCGTTGCCCCTTATGCAAGTTACCATTGCAAGCTAATTCGCACGGGCTGGCTTGTGGAAACCACCACCAGTTTGATCGCGCCAAAGAAGGCTATTTCAATTTATTGCCGGTGCATCATAAAAACTCGCGTGAACCGGGTGATGCAAAAGCGCAATTACAAGCACGTCGTGAGTTTTTACAAGCTGGTTTTTTTGAACCGCTAAAAAGGCGTTTACAGGCATTAATCCCGGCACAAACCCAAAGCCTGTTAGACATAGGTTGCGGTGAGGGCTATTTCACGCGTGGGCTTGCGGAAACTTTACCTAATGCACAAATTTATGGGCTGGATATCGCCAAAGTTGGTGTAAGGCTTGCTGCTAAATCAGTACTTGATAAAAACCGTTGCTTGTTTGCAGTGGCATCGAGTTTTGATTTGCCCTTGGCAGATCAATCGATTGATGTAATCACCCGCATTTATGCACCCAGCAAAGACGCAGAGTTATGGCGTGTAATAAAGGGTGATGGACTTTTGTTTATAGTTGCGCCCGCTGAAAATCATCTATTGGCGTTGCGGCAGCGTATATATAGCGAGGTGCGGCCCCATGAGGCGCCGCCAGTTCCGACTGGCTTCAAGCTATTAGGGCAGGAGCGGCTGTCATCGGAGTTGGTAATGAAGGATAAAGCCCTATGTCAGGCGCTATTGGCAATGACTCCTTTCGCCTGGCGGATGACAGACGATTTGCGTATGCAGATAGAAGCTGATGGCCTGGTGGATCAGTTGGATTTTGCTATCCACATTTATCGTCGTAATGGGGATTATGTATAAAGCGATAACCAGTATTTTGGTTATAGCAATGTGATATTGATCACACTTGCAAATTCTATTGTGGAATAAATCTGCGTTGAGTTATGATGAAAACCAAGGTTTGGTTGTTTTTTGTGCCAAAGGCATGGCTATAATCCAGATGCCAATTCACCTGCCAATATTTTATTGGAACCTGTGGTTGTAAGGGGTATTTGCCTCAGGTTGGCTAAAATGCAGATATACCCGGTGCCCATCAAGTAGGTTGGGAGTGTGGGCGCCTTAGTGTTAGGGACATAAAACGTATTGAATTTCTAACATTTATAAAATCGGAAAATATCTTAATGATCCGTTCACTTTTACCTCCCGGTCGCTCATTCAAACAATCCCTGCTATTTATTTCGCTATGTGCATTGTCTTCTGCTGCTTTTGCTCAAAGCACAGTAAAGGATGCCGCACTGAAAGCCATAGAATCCAATCCGGATGTGCAAGCCACCTGGCATGAATTTAAGGCCTCAGCTCTGGATGTTCGAGTTGCTCGTGCCGGCTATTTGCCCTCAGTAGATTTGTCGGCAACTTCCGGTGAAACCTCGCGCGATTACGATGGTCGCGGCACCTATTCAACCGGGCAGGGGCAAGTGACCCTGACGCAAATGCTATTCGACGGTTTCCGTACCTCAGGTGAAGTGAAGCGTATGGACGGTATTCGCTTGGTGCGCTATTACGAATTATTGGGCTCAGTAGAAACTACTGCCCTGGAAGCGGTGCGTGCTTACGAAGATGTCAAACGCAACCGTGATTTGGTTGACCTTGCGCGCAACAATTATCAAAAGCATCGCGAAGTTTACGCACAGATTGAAGAGCGTGTTTCTACCGGTGTTGGTCGTCGTGTGGATCTGGAACAGGTAGCCGGTCGTTTGGCATTGGCAGAATCCAATTTGTTAACAGAGGCATCCAATTTACATGATGTGGCTGCGCGCTATTTACGTGTAGTAGGGCAGTTGCCGGCAGAAGAGTTAACGCCGAGTGATTTGGCCACCAAACAATTGCCCCCCTCGGTGCGTGAAGCATTGGTGCTGGCCTATCAGGGAAACCCTGCATTTCACGCAGCCATTAAAAATATCAGTGCCGCGCAAGCAGCAGTAAAAGTGGAGCGCTCCGGTTATTACCCCAAAGCGGAACTGCGCGCGCGCGGCGTAACCAGTCGCAACCAAAATGGTTTTGATAATCGCACTGACCCGGATTCCTGGGGCGATGAGAACGCTGTTGAATTGGCAATTACTTACAACTTGTATAGTGGTGGAGCTAACCGTGCAGCGGTGCGTCGTTCATTGGAACAAGTGAACCAGGCCAAAGATTTGCGTGATCAAGCCTGTGTGGATTTACGCCAGGACACCCAGATTGCCTACAACGATGCCCAACGTATTCGCGAGCAATTAATTTCTTTGCAACAGCACAAACTATCCAGCGATAAAGTACGTGCTGCCTACGCTGAGCAATTTAATATTGGCCAGCGCACTTTGTTGGATTTGCTTGATGCCGAAAATGAATATTTCCAGGCGAGTCGCGCATTAATTACCGCGGAAGGTGATTTGGAGATTGCCCATGCCCGCTCATTGGCGGCAATGGGTAGCCTGCTGCCAGCCTTGGGAATTGTGCGCGATGGTTTGGGTATTCTGCATGATGTGAAAGTAGAGGATTCGCTGAAAATTTCCGAATCGGCTTGCCCGAATGATGCGCCTACCGCGTTAAGCCGGGCCGACTTGATTAGCGAGTTAACGCCAGTGAGTGGTGATGCTCTATTTGACGTTGGCAGCTCGGAATTAAAACCGGGTGCAGCACAAAAACTGGATGCGCTAGTGGCCGATATCAAGGCGACCAAAAATGTGGTGCAAATTAAAATTGAAGGCCACACCGATAATACCGGCACTGATGCGCTGAATATTCCATTATCAAAAGCGCGTGCCCAGCGTGTGCGCGATTATTTTGTGCTAAATGGATTGGAAACTGTGCCTATGACGGTGGATGGCTTCGGCGCAACTCGCCCTACTGCTGACAACAATACCCTGTCAGGTAAAGCAGCGAATCGCCGTGTGGATGTAACCGTTACGCGCAGTCGCCAGTAAATCTGCAGTCTGCTGAGCGGATTAATTGTTATACGGATTAATGATTGACAGGATTAAGAGCGCATCAAGTCGTCCAGGTTGATGCGCTTTTTTATGTTTGTTCGAATAACAAAATTCATCGCACGAGTTAAAAAAACGCAGGGAAATTGCTATGCAATAAATCGCCATCTATATTACAGGGGCCTTATTACGCAGGTTTGCGAACTGGCACTGATTTATAGCGTTTTGCACGAGTGACGGAGCAATCATGAACCTTGATGTACAACCCGCATTGGATAATGCCGCTAGCGCCCACAAAGGCGGCCCTTTGCTTGAGTGTTTGTTGGTTCTGGCCCGTAACCATCAATTAACGGCGACGCGCGAAGCATTACTCGCTGGCTTGCCATTAGATGCAGATTTAACCCCTTCATTATTTGCGCGCGCTGCTACTCGTGCTGGCCTTACCAGCAAAATTGCCCAACGCTCGCTCGAACAACTAAACCCTGCGCTTTTTCCGGTGGTGTTATTGCTAAATGGCAATAATGCCTGTGTGCTCTTGTCGCTGGATAACAGCAAAGCGCGGGTGATTTTTCCTGATCTGGGTGATGCCAGCGTGCATATGTCCGCCAGTGAATTGGCCGAACAATATACCGGGCGCGTAATTTATGCGCGTCCAACCGAGCGTTTCGCTGCGCAAGTAACAGATATTGCCAAAACCAGCGGCCAGCAAAATCGCGATGCCCATTGGTTTTGGGGCGTTATCGCGCAGCATAAATATTTGTATCGCGATGTATTGCTGACGGCTTTATTAATCAATTTTTTCGCACTGGTCTCACCCTTATTCGTCATGAATGTGTATGACCGGGTGGTGCCGAATCACGCAACGGATACCCTCTGGATTTTATCTATCGGAATGTTGATTGCGATCAGTGCCGACTTTGTCTTGCGTATGATGCGCGCCTGGTTTGTGGATCTTGCAGCGAGCCGTGTCGATGTCACGCTTTCCGCTAGCATTATGGAGCGGGTATTGGGCATGAAGTTATCCGAGCGTCCAGCCTCTGTTGGTTCATTTGCCGCAGGATTGCAATCCTTTGAGGCGGTGCGCAGTTTTATTTCGTCTGCGACGATTCTTGCGTTGGTAGATTTGCCGTTCGTATTGTTGTTTCTGATTGTAGTGTTGCTGATTTCCTGGCCGCTGATTTTTCCGGTGTTGGTGGGCGTTATATTAGTGATGATTTACACCGCGGCAGTGCAGCACAAAATGCATTTGCTGTCAGAAAATTCCATGCAGGCATCGGCGCAGCGCAATGCGACTCTGGTGGAAAGCCTTTCCAGTTTGGAGACGCTAAAAATATTGGGCGCTGAAGGGCGCATGCAATCCATTTGGGAGAAAACCACGCTGCTGGTATCGCGCGTGGGCGTGAAAATGCGTTTACTGTCCGGCTCTGTGGGGAGCACTACTGCCTGGATTCAACAGGCGGTTTCGGTAGTCATTATTATCGTCGGTGTTTATCAAATCATTGAGGGCAACTTAAGCCAGGGCGGGTTGATTGCGGCTTATATGCTCTCATCGCGCATTATGGCACCTGTTGGCCAAACGGCTGGTCTGTTGATGCAGTATCACAGCGCCGCAACTGCGTTGACCGCACTCGAACAAATTATGGAAAAACCGGTGGAACGTCCATTGGATAAACAATGGATTAGTCGCCCACGCTTGCAGGGCGGAATCGAGTTTAAAAAAGTTGCGTTTCAATATCCGCAGGATGAGCGCGAAGTCTTGCGCGATGTGTCCTTCAAAATTAATCCCGGAGAGAGAGTCGCAGTATTGGGCCGCAATGGTTCGGGTAAAACTACGCTGGAAAAATTAATTGCCGGTTTGTATGAAGCTAGCGCGGGCACTGTGTTGCTGGATGGAATTGATATTCGCCAATTAGACCCGGCCGAGTTGCGCCGTAATATGGGATACGTGGCCCAGGATGTGAATTTATTTTTTGGTTCACTGCGTGACAATATTGCGCTGGGTGCAACCCATGCAACCGATGAAATGATTCTGGAAGCTGTGCGTTTAAGTGGCCTGACCGAATTTGTAAATCAGCATCCTATGGGTTTAGCAATGCCGGTGGGCGAGCACGGTCAACTATTGTCCGGTGGTCAGCGTCAATCGGTGAGTATTGCGCGTGCCTTACTGAATGATCCACCGATTTTGTTAATGGATGAACCCACCGGTTCCATGGATCACACCAGTGAAGAGGAGTTCAAACGCAACCTGTTGCAGTTTGCTGCCCACAAAACCTTGCTGGTGATTACGCATCGTACCTCGCTACTGGAATTGGTCAATCGCATTATCGTGATTGACGGTGGCAAGATTGTGGCGGACGGCCCTAAAGATCAGGTGGTAGAAGCTTTGCGTCAGGGCCGTATCGGGAGGGCATCCTGATGAGCGGCGCTACTCAACCCCAAACAAATAGCTCGCGCGATAAAATCTGGTTTGAAAAACTGGGGCGTGGGCTAAATAAACTTGGCATTCCCGCCAGCAAAGTGATTGATAAAGCCTATGCGCGCTGGTTGGACCCGCTGCATGAGCAACCTAAAGATTGGGTAACGGATTCTGATTGGGCGCGTTTACAGCAGGAGCCAGTAAAAGCGCGCTTGTTATTGCGTGTGATTGCGCTGATTATTTTTATCTTGCTGGTGTGGGCTGCATTTGCGCCGCTGGATGAGGTGGCGCGCGGTGAAGGTAAAGTGATTCCCTCATCGCAACTGCAAGTGATCCAATCCTTTGATGGAGGTGTGGTACAGGAAGTGTTGGTGCGCGAAGGACAGGTGGTGAACAAAGGTGACTTGTTGCTGCGTATCGACCCCACGCGTTTTATTTCTACCTTCCGCGAAAATCGCGCGGAATATTTATCGCTGCAGGCGCGCGCGGCGCGTTTACAAGCGCTGACCTCCAACGTTGAATTTACATTGCCAGATGATTTATCCAGCGAAGCGCCGGACATTGCCGCCCACGAACGCAATCTTTATGTATCCAACCGCAAGGAATTGGATGAGCAATTAACTATTGCGCGCAGTCAGTTGGATCAACGCACTGAAGAATTAAATGAAGTCCGTGCAAAATTAACCCAGGCAACGCGTGCACTGGAGTTGGCGACACAAGAATTAAATGTGACCAAGCCGTTATTGGCGAGTGGTGCTATTTCTGAAGTGGAAATTTTGCGTTTGGAAGGCGAGGTTGCCAATGCCAAAGGCGCGCGTGAACAAGCGGCTGCGCAAGAGTCGCGCTTGATATTGGCAATTGAAGAATCGCAAGGGAAGTTGCGCGAAACAGAATTGCAAGCCAGTAATAAATGGCGCGCTGAGTTATCAGAAGTCTTAAGTAAAATTGCCGCGCTGAGCGAAAGCAGCACCGGCCTTGCCGATAAAATTAAATATGCCGAAATTCGCTCGCCTGTACGCGGGACTGTGCAGCGGGTGTTTACCAATACTGTGGGTGGAGTGGTGCAACCGGGGCATGAAGTGATCGAGATGGTTCCGCTCGATGATGATTTATTGGTGGAAGCAAAAGTATCACCTAAAGATATTGCGTTTTTGCATCCTGGCCAGGAAGCCATTGTGAAGTTTACTGCGTACGATTTTGTGGTTTACGGCGGTTTGCGCGGCAAGGTGGAACACATTAGTCCTGACACTATTACCGACGAAAAAGAGCGCACCTTTTATATTGTGCGCGTGCGTACCGAGCGCGCGGGTTTCGATCCGGCCTTGCCGATTATGCCGGGCATGATGACGCAAGTAGATATTCTCACCGGTAAGAAAACGGTACTGGCGTATTTGTTAAAACCTGTGTTGCGCGCACAGCAAAATGCGATGACTGAACGATGACCCAACACTTGTTTATCGCACCGGCAGACATTCAGTCGCCACGCTGGCAGCAAGCTTTTCCTGCGGCATTTATTGCTGTAGATGCAGAGTCATTGGCGCAGGCAGATTGTGTGTGGCTACTGCTGCGCGATGTTGATGATATTGTACGGCTTGAGTCACTGGCCGCGAGCGGTAAAAAAATTATTGCTATGACACTGGTGGAATCTGCCGAGCAGGCACGCCTCGCTCTAGAGGCGGGAGCAAGTGGTTACGTGCATTACCTGGCCGTACCTGTGGTGTTGGAGCAGGTGGCTCAGGTAGTGGCAGCCGGTGGTATGTGGTTGGGGGCAGAGTTGATGCGGCAACTGGTGCTGGCTACCGCGCGCAATTTACCAGCTGCTCCTGTCAAACCGGTTAACGGCACTGCTAATGGCACTAAAGTAGATTTGTCCCAACTTACCAGCCGCGAGCTGGCAGTTGCTGAATTGGTGGCGGCGGGTAAAACCAACAAAGAAGTTGCACGCGCGCTGGAAATTACCGAGCGTACCGTTAAAGCCCATTTAGGCTCCGCCTTTGAGAAACTGAAGGTTCGCGACCGCCTCCATTTGGTATTGGTGATTACGGCTAATTCTTAATTGGTCGTTGTAATAGCCAGGGTTTGTTAATCCCTTGATTCTATTTCTGTCTTAATCGGCTGCGCTTAACCAGTTTTGGGGTGGCGCTTAAAACTCTTTAATCAAAACTCCCGCTATTCCATTCATTATTCTTTTAAGGCAATAAAAAAACTTCGTTTATTGTCCTTTAGTCCAATGGCGCAAGTTTCCTCAGTAACTAGACTGCAGATCATACCCTCAGTGTGAGTTTGTTCACATTTCAAAGTGACCTGGAGTCAGTTATGAGTAATGCCGTTGCAACAGTTGCGTTCCTTCAAGGCCAAGCCTGGGCTAAAGCACCGGATGGCAGCTTGCGTCCGCTGTCGGTGGGCAGTGTGCTAAATGACAATGAAGTCCTGGTAACGGCGCAAGGCGCCCAGGTGCAACTGGATTTCGGTAACGGCGAACCTGTGCTAGTGAACGGCGGTTTGGAAGTGGCGATGAGTCGCGACTTTAGCAATGAAACTGCTACTGATCCCAATGAAGCAGCGTTGGATGATGCCAGTGTGCAAGAGGCATTAACCGTATTGGAGCAGGGCGGTGACCTGCTGGAAGTATTGGAAGAAACTGCCGCAGGTAATAACGCTGGTGGTGGTTCGGATGGAACCAATAGTTTTGTCGCCTTGACCCGGATTCTGGAAGAAACAGATTCCCAATCTTTTAGTTACCAGTCTACCTCGGGAACTACGCCCAACCTGGATCAAACCGATGGCGACTATATTAACCGCGCACCCCTGGTAACCGATCAAACCCTCTCTGGCAATGAAGATGAAAATATTAGTGGCCAGGTAATAGCATCGGATATTGAAGGCGATGCCATTACTTATACTGTTGCCACTGCGCCGGCTAATGGCACTTTGGTTTTGAATGCCCTTACCGGTCAATTCACCTTTACGCCGAACGCCAACTACAACGGTAGCGACAGTTTTGTCGTGACTGCGACTGATAGCCGCGGCAACGCCAGCACTACCACTATCAACCTGAATATTGCTGCCGTAAACGATGCACCCACCACCAATGACATAAACCTGACTACCGATGAAGACACCCCGGTAGCGGGCCAGGTTGTAGCGCAGGATATTGAAGGCGATACCCTGACTTACACCATTTCAGGTCAACCAACCAATGGCACTGTGACGCTCAACCCTGCTACCGGCGGTTTTGTGTATACGCCAAATGCCAACTACAACGGCGGCGATAGTTTTGTCGTGACAGTTAGCGATGGTAACGGCGGCACCACAACCAGTTTGGTGACTATTGGCGTTAATCCGGTGAATGATGTCCCGGAGAGCAACAACCAGAATCTGGTGACTGATGAAGATACGCCAATTACTGGTCAGGTAGTGGCGAGCGATGTGGATGGCGATACTCTGGGTTATACGGTATCCGGTCAACCCACTAACGGTACTGTTACTTTGAATCCTGCTACCGGCAGTTTTGTGTATACACCAAACGCAGACTATAACGGCAGTGACAGTTTTGTAGTCACCATCAGTGATGGCAAGGGAGGTACTACCACCAGCCTGATCACTATTGGTATCAATCCAGTGAATGATGCCCCGGTATCCAGCAATCAAAATTTAACCACACCGGAAGACACCGCCTTGATTGGTCAAGTTGTTGCTACGGATGTGGAGGGCGATAGCCTGGCCTACAGTGTTTCCGGTCAGCCGGCTAATGGCAGTGTGACTCTGGATCCGGTCACTGGCGATTTTGTTTATACCCCGAATGCCAACTACAACGGCAGTGACAGCTTTGTAGTGACCATTAGCGATGGCAACGGTGGCACAACAACCAGCCTGATCAATATTGGCGTAACTCCGGTAAATGATGGGCCAGTCGCCAGCAATCTCAATTTGGCCACGCCGGAAGATACGCCTGTCTCTGGCCAGGTGAATGCATCGGATGTGGATGGTGATACCTTGTCTTTCGCTGTGGGTACTGTGCCAGCCAATGGTTCGGTAACGCTGAATCCTGCTACCGGTAGCTTCGTTTACACTCCCAACACCAACTTTAATGGCAGCGACAGTTTTGTAGTTACCATCAGCGATGGTAACGGTGGTACTACCACCAGTCTGGTGAATATTGGTGTAACCCCGGTCAATGATGCACCGGCAACCAGCAACCTCAACCTTACAACCAATGAAAATACGCCGGTCAATGGCGCTGTTAGCGCAAGTGATCCGGATGGCGACACCTTATCCTTTAGCATTACTGGCAACCCTGCCAGCGGCACTGTGGTGCTTAACCCTGCCACAGGTACATTCACCTATACACCTGCAACCGGTTTTAGCGGCAGTGACAGTTTTGTAGTTACTGTTAGCGATGGTAATGGCGGCACAGTTACCAGTACGGTAACTATCGGGGTTAATGCTGTTAACAATGCTCCAACCGCTGTTAACGATAATGCCACTACCGACGAAAGTACGGCTGTGGCTGTTGCGGTTCGTGCGAATGATGCTGACCCGGATGGTGACCCCTTAAGCGTTACTAGTGTAACCCAGGGCGCCAATGGTTCGGTGGTGATCGATATCGCTACTGGCAACCCCATCTACACTCCCAACGCTGGCTTTGTGGGTACCGATAGTTTTACCTACACCATTGATGATGGTTTTGGTGCAACCTCAACCGCGACAGTTACTGTGACAGTCAATGCGGTAGCTCCCGTGAATAATGCTCCGATTGCAGTGGCGGATAGCATTACTGTGGCAGAGGGCGGCGTAGCAACCACGCTAAATGGCGGTGCTACCAGTCTGTTGGCCAATGATATTGATGCGGATGGTGATCCGTTAGTTGCCGTATTGGTCGCTGGTCCATCCAATGGCACCCTGACACTGAATCCAAACGGTACCTTTAGCTATATCCATAATGGCAGTGAAACCACTACCGACAGTTTCACATACAAAGTGAATGACGGCACTGTGGACGGCAATACCGTTACCGTGAATATCAATGTCACCCCGGTAAACGATGCACCAATTGCGGTTGCTGACAGCATTGTGGTTGCAGAAGGTGGCACTGCCACAGTACTGGTTGGCGGCGCAACCAGCGTGTTGGCGAATGACTCAGATGCAGAGGGCAATATGCTGACTGCCAATCTGGTTACTGGCCCAACCAACGGCACTCTCACGTTAAATGCCAATGGCACCTTTAGCTATGTTCATAACGGCAGTGAAACAACTACTGACAGTTTTACTTATCGTGCTAATGACGGCACAGTCAACGGCAATATAGTTACTGTCACCATCAATGTAACGCCGGTAAATGATGCGCCTGTGGCCAATGACGATACTGTTTCAGTTAATGAAGATGACTCGGTTGTTGTGGCAGTGCGCACCAACGATACCGACGCAGAAGGTGGCAGCCTGAACGTCACAGCTGTAACCCAGGGTGCGAATGGTTCAGTGGTGATCGATGCGGTTACCGGTAATCCAATCTACACCCCGAATGCCGGTTTCAGCGGCAGCGACAGTTTCACTTACACCATTACTGACGCTGGTGGTGCTACTGCAACGGCGACTGTGAATGTCACAGTTACACCGCAAAACGATGCTCCAGTTGCTATCGCCGATACCTTCACTGTTGCCGAAGGCGGCACCCTGACCGGTGCGGCTTATGACGTATTACTCAATGACACCGATGGCGATGGCGATGTATTAACAGCGGTTCTGGTTACTGGCCCCACCAACGGCACCCTGATACTGAATGCCAATGGCACCTTCACTTATGTTCACAATGGCAGTGAAACCACCGCTGACAGCTTCACCTACAAAGTGAATGACGGCACCGTGGACGGCAATACCGTTACTGTGAATATTAATGTAACTCCCGTTAATGATGCGCCGGTAGCTGTCGCCGATACCTTCACTGTTGCCGAAGGCGGTACGCTCACAGTGACTGCGGCCAACAAAATTACCTTGAATGACACTGATGCCGATGGCGATTCATTAACGGCGGTTTTGGTGACTGGCCCAGCCAACGGTACCCTGACACTGAATGCCGACGGCACCTTCACCTATATCCACAACGGCAGCGAAACCACGACCGACAGCTTCACCTACAAAGTGAACGACGGTACCGTTGACGGCAACACCGTCACCGTTACTATCAACGTAACGCCGGTGAATGATGCCCCTGTGGCCAATGACGATACTGTTTCAGTTAATGAAGATGAATGGTTCAGTGGTGATTGATGCGGTTACCGGTAATCCAATCTACACCCCGAATGCCGGTTTCAGCGGCAGCGACAGTTTCACCTACACCATTACTGACGCTGGTGGTGCAACGGCCACCGCAACTGTGAATGTCACCGTCACTCCACAAAACGATGCGCCGGTAGCTGTCGCCGATACCTTCACTGTTGCCGAAGGCGGTACGCTCACAGTTACTGCGGCCAACAAAATTACGTTGAATGACACTGATGCCGACGGCGATTCATTAACGGCGGTTTTGGTGACTGGCCCAGCCAACGGTACCCTGACACTGAATGCCGACGGCACCTTCACCTATATCCACAACGGCAGTGAAACCACGACCGACAGCTTTACCTACAAAGTGAACGACGGGAATGGTTCAGTGGTGATTGATGCGGTTACCGGTAATCCAATCTACACCCCGAATGCCGGTTTCAGCGGCAGCGACAGTTTCACCTACACCATTACTGATGTGGGTGGCGCCACCGCCACCGCCACCGTAAATGTGACGGTAAACCCGGCCGCTCCGACGAATTTGGCTCCAGAAACTAATAATGTTACTGCTGCCGGCAATGAAGACTCTCTGATTACGATTAATCTGGCGGGTACCGATAGCGACGGCACTGTCGCTGGTTACATCATAAAATCCCTGCCGGCCAACGGTGTGTTGTATACCGATGCAACCATGGCTACTGCGATTGCGGCTGGTGATTTGGTAACCGGCCCGGTTTACTTCTTGCCCGATGCTAACTGGAACGGCAGTACCGGTTTCAGTTACGCAACGCGTGACGATTTAGGGGCGGAAGATGCCACACCAGCCAACGTTAGTATCACAGTTAATCCGGTTGCCGATGCGGCAGTGCTGAGTACTGGTACAGGTTCTGTGAAAGAAGATACGCCGGCACAATCCTCAGCAACTGGCGCACTCACCATTACTGATCCGGATACCGGTGAAGCGGCATTCATCGCGCAAACCAACAGTGCGGGAACCTATGGCAGCTTCTCTATTAATGCCGCTGGGGTTTGGACTTACAATCTGGACAACAGTAAGCCCGGGGTTCAAGCCCTGAAAGAAGGTGAAACTAAAACCGAGCAGTTCACAGTCGCCAGTGTTGATGGAACTACAACGACAGTTATCGTCACTGTGGCGGGTACCAATGACGGGCCAACTGCTGTAGCTGATACGGCAACTGTATCGCAGGGTGGCGTTCTAACGCTTACACCTGCCCAGCTCCTGGGTAATGACTCTGATATTGACGGTGATACCCTGAGTATCAGTTCAGTTCAGGGGGCCGTAAATGGCACAGTGAGCATAGTAGGTGGCAATGTCGTCTTTACCCCGGCAGCTGGGTATAGCGGCCCTGCATCCTTTACTTACACCCTGAGTGATGGACAGGGTGGTTCAAGCACAGCCACTGTGTCGATTACTGTAGTGCCGAATACGATTCCCGATGCAGTAGATGACCCTACCGGGCTGTCCGCTTACTCTGTCGCTTTTGGTGATTTATCGGCAACCGACAATTGGACCAACCTGGATAGTAAAGGATTGTCTGTCAATATCACCGGTTATACCGCTGCCGGTGTGGCCACCACGCTGTACCTGGGAACTGTGGATGGCAACGCAAATACATTGGGTGTACAGGGTACTCCCAGATCCTTTTCTGACGTCCCCAATCAGATTGAATACGATACGGCTACCGGTAAATCCGAATCGGTAGTGATGACCTTTAATGGCAACCTGAATCAGGCCAGTTTTGGTGTAAACCGCTTATTCCCGGGCGAGAATGGTGGAGAAATCGGTGTATGGGAGGCCTACTACAATGGTGTATTGGTGGCATCCAATACGTTCAGATTGCTGGGTGCCAGTGAAGCGGGTACCTTTTCGATAAATACCGGTAGTGTGGTATTTAACAGTATTAAATTCAGCGCATTGCATACAAACAACAGTACTGGTGATGGTGGTGATTATTACCTGACCAGTTTTGCGGGCTCTGGCCCCGCCAGCGTGAACAGCAGCATGAAAGTTATTGCTGGTGCTAGTAACACTATCAATGCATCTACCTTATTAGCGAACGATACTGATGCCAATGGCGATACATTGAGTATTACCAGCGCTCAAGGTGCGGTGAATGGTTCCGTAAGCCTGGTGGGTGGTAATGTTGTATTTACTCCGACAGCTGGCTACACAGGTCCTGCCAGCTTTACCTATACGATCAGTGATGGCCATGGTGGCACAGATACAGCTACCGTGAATTTGTTGGTAGAACGTACCAACAGTGCACCAGTTGCAGTGGATAATACGGCATCAGCAGCAACCAATAGTTCTATCACCATTGCAACCTCTACTTTGCTTTCAAACGACTCAGACCCGGATGGCGACACCTTCACCTTGGTCAGTGTGCAAGGTGCTGTGAATGGTAGTGTCAGTCTGGTAGGTGCAAATGTGATTTTTACACCGACAAGTAACTATGAGGGGCCCGCCAGTTTCACTTACACCATCCGCGATGCTTTGGGGGCAATCAGTACCGCAAACGTTAATATTGGTGTTGGTGCAGCAAGCGCGCCCAGTGTAGTGGTTAGTCGATCCCTGTTGGTAGTGGCACATGGTACTGGTGGCACTAGCGTTAAGTTCCCAATTATTACCAAGTTGGTGGATACCGACGGTTCTGAAACCCTGTCTATTAAGGTGAGTGGTGTGCCGACCGGGTTGAGTTTTAACGCAGGTGTTAATTTGGGTGGTGGTGTGTGGCAGTTTACTGCGGCAGATTTACCTAACCTGACGTTGAGTTTACCGGGTAGCTATACCACCAATGCGACTCACCTGACTGTGCAGGTAACCTCAACAGAGGCCAATGGTGGTTTTACTGCCTCAACCTCTTCCGTGGTAACTCTTAAGGCCGCGTACACTACGGTTGATATCACTACAACAGAGTCTGGTAACTACACAGGTAGTTCAGCCAATGAATACATCACGGGCGGCAATGGTAATAACATCATCAACGGAAGTAATGGCAATAACATTATTAACGGTGGTGGTGGCGACGACAATTTGAGCACCGGTAGTGGTTCGGACATCATTAATGGCGGTAGTGGCAATGACACTATTAATACAGGAAGTGGAACCGACCGTATTAATGGTGGCTCCGGTAACGACACATTGGAAGGTGGCTCAGCCGGTGAAAACTTTGTGGATGTGTTTGTCTGGTCGTTAGGTGATCAGGGTGCAGCAGGTGCTCCTGCAGTAGACACTATCCAGAATTTCGCAACGGCTGCAGCTGGCAGCAATACCACCGGTGGCGATGTACTGGATCTGCGTGATTTGTTACAGGGTGAGTCTGTAGGTGCTTCCAATGGTGCTGGCAACCTGGCGAATTACCTCCACTTTGAAGTTTCTGGTGGCAATACTATTATCCATATCAGTCACACTGGTGGTTTCTCGGCTGACTCTCACTCGGTGGGCGCTAGTTATACCAGCGGTGCCGAGACCCAGCAGATTGTATTGAATGGCGTGAATTTGCAGTCGCTTTACAGTGGAGCAACCACGGATCAACAAATTATTACCCAGTTGCTTAACAACAATAAGTTGATTACAGATTAATGAGCTGGTTTGTGTGTGAATGAAATGAAAAATCCCGCTTTGTGCGGGATTTTTTTACAGGGGCTTTTATGTACGTAAAACGCAATCAAAGTGGTGAAATCATTTCCATCAGCAAGCTAGCAAGCGAAGATTTTTCTGAGCAAATTGCCGATGACGCGCAAGAGCTGCTGCAATTTTTCCAAAGTGAAAAATCAGTAGAACAACTGGCACTGGAACAGACCGACCAAACCATGGCGCGGGTATTGGAAGACGTGGTGAATTTGCTGGTGGAGCAGGGGGTGATTCGTTTTACCGATTTGCCCGAAGCGGCGCAAAACAAATTGCTTACCCGGCGAGAATTACGCGGTAAACGTCAGGGGATGAATTTACTGGATGATGGTGATCATCTGCCATTGTAATATTCGCGGGAAATAAAAAATCCCGCCAGCGGTTAGCTACTGCGGGATTGTTTTGATTTTTTTGCTGAGTTAACAACTAGTGGCGTGTACTCGGATTAATAAAAGCTACGTTAACTAATAAACGTACCGGTCAGGCCATCCATACCAATTTTTAATAGCACTACCTGTTCATCGTCAGTGCTAACCCCTTCGGCAATAATTTGAATGCCCAGCGAATGCGCCAAAGTACACAAGCTTTGCACAAAACTTTGGCTGCTGCTGTTGGAATTAATTGCACGCGTAATGGCGCCATCCAGTTTTAAGTAATGCAACCCCATATCTTGCAAGTTACCGAATTGGGTAAATTCCAGCCCCACATGTTCAAGGCCAACTTTGCAGCCCAGTGCGCGCAGGCGAACAATAAATGCACGCAATTCTTCCAAGTGGCGCAGTACACAAATCTCCGGAAACTCCAACCACAATTTTTTTGCTTCCTGTGGATTTTCTGTTAGGAGCGCAATTGCTTGTTCGCGGAAGTGCGCATTGCATAGGGCGAGTGCAGAGATATTGATAGCCAGATCTTGCTGCAGATTTTTCAATTGTTTAATGGCCATAGTTAATACGGCGAGATCTATGTCCGCCATAATTCCCAGGCGTACCGCCCAGGGCATAAAGTAGCCAGCAGGGCGATATTCATTATCCAGCTTCAAACGCGCCGCTGTTTCCAGATGCAACAACTTACCTTCGGTATTTTTTACCGGGAAACTGGCCAGCCGAATCTCTTCGGCAGCCAGCGCTGCTTCAATACTGCTACGCCATTCGTTCAGGTTATGCTGGGCGTAATCGCGCCCTTCGTTATGCGTAGCATCGACTGTAACTACTGCACGGTTGCCTTTTAATTCTGCTTGCGCAAGAGCACCATCGAGCTTGTGCATGACCTGGCCAGGCTTTTCGCCCTGGTTAAAACTGCAGAGCGCAAGTGGTACGGCGATTTTGTCGAAACCACCGGCAATTAATTGGAAATTTAATGATTGCGAAATATCGGCGCTCACAATATCAATAGGTGAATCAGTGGGAATCAGTAAACTGAAATCACTACCGTTCAAACGCCCGGCGTGGCTGCCGGGAAATTTTTCTTCAAGGTCGGAAAATACACTCGCAATAGCGCGCAGTAATTGATCGACCTGGTTGTGTCCCAGTTGCTGATTGAGCTCTTGCAGCATCAATACTCTGGCAATCACCAAAATGCCACGCTTTTCGGCATCTTCACGGGTGAGTTGTACTTCCAGCAAATTCAAAAAGTGGGTGCGGTTTAATAATCCAGTCAATCGATCGGTTTGCGAATCGCGACGCAATAACTCCAATTGGCGCGCTTCCTTTTCCAGCATTTGTTTAACGCTGTGGGAAAGGGTATTCATAGCGCGTACCAAACGCTGGAACTCTTTGGTTTTTGGTTCTTGCGAAACAATAAAGCGGCGCTCGCCAATGGCTTCTGCCTGATCGACAACTACATCCAATGGACGTGATATGTATTTTAAAATCAGGCTGCCAATTAACCCGCTCAGCAACGTGGCAAATAAAAACCAATCAAATAAATCTTTGGTGTTTTTCCACAGGGCTTCCAAGGCGTAGCGCGAATGGCTCTTCACAACCAAGGTTCCCGCTTGTTGCCAGTCATCCTGGATCTGGGCTATGCCGGGGGCAACATCAAAGTTCACTTTTTTGGCAAACCAGGCGGGTACAGTTTCTGCCGCGGTATTTTCAAAATTGCGCGCGACTATGGGCTTCTTGTTAATGTCTTGAAAAATAATGTATTCGTAGTGGCCAGCATCGAATTGGGCGGTAATCAACAACTCCAGTGTCACAGGGTCTTTATCCGGCATTTGCGAAATCGACAGCGCCAGCGAGTTGGCATTGTCGATATTTTTTAAGCGCAATTGCTCCTGCAGATAGGTTTTGGCGGTGATTATGCTAATCACAAAATTGCCACCCAACACCAGCAATAGCATGATGATGATACCAATCCACAATTGTTTGATTAATGACATTGTCTGTGCCTTTGTGCGTTGAAACTTGATAAAAGAATTATTTTAAAAACCATCTTCCTGCACGCGCGCCAATAGGTCGCGCCAGCGCGATAAGCGCGCCGTTGGGTCTGCCGCTGTGTGCTGGTTGCCAACCCAGAGTCCTTCGCTATTAAAGCTGAATACCGGGCGTAAATCCGGACGTTTATCGGCAGGCTCAATGGTATTGATCAAGCTGTCCATAATCAGCGGTACTGCATCGCTTTGCGGATAATAACCCAACACCATGTGCGCCTGAAAAACCTTGCTCTGAATACCGCCGACTTGTGCGCGCACATAAATCAAACGCAAATGTTCTGTGGGAACGCCCATACGCAACAAAGTGAGGTATTTGGCGATGGTGTAATCCTCGCAATCGCCAGCGCGTACACCCAGTGTTTCCAGCGGTGTGGCCCAGTAGTCGCTTTTTTTCCACAACATTAAATCTTCCATATAGCGCAAGTTGTGGTTAAAGAATTGGTTGACCCGCTTGATCTGCTCATCGGGCGATTGCTGGCTTCCTTCTACCACTAATTGGTTCCAGCGCTCTAGTAAGGCTGCGCCATCACTGCCGTAGCGTTGTTCCATGATGACTTTCATTTTTTGCGGATCTGAATTGGCACAGGCGAGCAAAGCGCTGAGCAATAGCGCCACAATACCCGCACAAATCCAGCAATGTCGGGTACGCGAGGAAGGAATTTTTTTGATCAGCTTAGCGCGCAACGATGACATAGTGTTGCGCTCTAAGCAGAATGTTATAAATCAAACAGCTCATTACTTAAGGTGCTTAGCAGTTAATGTTATAGCAGTATAGCCGGTGTTTATAAG
>JAGKWY010000195.1 GCA_021151625.1 Gammaproteobacteria bacterium | reverse complement strand
TACTGCGCGCGATAATGCGCTCGGTAATTTCGACAAGTCTTGGATCTGTAGTTAACACGTCAGTCATGGGAATACCATTGCTCATTGGGTCTGTACCTGGCACAAGCTATTTGCCTGTGAAGTCTGTGCGAACCACTCGCACATAGCACCGGATACGTTGCCCGGCGCGTTGATATTGTTGTCTCTCGGCAGTACAAACCGCAGAACTGCGCCCTGCGGTTGTTTTATCTATTACTTGCTGGTTGTATCAGGCAGCTCTTTATTTGGCAGCCTTCGCGCGCTTGTAGAAATCAATCAGGTTGCGAGTCGATGCATCGTGACCAGCATTGGTGGCTTTGGTCACATCCAGCTCTGGCTGAATACCCGCCGCCAATACCTTGCCCAACTCCACACCCCATTGATCAAAGGAGTGAATGCGCCAGATGATACCTTGAACAAAGATTTTGTGCTCATAAAGCGCGATCAAGGCGCCTAGCGTACGCGCATCTACCTTGTTCAACAAAATAGTGTTGGTCGGGCGATTGCCGCGATGCACCTTGTGCTCAACTATCTCTTCGATACGCGCTGGACTCACACCTTTGGCAGTCAATTCACGACGCACCTGATCGGCATCGCTACCCAGCATCAATGCCTGGGTTTGAGCAAAGAAGTTAGCCATTAAGGCATCGTGATGGCCTTCAACGGCAATATTCGGAGTTACTGAGCCGATAAAGTCAGCCGGAATAATATCGGTACCCTGATGCAGCATTTGATAGAAGGCATGCTGACCATTGATACCCACCTCACCCCATACCAAAGGTACGCTGGCATAGGAAATTTGCTCACCCGCCCAATTAACGGATTTACCATTGCTTTCCATTTCTGCCTGCTGCATATAGGCAGGGAAACGGTGCAGACACTGATCGTAGGGCAATAAAGCATGTGCTGGATAACCCAGGAAATTGCGATTCCAGATGCCCACCAACGCCAACATCACCGGTGCGTTTTCCGCCAAGGGTGCGGTTTGGAAATGCTGATCCATCTCATAAGCGCCTTGCAGCAGCTCATCAAACAGCTCATAACCCAGAAACAGAACAATCGGCAAGCCAATGGCTGACCAAAGCGAGAAGCGACCGCCAACCCAATCCCACATATCGAAAATATTTTCTTCGGCAATACCGAAGGCGGTTACCAGCTTGCGGTTGGTCGACACTGCCACAAAGTGCTTGGCGATAGCCGACTTGTCGCCTGCCGCCTTCATAAACCACTGCTCCGCCGTACGGGCGTTAGTCATGGTTTCCTGGGTAGTAAAGGTTTTGGAGGAGATCACAAACAATGTGGTTTCAGGATTCAAACCTTCCAATACTTCTGCAATCTGCACGCCATCAATATTGGAGGCAAAATGGATATTGAAACGCTTATCGCTGTAGGCTTTAAGTGCTTCGCAGGCCATCAATGGGCCCAAATTTGAACCACCTATACCGATACTGACGATATCAGTAATGGTTTTACCGGTATAACCCACCCAGGCACCGGAACGAAGCTTTTCACTCAGTTTGCGCATACGCTCCAGTTCGGCATTCACCGCCGGACGAGCATCTGCACCATCAATCATAATCGGGTTGGCCGACTTATCGCGCAGGGCAACATGCATAACGGCGCGATCTTCAGTGGCATTAATATGCTCACCAGCAAACATACGGTTGCGCCAGGCTTCCACCTCGGCTTCTTGCGCCAGAGACAGCAATGCCGCTTTGGTTTCGTCAGTAATCAGGTTGGATTAGTCATTTACTACTCCGCAAACAAATTGCATAGATGGCATTCCTAAAAACAGGTGGTTGATTCCTATTGTCGTTGTTAGTTAATGCTGTTAGTGAGGTACCAGAACCGAACTTGCAGGTCTACGCCTTTTGCAAATACTCAACTGCCGTTACTTATATCGCTGCCAGGGAAAAATTTCAGAAAAGGATAAACTTCCTACAGCAAAACACCCTCGCACGTATACCATCCTAGATTTTTGCTTTAAAAAGAGAGAGTCTTATGGAAAGAAGCCATCTATTGAAACAACAGCAAAAAATGAAAAAATCCCTGAAAAAAATTCTGCAGCAGCAAACAAAAATTGTCCGGCTCAAAAAGGCCGCTATGATAGGCAGATGGGTTTTAGGTGTCAATTAAACCACAAGCCGCTACGCGCAACGGCAACCGACAATTATCATGGAATTTACACTGAGAAAATTACGCAAAAACTTCTAATCCATTGCAGTTTTTGTATCGACACCCAAGGCATTTTTAACTGCCAGAAAAAACACACTCACAATAAAACTGCCCGGATATTTAGTTATGTATGAATCCCCAAACTCCGTGAATAAAAACCATACAACACCAACAGGTGTTATTGAGGGATTTTTCGGCAGACATTGGAGCTGGGGTATACGCGAAGCTTACGCGCAATTTCTTGCACAACATCAGTTCAATTTTTATATCTACGCACCAAAAAGCGACAAACATTTGCGCAAGCACTGGCAACTGGATTGGCCTGCAGGCGACAAACAGTTGCTGCACACATTGCGCTCCAGCTACCGACAAGCCGGTGTTGATTTTGGCATAGGCTTAAGCCCCCATGAGATTTATCTGGATGCCTCACGCGATCAGCGCACCCTGCTCACGCAGCGGATTCAGCAAATCAATGAATTAGCACCAGACATCCTCTGTATTTTATTTGATGATATGCGCGGCGACATTCCCGGGCTGGCGCAAATCCAAATTGATATTGCCCATCAGGCAGCGCAGGTATCAACCGCAAAAAAAATAATTTTTTGCCCCACCTATTACAGTTTTGATCCGGTACTGGAAAAAGTTTTTGGTACTATGCCGGAAGGTTATTGGCAAACATTTTCCAATCACCTTGACCCAGCGATAGATATGTTTTGGACAGGGGAAAAAGTTTGCTCCACCCAATACCCGCAATCACATCTGAATCAAGTCACTGCACTACTCGGACGAAAGCCATTTTTATGGGATAACTATCCAGTAAATGACGGAGCCGTTAAGTCTAATTTTTTGCAGTTGCGCGCGCTCGATAAAACCCATGCATTACTACCGGGCAATATTGCTGGCCATGCACTCAACCCAATGAATCAAGCCTGGCTTTCACAAATCCCCCTCGCCAGCTTGCCCAAGGCTTATAAGTTGCGGAACAATTACAACCCCGAACAAGTATTCGCAGAACTTTGCACTGAAGTATGCAAGGAACAACTTGCAACACAGCTGCAAAAAGATATTTCACAGCTGCAAGACAAAGGCTTAAAAAATTTAACGAACAGTGAAAAAGAAAATTTGCGCAACATATATCAACAATTTTTACCCAATCCATTTGCACAGGAAATTGTTGATTGGCTCAACGGTGAGTATCAATTTGATCCCGCCTGCCTAACTGAATAGCCGAATCAAGCCAGGCACTCTTGCAACCAGCGCGATATGGAAATCACTTGCTCACCACAGAGCGTATGCTCCATCGCATAGGTTTCATAATTGACATCAGCACCAAACCCTTGCGTAAATTGGAAGGCGCGCTCACCCAATAATGGAGATACCACCGGATCGCGAGTACCATGCTGAATCAGCAATGGAGTCGTTTTATTTACATCGTCAATTTGAATACTGCTATGCGTGGCAAAATAACTTGATAACACCAGAAAACCAGCCAGTTTTTTATCAAATGTATAACCAGCCTGATAAACCACTGCCCCACCCTGCGAGAAACCCGCCAGAATAATTCGCTCACTGGCAATACCGCGCTCAATCTCTCGCTGAATTAAATCATGAACTGCCTTTGCACTGGCGAGGAGCTGAGCCTCATCAATTTTTCGTTCCAGATTCATTTCCAGAATGTCGTACCAGGCCGGCATAAAATAGCCCCCATTAACTGTTACCGGAATTTGCGGTGCATGAGGGAAAATAAAACGAATCGACAATGATCCCGGCAACTGCAACTCGGGAACCAAAGGCGCGAAATCATGCCCATCAGCGCCCAGCCCATGCAACCAAATTACACTGGCCGTCACAGGCACACCTGGCGAACTTTCCACTTCAACACAAGGCAAATAACCCATACACACCTCATTTCGATTAATTTTTACACTACCCAATCAATTTATCCGCTTTTTTAACGCTTTGTCAGGCAGAGTGACAAGCGCAGCATACACAGCTAACAAAATAACACTACACTAGTAGCAACTGCCTTAGAAATATTACCGACCAGCGCATCACTGGATGCTAAGGAATACCATGAGCAACCTTAATCCCAATCAACCTGAACTTCACGCCAACGGCGAGTACAAAACGATAGACGCATTAATTTCCCCTATCGACCAATTGAATATTCTTTCCAAAATGGAAGTGGCAAAACTGTTGGATTCCAGCCAGAGCGGTTTATATAAATTATTTCGCAGCTGCTCACTCGCCGTACTTAATACCGGTAACGATCTGGACGATGGCAAAGAGTTGCTGGAGCGCTACAAGGATTTTGATATCAGCATTGTGCAAGAAGAGCGCGGCATTAAACTCGCAGTAAAAAATGCTCCAACAAATGCCTTCGTCGATGACAAAATGATTCGCGGTATCAGTGAGCACCTGTTTACTGTATTGCGCGATGTGATTTATACCAACGACGAAATCAATGGCAACCCCAAATTTAATTTGTCCAGCTCCGAAGGTATTACCGATGCGGTTTTCCATATGCTGCGCAATGCCAATTTATTAAAACCGGGATTGGACCCAAACCTGGTGGTCTGCTGGGGCGGTCACTCTATTAACCGCATCGAATATGATTACACCAAAGAAGTCGGCTACCAATTAGGTTTGCGCGGTCTGGATATTTGTACTGGCTGCGGTCCGGGCGCCATGAAAGGCCCTATGAAAGGGGCCACTATTGGCCACGCCAAACAACGCATTAACAACGGCCGTTACATCGGCATTACCGAACCAGGAATTATTGCAGCGGAAGCCCCCAACCCGATTGTGAACCAACTGGCAATCATGCCGGATATTGAAAAACGCCTGGAAGCATTTGTGCGTTTGGGCCACACGTGAAATGAAAGAAGGTATTAAGAAAGTACGCGAATTCCGCAAACACAGCGATGATGCCTATTACTTCAACTGGCAACTGAAAATCAGCCCGGATTTGCAGCAGCCATTTATTCCCACCCACGACAATATGCGCAACCTGGAACTGCATAAGAACCAGCCAGTAAACCAGTTGGCTGCAAATTTGCGTCGCGCCTTTTCCGGCATAGTGGCCGGTAACGTCAAAGAGGAAGGCATTTGCGCAATAGAGAAGTTCGGACACTTTGAACTGCATGGCGACTACGAAATCATGCACCCGGTGGATGAATTGTTGGAGTCCTTTGCACGCCCGCCCACCTGTTAAGGACGCGATGCCTCGGGAGGCATCAAGGGATTGCACTAGCGCAGGAGGAAAGGCGGTCAGGGATACGAAAGGAAACTCGTCGCAAATTTGACTACTTCGACCTAGGGACAGATTCAGTATGGGGCCGCTTATGCGGCCCCAACTCATTTATGGGCTCGATAAATAGGACCGACATCTTCTTTCCGCCCCAAACGACCAATAAAAAAGCCGGTACACAAAGTGGCTCTCCTACACACTTCGCAACCGGCCGAATGAAACATCCCTGCTTCCAGCACTGGCAGCCCGAGTTGGCAGGCTGCCCGCTGTCGTTATTAACCCTTAAAACAAACCAGAGATGGTGGTGCCGCTCCAGTTTCTGAACAGACTGCCATTCGTGCCCTGATTGGCTTTCAGGCGCACGCCAACAGTTTGGAACAGGTTAACCTGGCTCAAGCCACCAACATCAATCACACCACCACGCACACCGCCGCCAGCAACCAGCATTGGGCTGTTTTGACCAGTGTGAGCATCCACGTTACCCATGTCAGAAACCTGAGTTACCACCGTGGAATCCATCAGCCCCTTGGCCTGCAGCTTGTCCAATAACTGTTGGGTCAGGGACATGTAGTAAGTCACGTCCTGATCGTAGTAACCGGCATAGCTGGGGTTACCCTGGTTGTGATGCGAATCGTGCGATGAACGAGGACGATAAGCACCTGTGGTGTCCTTGATCATAGCGCCATCAAGAATGTGAGTGTGTTCATCAGTGCCAAATGCCAGTGAAACCGAGTAAGACAGGTTACAGCTCAGGGCCAATACGGCGATATCAGTCATCAGGCGCGAAGTTGCATCAAAACCTACGACTGAAGTGTTACTGATAGTTGGGCAGCTGCCGCCGGTATTACCTGAGCTAATAGTGCCCTCAAGTTCACGGATTGCATTAAAGTGGCTGTCCAGCTTGTCTTTCTCGTGCTGACCCAACTTGCTCTTCAGCTCGTTGACCGCTTTATAGTGCACATCCACCAGTGACTTGCGTGGAGCCACAGTACCGCCACCGCCACCGCCACCGCCAGCAAACAGAACATCAAGCGCAGCCTGGGGACTGGTAATAGTCGGAATACCCGCGCTGTCGCGTGACAGTTCGGACACTGCGGTAGTACCCAGGTTTAACCACTTCACCGGCGCATTAGAGTTGGCGCTCAGGGTTTTACCCAGGTTTACGTCAAAGCTTTGTTTGCCCCAGGGGTTTGGGTCATTAAAGCGGTTGAACATAACCCCGTGGCCGCCATTCATCATGGTGGCGTTTTTCAACAAGGCGACGCGACCTGCTGCGTAATGACTTTGCAACGGTGCAGTCTGGATTGGCAAGGTACCACCAGTCGGGAAGAACTTGGCTGGTGTACAGCCACCCGGCATAAACACGGCAACAGATTTACCCGGGCCAGTTTGTGCTTCAGCAACGCGCGCCAACATCACACCAGCCAACATGCTGGAAGCCTGAATTGCACCCAGGGCGATACCAGAACGTTTAATCGCACCCAGGAAATCCCGGCGTTCTTTATCGAAGCAATCTTTATAT
>JAGKWY010000194.1 GCA_021151625.1 Gammaproteobacteria bacterium | reverse complement strand
GCTTCAGGTGTTAGTGGCCCCCGGCCGTGAAGGTTCAAGTCCTTTCCTGGGCACCAAACATAAAAGCCCCGTTACGAAAGTAACGGGGCTTTTTGTTTTTGGGGGGATTATTCCCGCCCCGTAGGTTGGCGGTGAGGAACGAACCCCAACATGGCATTGCTTCCGAATGCGATTAAGTATTTGAAGAATGCATTCAATAAAATTTTCTAATTAAAAATACAACACATGTAGTTTGGCTTTCGCCAGAAGTGGACATTTACATAGAAAGTCGCAGTAATGTGTTTATGTAGGTACGATTAGCGCAGCGTAATCGTACGCATGTTATTCACCAGCCCCCATTTTTACGTTGTTATCCCCACACCAGTTTGCGGGATAAATCCTGCTTTTACATATTTATGAAATGTTGAGTAGGGCCAATCAACAACACGATTGACCAATTGTGGCAATCTCAAACGGACGAGCACGGCGAACCTTTTTAATGCAAGCCTTTAGGGTAATTTCTTCTATCAGTAAATTGTTGTTGTGGCGTTGCAGCAAGTTGACGGTAAAAAAACAAAGTGGAACCAGGTATTTTTAAGCGGAGATAATTGGGCATTTCCTTGCCTCCTGAAATTTGTCGATCTGAAATTTGTCGATTGATTTTTCATGCGTACGATTACGCTGCGCTAATCGTACCTACGTGCTATTTGACGGCAATCATAAAACTCAGTATGTTTGAGGTCATTCAAAAAATTAAGGAAAAGCAATGGCAAGCAAAAAGTATAAAGGTAAGCCATGCGTTTACTGTGTTGATGCACTATCTGAAGATGGTGATCACATTTTTTCAAGAAAGTTTTTTAAAATTGAGCGCAGAGATAATTTACCGAAAGTTCCGGCTTGCAAGGTCTGTAATAATAACAAATCACAGCTTGAATTATATTTAGCTGCAGTTATGCCATTTGGCGCAAAACATGTTGACGCAGAGACTCAGCTTTTTGAGGAGACGCCGAAAAGGCTTAAAAAAAATATTCCGCTTTGGCGGAAAATTGAGAATGAGCATAACATTTTTGATGATGGTTTTTTTACAATTCCTTTTGACTCTGAAAAATATACCGAGTTATTCACGTATATTGTGAAAGGTTTAATTTTTCACCACTTCAATGTACTGCATCAGAAAGATGAATTGATCGCCGCTATGTTACCAACTCAAGTGGCAATGGATGAGGTTTTTAATTTTTACTTATCTCATAACAGCAATAGGGTTCATGGAAATTTGGGGAGTGGAACAATAAAATACGAAGGTATCAGGGCCTTTGATGGCAAGGTCACAATGTGAGAATTTGAGGTGTTTGGTGGTCTTGAGCTCGCTGGTGACCCGGATCATCCAGGGCTTACAACAAATAAAGTGATCGCAATGACTGGACCACAAAAATATGAAGAGATGTTCGCCCAGGCATTTGGTTAATTCCTACAATTAAGGGCAGAGTAAAATTAAACGTTTGGTGATCGCACAAAATGGAGCCTAAACGAAAACTGCGTTTAAGCACATTAAAGAGCTTTACGGCCAATTGCGGAAATTAGATTTTTGTAGATTGAGCAATAATTTCCACATTTTGGTGGCTTAATAGATTTGTTGGGCATAGCTGCCCAACCTACGACTAGCTATAGTGTAGCCGCCCAGCGGGGTGACCAATAGCCCAACGAGTTCAGTAATTTTTACTAGATTCATATGACCTTTAACGCAACTTAAAAACCATCCGTTTGATTGCTTGTTAGGAACCACCCCTTTTAAAATTGCATAGACGATGAGCTAAGCGTGCATTTTCTGGAACTGTTTTTCCGCCCCGCCAGTAATGAACATCATGATCCAAAGCGGAATCGTTCAATGAAACAATTTTATTTCCACAAATAGAACAACTATTATTTTGTGAGAATAGCTCTTCTTTTAAAGACCGCGAAAAACATCTTTGTTTATCATTGGCTGGAAAGTCTTTTACAGCTTCTTTCAGGCGAGCCCGCCAAGTTTCAAAAGCATACTCAACATTTGAGTAGTGGCTCGTTCTATTTGATACAGCTTGAACCCAGCGTTCATCACTAGCTATGAGATCACAATATTCCTCATATATGGCATCTGATGCTCTAGTAATTTGCCCAAGGTCGTAGTCACAAAACGAGACAGCAATAACTTGAAAAACAGAAGCATTAATTTTAGGAGCCCATTCACCCGCACCTTTTTCTGAGGTTTTCCTTAGCCTAAATGCCTTTTCTCCGAAAACTGTGAGAGATGCTTTGACAGCTTTGCTGAAAGCCCCCTCGAATTCTCTAAGCTTTTGTTGTGATGCATTTTTATACGTTTCAAGAAAGTCATTTAAAAAAGGCTTCAAGCCTTTTTTAGCCTTCAGATAAGTCATATTGTAAAAAGCCAGGAATCTCAGCACCAATGCCCTATCCGCCATACGTTTATCAATATTTTTTTGATTTATGCAAGCAATGAAATCATTGTTTTTTGATAAGTCTTTAATTAGGTCATTTAGAGCCCCGCGATACATACAGTTGCGGATCTCCATGTCATTTAAGGCCTTACCTCCAGTATTAAGCCGTTCAAAAATAAGAAACATCAAGTCTTTTGGGGTTGTATTTGAAAGCTCGAAAGTTCTTAAGGTTGTATCCTCTAGCTTTAATTGCACCGGCCCTTCTAAGTCTCTGAAATATTTGCCGTTAAGCTCTTGGCGAATTTCAAGCCCCGACAATGAAAACTCATTACTAAAGAATTTAAACGTAGAGGTTAGCCGCTGCAAACCATCAATAACCTCATACTTACTTTCTAGGTTTTGAGCTAAATAAATTACGGGAACGGGAAGCTCTATTAAAAATGACTCTATTAATTTGGATGCTCTTGAATTATCCCAAACATAATTTCTCTGCCATTCGGGATCAACTATTATTCTACCTGTGGTATACCAACGATTTAATTCGGCAAGGCTGCGATCATTTTTTTCTAGGCTGATTTTATTGATTTTACTTTCGATTGGCATTTCGCCTTCGTCATCGCCGTCGAATTGATGCTCGAGAATTTCATTGTTTTCTTCGTATTCGGACATTCAACTTTCCTCTTGATTGTGCATTTCCTAACATTTGTATACCGCGCATGCGCGATATCTACATTTAGTTAATTCTCAACAATACAACGCAACAATTTGATTGGACAAGGTTTGGTTTATTTGCCGGAATATTAATACACATTGTAAAGATGAAATTTAAGCAGGGCTTAGTGGTTATAAAGCATAGGCTATATTTCAAGAGATTAAAATAACGCCACATTTCATCTGCTTTCTCCACATTGACAACCCCACCCTCATCCCCTAACCTGCCCGCGCTGCGGTAAATCCCGCAGTCGGGACTACGACCCCCGGACTTAACCGGCGCTAGAGCGTGAGCTTTAGTGCCCTCGTACAGCTATGCCTGTTGTTTTGTTATGGCGGCTGGACGGGGCCACCTTCGGGTGGGCCGGCGTGGTTAAGTCCGGTGGTCGTAACCCTGTTCAGTCCGCCCCCATAAATTACGACTTTATGGTGGGCGGGTAGCAACAAACTTAACCGAGATTTTTATTATGGATAATACGATTCCCCCTCCCCCGTTCCCCACCACCTGCATTATTAAACTCGATCAATTCCAATAC
>JAGKWY010000193.1 GCA_021151625.1 Gammaproteobacteria bacterium | reverse complement strand
CGGTCCTTACAAGGCTGATCATCCATTAACTTGTCCGCCGCCGAAAGAAAAAACCCTGCAGGATATTGAAACCCTGATCACTCACTTCCTGAGTGTGTCCTGGGGGCCAATTATGCCAGCGGGTGAGGCGAGCCAATTGATTGAAGCGACCAAAGGTATTAACAGTTATTACCTGACCAGCGATCAATCCACCATGAGTTATCGCACCCGTATCCGCGCGCCGAGTTTCCCGCATTTGCAGCAAATTCCGGCGGTTATTCGCGGCAGTATGATTCCCGATTTAATTGCTTACCTGGCCAGTATCGATTTTGTGATGGCCGATGTTGACCGTTAATTATCAAAGTAAAACATTATGATTATTTGTACTGATAGCAACCGTCCCAATGTCGAGCCCTATGTGTTGGCCGATGAAGATCGTGCTGAAATTGAGCACCATATTCATCACTATGATGATGCGCGTGCTGCATCCATTGATGCATTAAAAGTTATCCAGCGTCGTCACGGTTGGGTACCTGATGGCGCCATTCAACCGGTAGCCGATTTGCTCGGTATCTCCGCGCCAGATTTGGAAGGTGTAGCGACTTTTTATAGCTTAATTTTCCGTCGCCCGGTTGGCCGCAACGTCATTAAAGTGTGTGACAGCATCGCTTGTCACTTGAATGATTATGAAGTGGTGCAAAACAAAATTATCGATAACCTGGGTGTAGGTCTTGGTCAAACCACGGAAGACAATCGCTACACACTGTTGCCGATTTGTTGCTTGGGTGCCTGTGATAAAGCACCGGTCATCATGATTAATGACGATACCCATTTCAATGTAAGCCCTGAGCAAGTGCCAGTGATTCTGGAGAAATACCTATGACCAATTCTCCACTAGGAATCAATTCCGCACTTGCGGAAACCAAACCGCTGACGTATCGCATCGTTAATAATCAAGCGATTGTCGATATTAAAGAGTATGAAGCACTGGACGGTTATCAGGCCGTTCGCAAAGCATTAACCGGCATGTCACCACAAGATGTGCAAGCCGTGGTGAAAGATGCAAACCTGCGCGGCCGTGGCGGTGCAGGTTTCCCGGCAGGTATTAAGTGGGGTTTGATTCCCATGGGACCAGATGCCGGTGATAAATATCTGGTGTGCAATGCCGATGAAATGGAGCCGGGTACTTTTAAAGACCGCTTATTGATGGAGTGCTTGCCGCATCAATTAGTGGAAGCCATGATCATCGCAGGCTTCGCTATTCAAGCAAAACGCGCGTACATTTTTTTGCGCGGTGAATATGTGCTTGCAGCGCAAAATTTAAATGCGGCTATCGCGCAAGCAGAAGCGGCCGGTTATCTCGGAACCAATATTTTAGGTTCCGGTTGGAGCATGGATTTACACGTGCACACAGGTGCAGGCCGTTACATTTGTGGTGAAGAAACGGCGCTGATTAATTCGCTGGAAGGCCGCCGCGCGAATCCGCGTGCAAAGCCACCATTTCCACAGATAGCTGGTTTGTGGGGGCGTCCAACCATCGTTAACAACGTGGAAACCCTTAGCAACCTTCCGCACATTATCAATCGCGGTGCCGACTGGTTTAAAGGTTTGTCGCAAGGCAAAAGCCCTGATGGTGGAACCAAAATTTACGGCGCATCGGGCAAGGTTAAAAATCCTGGTTTGTGGGAATTGCCAATTGGTACAACTGCACGTGAAATTATTTACGAACACGCAGGCGGTATGCGCGATGGTTTGCAATTAAAAGCCTGGTTGCCGGGCGGTGCATCGACTGACTTTTTAACACCGGATCACCTTGATCTGGCGATGGATTTCGACACCATTATGAAAGCGGGTAGCCGTATGGGTACGGGCCTGGTGATGGTGGTTGATCATACGCAAAGCATGGTATCTGCCGTGCGCAACCTCGAACAATTTTTTGCGGTGCATTGAAATATTTCCGTTCCGAGTTTGAACAAGGCATAGCAACTGCGACTGCCGCCAATGAAAGGGTAAATGGGTAAGCTTCATGGCAACAATTCACGTTGATGGCAAACAATTAGAAGTTGATGGTGCAGACAACCTGTTGCAGGCCTGTTTGTCACTCGGACTCGATATTCCCTACTTTTGCTGGCACCCGGCGTTGGGTAGTGTTGGTGCCTGTCGCCAATGCGCGGTAAAACAATACGCGAATGCTGACGATAAGCGTGGTCGTTTGGTTATGTCTTGCATGACACCAGCGACTGACAATACGTTTATTTCCATCGACGATGAAGAAGCAAAAGAATTTCGCGCGAGTGTGGTGGAATGGTTGATGACCAACCACCCGCATGACTGCCCGGTGTGTGAAGAGGGCGGCCACTGCCATTTGCAAGATATGACGGTAATGGTGGGCCATGACAGTCGTCGTTACGACTTCACCAAGCGCACCCATTTGAATCAGGATCTCGGTCCTTTTGTTAGCCACGAAATGAATCGCTGTATTGGTTGTTATCGCTGTGTGCGTTATTACAACGATTACGCGGATGGCACTGACTTGGGTGTGTACGGCGCGCATGACAATGTGTATTTCGGTCGCGTTGAAGACGGCACATTGGAAAGCGAATTTTCCGGCAACCTGGTAGAAGTTTGTCCCACTGGTGTATTCACCGATAAAACTCACTCCGAGCGTTACAACCGCAAATGGGATATGCAATTTGCACCCAGTATCTGCCAGGGTTGTTCCGTGGGTTGCAATATCAGCCCCGGTGAACGCTACGGTGAATTGCGTCGTATTGAAAACCGCTACAACGGTTCAGTAAACCATTATTTCCTGTGTGACCGCGGCCGCTTTGGTTACGGTTTCGTAAACGAAAAAAATCGTCCACGTCATTCGCTGTTGCGCACAATTATTGGTTTGGAAACTATTACGCTCGATCACGCGCTGGATTGGGCAATTGATACCTTGAAAAAATCACAACGTGTAATTGGTATTGGTTCACCCAGAGCAAGTGTTGAATCCAATTTTGCGTTGCGCAATTTAGTGGGTGAAGGCAATTTCTTTAGCGGCGTGAGTGCAAGCGAACACGCGCAAGTGAATTTGGTGTTAGATATTCTGCAAAACTCTGGCTTGCCAACGCTGGCATTGCGCGAGTTGGAAAAACGTGATGCGATTTTTGTCCTGGGTGAAGATTTAACTCAAACCGCTCCGCGTATTGCATTGGCCTTGCGTCAGGCAGCGAAGGGTAAAACCTATGCCATGGCCGCTGAAAAACGCGTATCCGAATGGATGGCAGAAGCAGTAAAAAATATCGGCCAGCACCATCGTTATCCATTAATTATTGCGAGCGCGGATGAAACACGTTTGGATGACGCAGCGAGCGAGACTTATCGCGCTAGCCCGGAAGCAATTGCACGCCTCGGTTTTGCAGTAGCCCATTTCATTGATACCAGTGCGCCAGCGGTAACGGATTTATCTGAGAGCGAATATGCGCAAGCGCAAGCGATTGCAAATACATTGCTTGCTGCCAAAGCACCGTTGGTAGTGTCAGGTACTTCTGCTGGTTCTGAAGCGGTTATTCAAGCTGCTGCCAATATTGCGTTGGCATTGAAAGCACGTGAAAAAAATCCTGCGATCAGTTTGGTGGTGCCAGAAGCAAACAGTTTGGGCTTGGCATATCTGGGTGGTCACTCACTCGATGATGCGCTGGTTGCATTAAAAACCGGCGCAGCGGATGCCGTAGTGATTGTGGAAAATGATTTGTATCGCCGCGCATCTGCAGACATTGTTGATGCTGCACTGGCTGCTGCAAAAACCGTAATACTGCTGGATCACCAAACGACAGCGACTTCAGAAAAAGCCTGCTTGTTGTTGGCGGGTGCCAGCTTTGCGGAAACCGAAGGCACATTGATTAATAACGAAGGTCGCGCACAGCGTTTCTTCCAGGTGTATGACCCGGCGTTTTACGACAACACCGTGCAGGTGCGCGATAACTGGCGTTGGCTCCACGCGATTCACACCGGTATTGATGGCAAAGAATTTACCTGGAAACAATTGGACGATGTGATTGAAGCTTGTATCGCGTGCGAGCCAGAGCTTGCCGGTATTCGCGCAGCCGCACCTCACTCCAGTTTCCGTATTAAAGGTTTGAAATTAGCGCGCGAACCGCGTCGTTATTCTGGCCGTACTGCCATGCGTGCAAATATCAGCGTACATGAACCGCGCGCATCGCAAGATCCGGATTCGCCACTGGCGCACTCAATGGAAGGTTATGTGGGTCAAGAGAACCCTGCGTCACTTATGGCATTCGCCTGGTCACCAGGTTGGAACTCTCCGCAAGCCTGGAATAAATTCCAGGATGAAGTGGGTGGCCAGTCATTAAAAGGTGATGCAGGTGAGCGTTTGATTGAAGCCAATGCGCAAGCGCAACTGAATTATTTCACCGCAATTCCGGCAGCGTTTGTTGCTTCAACCACTAAATTGCGTGTTGTACCGCTGTACCATTTATTTGGTAGTGAGGAATTGTCCTCGCGTGCATCCGTTGTGCAAGAGCGAATTCCATCGGCTTATGTTGCAATTTCGGCGGCCGATGCAGCGCAATTAGGCGCAAAAGCAAATTCCACCGTAATTGTGCGTGCGTTGAATAAAAATCTGCGCTTGCCGGTAAAAGTCAGCGCTGAACTCGCACAAGGTTGTGTAGGTTTGCCAGTAGGGCTTGAAGGTATCCCTGCCTTTACCGGTGAAAACTGGGCGCAAATCATGCAGGAGGCTGTGTAATGTTTTCGTGGATTACGCCAGAACTCGGCCATATCTTTTTCACTGTCTTTCAAGGCTTGGTGATTTTATTTGCCACTGTATTGATTGCGGCTTACCTCAGTTTGGTTGAACGTAAATTATTGGCCTGGTGGCAAGATCGCTATGGTCCCAACCGTGTTGGCCCTTACGGTATGTTCCAGATTGTGGCTGACATGTTCAAAATGTTTTTTAAAGAAGACTGGACACCGCCCTTTGCCGATAAGTTTACTTTCCGCCTCGCGCCGGCGATTGCGATGGGAACAATTTTGTTGTCCATGGCAGTTGTTCCTATCACGCCCACCTGGGGTGTTATCGATTTAAATATCGGCCTGCTGTTTTTCTTTGGTATGGCTGGCCTTGCTGTGTACTCGGTGATGTTTGCGGCCTGGTCATCCAACAATAAATATTCCTTGCTCGGTGGTTTGCGTGCGGCAGCACAAACGCTGAGTTACGAAGTATTTATGGGGTTAGCGCTAATGGGCGTAGTGGTGCAAGCGGGTAGCTTTAATTTGCGTGAGATTGTGGAGGCGCAAACCGGCTTGTGGAATATAGTCCCGCAGTTTTTTGGCGTGGTTCTTTAATGCGTCCGCGTTATGACCATGTTATGAAGTTCAGCTGGCTGGTGTGTTTGCCACTGACGTTGGTAAACCTGTTAGTCACTGCAGCAGTAGTGCTGCTGAATACCCCGGCTGCCTGAGGTCATTATGGTTAAAAGAATTGTGTCATTGGTTTCTGGTGCGGGTACCCAGGTTCGCAGTTTGTTGATGGTATTCAGTCACGGCTTTCGCAAGCGCGACACCATCCAATATCCGGAAGAAAAAGTGTATCTGCCGCCGCGCTATCGCGGTCGTATTGTATTGACCCGCGATCCGGATGGTGAAGAGCGTTGTGTGGCTTGTAACCTCTGTGCGGTTGCCTGCCCGGTGGGCTGTATCTCGCTGCAAAAAGCTGAAACTGATGATGGCCGTTGGTATCCCGAATTTTTCCGTATCAATTTTTCGCGCTGTATTTTTTGCGGTATGTGCGAGGAAGCCTGCCCAACAACGGCTATTCAATTGACGCCGGATTTCGAAATGGCGGAATACAATCGCCAAAATCTGGTGTACGAAAAAGAGCATTTGCTGATTTCCGGTCCGGGTAAGAATCCGGATTACAACTTCTACCGTGTATCGGGTATGTCAATTGCGGGTAAACCAAAAGGTGCTGCGCAAAATGAAAGCCAGCCGGTCGATGTGAAGAGCTTGCTGCCTTAAGCCGCATTTTATTGAGAATAAGTGAATGGAAATTTTATTTTACATAGCCTCTGCCATCGCAATTTTTTCTACGCTGCGGGTAGTCACTAATACCAATCCAATTCATGCGCTTTTGAATTTGATTGTTTCGCTGCTTTCAGTGGCCGTGATTTTTTTCATGCTGGGTGCGCCTTTTGCCGGTGCGTTGGAAGTCATCGTTTACGCCGGTGCGATCATGGTGTTGTTCGTGTTTGTAGTGATGATGCTCAACATCGGCCCGGCTGCTGCAGTACAAGAGCGCCAATGGCTTACCCCAAAAACCTGGTTATGGCCCGCTATTTTTTCAATCGCCCTGATTGCAGAAATGCTTTACCTCCTCCATCAAGGTCAATGGCATCAAGCTGGGCATACGCTCGTGGATGCGAAGCAGGTGGGTATCTCTTTGTTTGGCCCTTATTTGTTAGTGGTTGAATTGGCTTCGCTGTTGTTATTAGCGGCGTTGGTAGCGGCCTACCACTTGGGCAGACGCGACGATCAGGAAAATTAATCGCCGCGCAATAAACCGTTTGCTAAAAATTTTAAATATATAAAGCGCTTTGGCGCTCAGTGAAGAAAGGTGTGCGTAGATGATAGCAATACCTATGGAGCAGGGCCTGGCAGTTGCTGCTGTGCTCTTTGTCTTGG
>JAGKWY010000008.1 GCA_021151625.1 Gammaproteobacteria bacterium | reverse complement strand
AGCAGATAACAATAAGATTGCGCTACCAAACTTTTTGATTCGCGAAAATTAAGCCTGGTTTCGGTCAATCCGTCTAACAACAAATTACTCCGGACGGAAATCACTATGTCTACACAACTCAAAACTACAGCTTCAGGTTTTACCCTCAAGGCGACTGCAGCCGCAGTTGCACTGATAACTGGCTCTACTGCATTCGCAGCGGCTACTGGCGGTTTTTCTACTACCGATGGCGGTAACGTCAGCGGCGCCAAATCGTTTACTGCGTCTACCTATCAGGAAATTAACACCATCATTGCCAATGCCAAGCTGGATGCCAGTGGCAGCAAAGTGAGTGGCGGCGCCTACCCGGTAATCATCACCTATACCGGCAATGAAGATTCATTGATCGCGCAGATGATCAAAGACCACACCGTAAACTCTTCTGGCAGTTGCCCCAACCCGCGTTGGAGCGAAGCTTATCGCTACGTGGAAATCAAGGAATTCACCAAGGGGATTACCATCATCGGCGCCAACGGTTCTTCAGCGAACTTTGGTGTGGTGGTGAATAAATCCAGCAACGTGGTTATTCGCAATATGAAGATCGGCGCTCTCGCCGGTGCGAGCAATGATGCGGATATGATTCGCGTGGATAGCGGCACCAATGTGTGGGTTGATCACAACGAATTATTTGCGGTGAACAACGAGTGTAAAGGCTCACCCGATGGCGACCTGACCTTTGAAAGTGCGATCGATATCAAAAAGGATTCGCACAACATCACAGTGTCTTACAACCTGATTCGCGACAGCAAAAAAGTGGGTCTGGACGGTTCCAGCAGCAGCGATATCGCCGGTGGCCGCGAAATTACCTTCCACCATAACGTCTATCGCAATGTGAATGCGCGCCTGCCACTGCAACGCGGCGGTTGGACCCACATGTACAACAACTTCTACGATGGCATTACCGATTCCGGTATTAACGTGCGCCAGGCCGGTTACTCGCTGATTGAAAGCAACTGGTTCCAGAATGCGAAAAACCCCATCACCTGCCGTTACGACAGCAGCAACTGTGGTTTCTGGGATCTGCGCAACAACAACGTGAAGTCGCCAGCGGATTTTGCCACCTACAACATTACCTGGAGTAGCGGCGGCACTGTCGACGCGACCAACTGGACTACCACCGCGCCCTTCCCGATTAGCATTCCTTACAGCTATTCACCGGTATCACCCCAGTGCGTGAAAGATAAACTCGATAGCGTTGCCGGTGTGGGTAAAAATGGTGCGACCCTGACCTCGGCGATTTGCGGCAGCCCTAGCAGTTCATCTGCACCTAGCTCTACGCCTTCCAGCAAGTCTTCCAGTTCTGTTGCGGTGACATCAACCAGTAAATCCTCGAGCTCGGTAGCTACCTCTAAGTCTTCCAGCTCGGTAGCGACCAGCGTGAGCACCAGCAAATCGTCCAGCTCAGTGGCGACGACTTCCAGCAAATCCAGCAGCAGTGTTGCCACTACCCAGGGTAACTGCAGCTATGTGATTGTGAATAACTGGGGCTCGGGTTTTGTGGGCGCGATTCGTATTACCAACAAAGGTACCAGTGCGATTAACGGCTGGAACGTGAGCTGGAAATACGCCAATGGAACCACCCTGAGTGGCACCTGGAACGCTAACGTCTCTGGCAGCTATTCAGCGAGCAACCTGAGCTGGAACGCAGTGATCCAACCGGGTCAAACCGTTGAGTTCGGTTTCCAGGGCAACCACACCACTGCTGAAACACCGGTAGTGACTGGTTCTGTATGTAATTAATTGCGTTAAAACAACGCCGATGGTGTAGGCCATCGGCGTTTTATTGGTTGATTTCCTCGCACCAGTTTCCCCGACTACTGGTCAAAAATACCTTATGTAAAGTTTTGTGAACCAGTCCACCAGTTTGAATTTCAGTGCCATCTGGCGCCTATAACCTTTCGCCAAGCTGTGAATTCCTGCACATTCATCCTATAGGATTATTGTCATATAAGTCTGAAAATATCCGTCGAGCATGGAACTCCATGCCTGCCCCAACTTATAGGGAAGTGGCGCCAGGGTTGTCCGTACAGCTCACTTTTCTACTTATAAATCGGCTTGTTTTCGGTCAATCCGTCTAATCAACTAAAAAACCCGGACGGAAATCAAATATGTCTACACAACCTACTACAACCTTTAGCCTGAAGCTGATGGCAGCCACTATTGGCCTGCTGGCGGGATCTTCTGCCTTGGCGGCAGCAACCGGCGGTTTCTCCACCACCGATGGTGGCAATGTCAGCGGTGCCAAATCCTTTAGCGCATCGACCTACCAGGAAATCAACACCATCATTGCCAATGCCAAAGTGGATGCCAATGGCAGCAAGGTAACTGGCGGCGCCTATCCGTTGATCATCACCTACACCGGTAATGAAGATGCGCTGATCAACCAGATGATTAAAGATCACACGGTTGATTCATCTGGCAATTGCCCCAATCCGCGCTGGAGTGAAAGCTATCGCTTTGTAGAAATTAAAGAATTCACCAAGGGCATTACCATCATCGGTGCCAATGGTTCTTCAGCGAACTTTGGTGTGGTGGTGAATAAATCCAGCAATGTGGTGGTTCGCAACATGAAAATCGGTGCCTTGGCCGGCGCCAGCAACGATGCCGATATGATTCGTATCGACAGCGGCACCAATGTGCATGTCGACCACAACGAATTATTTGCGGTAAATAACGAGTGTAAAGGCTCACCTGATGGCGATTTAACGTTTGAAAGCGCGATCGACATTAAAAAAGATTCACACAACATCACTGTGTCTTACAACCTGATTCGCGACAGCAAAAAAGTTGGCCTTGATGGTTCCAGCAGCAGCGATATCGCCGGCGGCCGCGAAATTACTTTCCACCACAATATTTATCGCAACGTAAATGCGCGTCTGCCGTTGCAACGCGGTGGCTGGACGCACATGTACAACAACTTCTACGACGGCATTACCGGTTCCGGTATCAACGTGCGTCAGGCCGGTTATTCATTGATTGAAAGCAACTGGTTCCAGAATTCATTGAACCCGGTGACCTGTCGCTACGACAGCAGCAACTGCGGCTTTTGGGATCTGCGCAACAACAACATTAAATCGCCTGCCGATTTTGCGACTTACAACATTACCTGGACCAGCGGCGGCACTGTCGACGCAACCAACTGGACCACCACTGCGCCTTTCCCGATCAGCATTCCCTACAGCTATGCGCCGGTATCGCCCCAGTGTGTGAAAGACAAACTCGCCAGTGTTGCCGGTGTGGGTAAAAACGGCGCGACTCTGACTGCATCTGCGTGTGGTGGAACTACCAGTTCAGTGGCCAGTTCTATTGCACCCTCAAGTAAATCTTCCAGCTCGGTAGCAGTGTCATCCAGCTCAATCGTCGTGGCATCGTCCAAGCCAGCCAGTTCGGTTGCGCCTTCGAGCAAATCGTCCAGTTCCATTGCCGCAACTTCATCGAGCAAATCCTCCAGCTCGGTAGTTGTGTCATCCAGTAAAGCCTCAAGTTCGGCGGCCAATACTGGCAGCATTGCACTTAGCGCTACTGCCACTGGCAATAGCATTGTGTTGAGCTGGGCTCCAACCAACCTGACCCTGGCCGCGCAGGAAATTTACCGCGATACCGATGCAGACCCGAGTGGCCGTGTGCGTATTGCCAGCCTGGGTGCGAGCGTGCGCATGTACACAGATGCAACCGCCGTTGCCGGCCAGCAGTACTACTACTGGATCAAGAACTCGACTTCCGGTGTGACCACCAACTCCAACGCCGCCAGTGCGACTATTAGCAACGGGCCGGTATTGGGTGGTACGGGTGATTACCCGAGCGGCTTCTCCAAGTGTGCGGACCTGGGCGAAACCTGTTCAGTCACTTCGGGTGATGGCTGGGTTGCCTTTGGTCGCAAAGGCAAGTGGGTTACCAAAAAAGTTGCTGTGGGCAGTTCAATCGCCTGTACGGTAGCAGCCTTCGGATCTGATCCTGCTGGCAACCCCAACAAGTGCTCTTACAAAAAATAATGACGCTTGGAAAAAATGCATCGGTAACTAAAACATCAGTCACTAAAAGCATTTGCAAATCAGCGTAGTAGTTAATAAACGCTGCGCAATAAAAAACCCGGCGTGAGTGCCGGGTTTTTTATTTACTGCCAGAAGCTGTATCAATTAAAAGGTGCGCGCATAACCCAAATTAAAACTGCGACCCACACCGGTAAAGTTGCGAATATCATTGGGGCTGCTTTGCGAATAGTAAGTGAAATAATATTCGTCAGTCAGGTTTTGTATCGCCAGCGATACAGTGCCATCAAAGGCGGCGATGGTCGCACTTAAATCGTAAGTGGTGTAGCCATTGAAACTGTTGGTGATAGCGCCACTGCTATTTTTTACATCGCGATCAAACAAATAATTCGCTTGCAGACGCGTGTCTATAGTGTTGTTCCAGCTGCGATCCCAACTTACATTCAAACGATCCGGCGAAATATTGGTGCCGCCCAAATCGGAATCCACGCGGCCATCTTTGTTGGAATCGTAACGCCCGGTTGCTTCCGCGTAACGCAAGCCGAATAAATCCAGATCGGTTGCGGCCCATGAAAGCGTGAATTCAATACCGTCAATTTCAGTTTTCTCGCGCTGCACTGTGTAAATGCCATCGGCATCGCGTTCCAAACGCTCACCAAAATCCGAACCAGATTCGTAGTAACTCAATTGCGCGGTAACATCGCCCGTTTTGAATTCCACACCCAGCTCGCTGCTTTCGGTAAGAATCGGTTGTAAATCCAGAAAATTTTCCACACTTTGATTGGGGCGATTAATTGCGCGCAACACGCGGCCCACATCGGGCATGGAAAAAGCTTCGGCATAGTTGGCAAATACTCGCCAGCTTTCAGTAACTTGATAGGTGCCGCCATAGTTGTACAGGGTTTCCGAAAACTCCGGCGAACCGCCTTCCACAAAGCGACTGCCGTAGGAATAGAGTGTGGTGAAATCATCCACATTCAGTTTGGATTTTTCGTAACGCACACCGCTGGTGAGCGTGAGGTGATCAATGCCGGTAAATTCCGCTTGCAAATAAGGCGCGGTATTTTCGTATTCGCTCGGTGGCACCCAGGCGCGGCCAGTTTGAATTAATTCCTGCCAGGTTTTGTCTCTGATCAAATCCACGCCGTAAACAATATTCACCGGCAAGTTGGCGACCTGGTCTTTCACCAGGGTAATTTTTGCACCAAGTTTTTCGGAATTATTTTGCGATTGGTCAAGCAGGTTGGCGCCATAGGCCGGGTCCTGAAAAGTTGCCAATGGTAAAGCTTCGGCGCCGTAGGTCGCTGCAAAATCCTGGCTGAAACCCTGCACGCGCAATTTTTGCCCGAAGAAATCATCGTTGGTGTAATTCACACTAATTGCGGTAACTTCATTGCGTGCACCTTCACCGGTAATATCGCCTTTAACCGCGCTACTCGGCGTTTGGGTAGATACTTTGCCTGGAACAGAAATCCAGTTATTCTTGTTTTCAATGTCGTAGCGATTCAGCATTAATTCGATGCGCTGGTCATCCCAATCGAAACCGGTTTTGATAAAACCGTTTACCGATTTGGAGTCCATGGTATCGCCCTGGGTATTGTCGGCGCCGATAATCTGGCCCTTGCCATCATAGGCCACACCCATGTCGCGCAGGCTGAGGCTGGCGATCACATCCATATCATTGTCAAAGCGATTGGAGACGCTATAGCTCATGCCGTAATCGGCACTTTCACCTGCATCTTCCGTCTGGAAACCGGTGCTGAAGCGAATACCCTGCTCCAGTTTATCGGCCGGCTTGCGCGTGATCAGGTTAATCACCCCGCCCGCTGCACCCAGACCGTGAATGGCGTTGGCGCCGTGCAGAACTTCCACTCGCTCAATCACCACCGGGTCAATGGTATTGCCCTCGCGGCCGCCATCGCGCAGCGGGTTGGATTGGGGTACGCCATCGATCATATACAGCGGCTTGCGCCCCCGCAGGGTCTCCCCGGCATTGGTCATCTTCTGGCGGCTGGGGGAAAAACCGGGAATCAAATTGCCTAATACGGTGGAGAGGTCATCCTGAATAGACAGTTGTTGCTCCAGCTCCGCCGGGCTAATCACGGTAACGGTATTGGGAATAGTGCTGAGCGGGCGCTCGGTGCGGCTGGCGCTGACAAATACTTCTTCAACCGCAGGCTCGGCGGCAACCGCCAGGTTGGGCAGCAGGGCACAGGCCATTAACAAACGCGCAGGGCGGGCAGATCGATACATCGGGCAATTCCTGTAGCGGGGGCGCAAAGGCGCCGGGAAGGGAAAATCGGCAGGAATTCTAATGCCAATGAGAATTGTTATCAATGGCGGATTATTCTACAAGGGGTTAAATTGTGTAAGTGACTGGGTTGTTGATTTAATACAGCATGTTTAGCTGTTAGTGCGATCCCTCGCATTAGCAACATCACAAAATATGCTCGTATAAAAACGTCGCCACTCCATCTTCATTATTAGGCTGTGCGTGCTGCGCATTGGGAAAAAGCTGTTTTAATTTTTCACTGGCGTTGCGCATGACTACCGGGTGAGCAACGGTGCTAAACATTTCCACATCGTTAAAGCCATCGCCAAAGGCCATTGCATTGGCCAGCGGTAAATTCAGCAGGTTCATCAATTTGGTGAGTGAATGGCCCTTGGAAATATTTTGCGGCATAGCTTCCAGATAATAATCATCGGAAAAAGTCAGGTGAATTGGTAGCGGCGGCAGTTGCAGAATTTGCGCTTTTACTCGCTGCAATTTTTCGTGCTCACCGTAAAACAAAATTTTTAATGCGGGTGTTGCGAGCAGTTGTTGCAATGGCAGCTGGCGATAAAAAAATTGCGATTGTTCATGCGCACTCAGCATGGATTCGCAGGGCGCTGTCACCAGCCATTCGGAATCGGTATACATATTTAAATGCACATCAAATTGTTCAGCGAGCGGTAACAGAGCCTGGTTGACTGCAAGCGGTAAAACCTCGCGGCTAATCAACTCGCCTTGCGCATTGTGAATCATGGCACCGTTAGCGGTAATTGCCGCTATGCCACCTCCCAGTTGTGTGAGGTAGGCGTGAATATCGCGATAATGGCGGCCAGTGGCAATAATCAGGGTTGCGCCGCGCGCTTTTAACTCCTGCAGCGCGCGCAGGGTGAGAGGGGAAATTTCATGCTCATCGTTGAGCAGGGTTCCATCCATATCAAAGACAAAAGTATTTACCTGGCTAGCAAGGCTCATGGGTTACAGCTCCAAAGAGGTATGGTTGCGTTCGATTTATTATTGGCTGGCTGCTAGCATAAATAAAACTAATTTTTTCTATGTTAAAAATTAGATTATTTGATTTATTGGCGACCCTACCCATGAAAGTATCCCCCCATATTATCGCCCACCTCCCCTATCTGGCCGCCCTGCATGAAACCGGCAGCTTTACCGCGGCGGCGGTGCAGTTGAATATCACCCAGGCCGCCATGAGTTACCAGATCAAAGCGCTGGAAGAAAAACTGGGTTGTACCCTGGTCATTCGCCAGTCCGGCAGCCAGCTCAAGCTGACCAGCGCCGGTGAATTGCTGGTGACGGAATACCTGTTTTGCGCCAAGCGTCTGGGCATGGTGCTGGAGCAGTTAAATCACAGCGAGGGCAAAGGGGTTCTGAAGATAAGCACACCGGTGGATTTCGGCAGCTTATTAATGCCCAAAGTTATGGCGGCGTTAAAAGAACTTGCACCGGGTTTGCATATCGATTTGCACACCAGCGATGAAATGGTAGACCTGGCAACGTCCAAATGGGATATGGCAATTCGCTCCTACATCAATACTGATCAGGAACCTATTTACACTTCAAAAATTTGCTTGGTGGTTAGCAAAAGTTATCGCGAGCGCTGCGGTGTTCCTACGCGTATACAGGACATCAACCAGCACACGATTTTAATGCGCGAAAATGCCTATCATCGCACCTGGCGCACGCTGCTTGCACAACACGAATTGACCATTGATTACATTCAGGACCGCATGATTATGGGCAATACTATTGCCTTGAAAGAAGCGGCAAAACAGGGCTTGGGCATTGCGCTTTTGCCGGAGTTTGTCGTGCGCGAAAATATTCAGGATAAAAAGCTGGAAGTACTTTTACCCGATTCCACCGCACCACTGGCGGTGAAATTCTTTTTATCAAAAATCAATGCGACCCAATTGCACAGCTATGAACAACTGTTGCGCCAGGTGTTTAAAACCCTTTAGCCTGCAACAATTTATTGCGCTTGTTTTTTGGAATATCGAGTTTAAGCCATGAACAATTTTTACAAGATAATTCCCTCGCCGGTTGGTCAATTAACCCTAATCGCCAATGAACCTGGGTTGATGGCGGTGCTGTGGGAAAATGAAGATCCCAAGCGTGTCGGTATTGATAAAGGTGAAGTCAGCAATAACTTTCCATTGCTGCAGAAAACTGAACAACAATTGCGGGAATATTTTTCCGGGCAGCGCCAGCAATTTGATTTGCCCCTGCATTTCATCGGTACCGACTTCCAGCAGCAAGTCTGGCAGGCGTTGTTAACTATTCCCTACGGTGAAACGCGTAGCTATTTGCAAATTGCGCAACAGCTTGGCAATGAAAAATCCGTGCGCGCCGTGGGTGCCGCCAACGGTAAAAACCCCATCTCCATTATCACACCTTGCCATCGTGTCATTGGCTCCTCCGGCAAGCTCACCGGTTTCGCCGGCGGGCTGGAAGCCAAAGCCTTTTTGTTGCAGCTGGAATCACCTGCACGCCAGCCGGATCTATGGGGCTGAGACAGAACAAAGTCCGGTTTTCACACTTTTATGCGCGTAAAAGTGTTGAATTTTACATTTTTATGCGCATAATTATGTAAATTAATCCATTTTTATGCGCGAAAAAGTGTGTCTCGGTTTTATGCCTATGCAGGATCACCAATGAAACGATTACTCCTTGAACAGCTAATCGCCTGGAAACTACAGCCAGAGAGAAAGCCTCTATTGATCGATGGTGCTCGGCAAACCGGCAAAAGCTACCTGTTAAAGGAGTTGTTTGGCCGCGAATTTGCCGGTGTGCTGCGCATAGATTTTCTGGAAGCTCCGCAACTTGCGGATGCGTTTGCCGGTTCCCTGGCGCCGGATGATATCTTGTCCAATATCGAATTATTGACTGGGCAAGTGTTCAACCCGACAACAGATTTACTCATCCTCGATGAAATTGGCGAATGTCCCAAGGCAGTTACTGCCCTGAAATATTTCGCAGAAAAAGCATCTACCTGGTTTGTGGCCGCGAGTGGTTCCAATATTGGCCTGCTAAATTCATTTCCGGTGGGCAAGGTGGAGCAGTACAACTTGCGGCCACTCACCTTCCGGGAATTTTTATGGGCGGCAAATGAACCGGCGCTGCTCAAGGCTTATGAAACACAAACCAATTCTGCTGCGGCCCACAGCAAACTCTTTGATAAATTAACGGATTATTATTTCACTGGCGGCATGCCCGAAGCGGTAGCCAGCTGGTTTGCGAATGCGGAAAAAAGTATTGTCGAGCGCGTTGCTGCTGTACAAAAAATCCATGCCGATTTAGTGGCAGGCTATCAGCGCGATTTTGGTAAATACGCAGGCAAAGCAGATGCGCAACTAATTGAGGCTGTATTTCGCAATATTCCGTCACAGCTATCTGCTGTATTTGATGAGTCAGTCAAGCGCTTTAAATTTAAGGGCATTGCTGAGCGAAAATCGCGCTATGCCGAATTTGAAAGCGCTATTAACTGGTTGCATCAATGCCGTTTAGTATTAAAGAGCTATCCTTTAGAAGGCTTACCCAGAGCACCTCTCGCGTCTTACCAAAAAGACAGTATGGTGAAATTGTTTTTATTTGATGTTGGCCTGCTTAATCACATGTTAAATACTGGCTACCGGGAAATAAAGCAGCAGGGATATGAATATAAAGGCTATATTGCCGAAAATTTTGTGCAGCAGGAGTTTGCAGCAGTTGGTATTGAGCCCAGTTTTTCATGGGCCGATGCACGTGCTGAAATAGAATTTATTATTACCAATCAACTGGGCCAAGTGGTCCCTGTAGAAGTAAAAAGCGGCAAGCGCACGCGCGCAAAATCGCTCCAATCTTATATTGCAAAATGCGCCCCTCATAAAACCATCAAACTCACCGGCACTCAGGGTTCTGGGCAGGAAGAGCAAACCCATCTGGTTATGCCGCTTTATTATGCAGAGTATGTACCAGGGCGAATTTGATGGTTTTTTGTTACTAACTAATAAACTGCCGAAACAGTTTATTTAATGGCTCGATATTTCGTTTGCTTTCTGGTTCGCGCAGTTTTAATTCATCGTAATGTGTAAACAAGGTTTCGATAAATTGATTTAGCGCAGGAATAGCCGGAGCCATTTCTTTCTCCTGACTTTGCTTTTTTCTTTCCAACAGTAAATCTATCTGCGCATTTATGTCCTGGTGATCGGTTAATAGTGCGCATAACTTATGAAATTCTATAGGCGCTGGCACCTGGTATTTTTCAAGCCACATAATGGCTAGTAGTGGGCGCAATACATAAAAATATTTTTTAAGTGGAACTATGTCTACTTTGAGATAGCTGCGATAATTATTTCTCGCCATATTGAGGTAGTGATAAACTCCTTTCACTGGCGAATAAATTTCTGGCAATAACGCCCGCGCCGCCGGCGCAAATACACCATCATCCACATACACAATGGGCGATTGTAACCACTCCACTATGCCGGGGTTGGACCGCCACAATAATTGCAATGCCTTGCGTAAATCCCAGCCATTAATATCGATCTCATCCACAATCGGGTATTCAATCACATCGCGTTTATCTTCAAGGTCAATCGCCAAATACCAATCGCGCGGGTGCACATAAATAAAACGCACATCGTAATCACTATTGGGCGACGCAAAACCCCAGGCGCGACTGCCGGATTCTACCGCAAACAACACTTTGACATTGTGTTCCTGCTCGGCGGCTTTAATACGCTTTAATATTTCGCTATGGATATGAGGTGCTATTGCATCTTGGTAGTTCAAGAGAGATTCCTTTTATCGGATTTATTAAAAGTCCCGCGCCCCATGACAATTATGGAAAAGCTGGCTATTCTAGGTTGGCACATCAAACAACAATACCTGCTTAATAATACCAACGCAACGGACGTGTCTATGATCAATATCCTTACCAATTTAATGGCCGACTCTGACTATTCGGATAGCATCGACGAAAGTTTGCCGATTCTGAAAAAGCTGCAGTTGGTTGATGAAGAATTTGTCCCCAACGAGGACGATAACTACAGTGAAAACCTGCAAGAAATTGTGGCTAAGGTTCAGGAGCGTGATCACGCTGAAATCTTTGTATTTGATTCAGAATGTATAGCGGATCGCAGCGACTATGCCGATCTTACCCAAGCCCTGTTTGCCAATGCGGGCATGCCTTCGGCAATCCAGAAAATCAAATCAGACTATAGCGCCAACGAAGAAAAAGCCGGACTGGCTCTGCGTATTGGCGACGCCACTTTTAGAAAATTCTGGGACCAGACCAGCGACTACGTAGCTGACGCTTATCTCGCGTTTATCGATGACGTAATGGAGCAGGCGTTTGAAAAGAAATTATTAGTTCTTCCCACAGGCGATCAATGCTGCCGCTTGTTGGTGGTAGCCAAAGCCGACTACGAACCGCTGAAAGAATTTTTTACCCTGGCTGAAAAAGGCGTGGATGCAGATACTATTTACACCTATCGATTCTGGGTTACGATTTTTATTACCCTGGTCGGCTTTATCATAACGCCGTTTATCGGCTGGTATTTTTTCGGCTTTTGGACATCCGTTTTATATTCATTGGTATTTTGGTTGATCTTTGGCGGCTACAACCTGTTCAGAGCGGCTAGCATAGTGGTGGAAGAAGAAAGAGCGGAGAAGCTCAAAGCAGAAGACCCGCTGCTTTATGCGCAGAGTATTATGACCGCCTTTGTAGAGGAAGCTGCCGCGCGCGAAAAAAATTCGCCTATGGGCAAGCGCTTGAAGGCGGTGGCAGAAATACGCAAAAAAGAATTGGAAGAAAAGTTAGCGGAAAAAATAAAAGACCCGGCTTAAGCCGGGTTTTTTATTTTTTGGCACATTGGTTTTGAACCAAGAGTGTCGATTAAAACCAATCTTGCTTATTAAAACCAATGTTGCCTATTAAAACAAAGGCCCGCAGGGAATCTTGCCTTTGCGAATGGCATGGTCGCTGGTTTCGGAATCATCAACCCAGAAGAAAGATTTTGCGCCGGACACACATTCAGCAGCCGGTGCCATGGCAATACCTTCGTTGTTGATATTGGACATGCTCGATGGGCGTGAATAACCTTTGCGCACAATAAATTTACCAAAAGTTGCTGAACCGACAGTCTTATCGATACCTAACAAGTGTGAGCGGTTGCTGCAATTGTTATCGCAATAGGCCCAGAGTGCACCGCTATCCCAATCGAACGATAAGTCCATAATTTTTGAGTGACCGCTATTAATTGTGGCTACGCGCACAAAAGTGGAATCGGAATTTAATGCATAGGCATAAATTTGCCCGTTATTTTCCAGGCCTACAAAAAATAAACCGGTGCCGTGCAGTGGATAATTCGCCGGGTTGTAGGCAGCTGCAAAATGCTCATCGATAAAACCATTTGCTTGCAAGTAGCTATCCGGTACCCAGGCAATCGCTTCCAAACCCAAATTGGTTGAGCTGACATTGGGCAAGTCCGAGGTTAAATTCCATTCGTGTGTTGCATTGATAGTGGTTGCAGTGCCGGCGGTGTCGTAACGCAATACACTGAAACGATTGGAGCCGCTGCCATCGCGTTCGGTGGCGATATAAATATCCGTTGCGGATAATTCAGCTTTGGTAACTCCTTCTGCATCGGGCGCACCAGAACCATTGGGGTAACGCAGGGTTTTACCATTGCTCCAGCCATTGCTGGTGCTTTTCACAAAGGTATTGCTACTGCTATTCCACACCAGGTTGTAGAGTTTGGACGGTGAATTTTGCACTGCCCACAATACGGCAGTTTGCGAACCCGCTGCCGGCTGATAAAACAAGCCACTCATATTTTCGCCAAACACTGCAGTCCCATCGGCAGTTACTACCGCAGTAGAGTTTGGCCAGGTGTCATAGGTAATTGCCGATGTGCTAACACTCATAACAACCGCGGCGCAAAAACCAACTAATTTAGCGATGGAGGTATTCATATTTTTATTCAGAGTCATCTTTAAAAATCCACACAGGATTAGCAATAGTAGCGGCGCGCTGCAGTCCCCGCACACACCAGCCAGTTGCGGCACACCTCCGTGTTATTCGCGCTGCGGATTCTAGGTAGCGAATGTGTCTAAATAGTTGCGGAAAAATGACAGTATGAAGAGCGTGAGAATTAGTTAATCGATTGATGCGACATCTTCGCTATTCGATCCTTGAATTAGTTTGTTACATTTCGCTCGTTAGGGTTCTGTTAGTTTTTATGCGCTCTTGTGCAACTTTTTATGAGTGGGTTGCGTAACGTTGCGCGAGTAAGAATTCTAACTGTCGCTATTTACTACCAAAGGAGTTGTTATGAAAGTCCTGGATAGGTTTTATAAGTTAAGTTTGTCCTGTGTTTTGCTCTCTCCCCTGATGGCCTCTGCTGATGTGACTAAGGAATATCAGTTAGATGAAAAAGTGCCCGCCATAAATTGGCAACCCTGCTATACCGATGAAAACCCCAACCTGCTGTGCGCGCAATATTCAGTGCCATTGAGTTACCAAAGTGCGCGCAAAAATCCTCAAACTATTCAACTGGCATTAATCAAACTGCCCGCGCGCAATCCCGCAAAAAAACCACTGGGAAGTTTATTCCTCAATCCTGGCGGGCCAGGTGGCAGCGGCGTGACTTTTGTGCGCTACGTGGGTGAATATTTATTTAATCAGGAAGTGCGCGATAACTATGATTTGATCGGGTTTGATCCGCGCGGCGTGAATCTGAGTCAACCAGTTACATGTGGTTTAACCGTGGACGAGGCAATCAAGCTGCTCCCACCGTTTGAATTTCCGGTGACACGCAAAGAAGAAAAGCAAAAGATCGACAGTGACAAAGCGCTTACAACTGTGTGCGCCAAAAGCGGCAATGAGATTATGCACAACATGACTACCGCCAATGTGGCGCGCGATCTGGATTTATTGCGTCAGGCCGTAGGTGATGAAGCATTAAATTATGTTGGCTATTCCTACGGTTCCTATTTAGGTGTTACCTACGCAAATTTATTTCCGCAAAAAGTGGGGCGTTTGGTGGTCGATGGTGTACTTGACCCGGTGGCCTGGTCCACGGGTAAAAACTGGAGCGGCTGGATAGTACCGGTCACTACGCGGCTTGAAAGCGATAAAAACGCCATGGCAACCTTGAAGGAATTCTTCCGTTTGTGCGATCTGGCCGGCCCCGCCAATTGTCTCCTCGCTGGCGACTCAGCGGCGCGTTTTGATCAGGTCGCGCAGCGTTTGAAAGCCAAGCCGTTGCCAATTCCCCAGTCTGATGGGACTGTCTTTGAACTCACTTATTCCCGCTTGATTGGGGAGGCTCTCAGTGCCATGTACAGCAGTGCAAGCTGGGGATACTTTGCAGAGGTTGTAGCCTTTGTCGAATGGCAAATGCCACCGGAGGCTATTGGCGAGAAATATGCGCTACTGCGTCAGGAATTGGGCATTGAAGATATTCGTGTGCCCGATGACAACGGCCTGTTCACTTTCCACGCCGTGATGTGTAGCGATTCAGATAATCCTGAACTACCAGAATTTTGGTCGCTTTGGGCGGAAGAGTCCGAGCGGCAAAATGGTTATTTCAGTCGCTTATGGACCTGGAATTCCAGCATCTGCGCCACTTGGCCGGGTTCCAAAAAAAGTCGCTATACCGGGCCGTTTAATAAACGCACCAAAAACCCGGTGTTAGTTGCCAGCACCGAGTTTGACCCGGCCACACCTTACGCCGGTGCAAAAGCGGTTGCGCGCTTATTGCCAAACTCGCGCCTGGTAACCGTTGCCGGTTGGGGCCACACCACACCTGGCCTGTCTGCGTGCGCCGACAACATCACCGCCACTTATCTATTAACTGGCGCCCTGCCAAAAACCGATACGCTGTGCCAGCAAGATTACATGCCGTTTAGTTTGCCCGGCGCGACAACAGCCATGAGCGATGAAGTGGTCGCGAGCAAACGCAGCCAGGCAACTGCAGATTCGGTAACGCGCGAAGACGATAGCAAGCAGGTGCGGAAAGCGATTATCCGCAGCAATCGCCCTGGGTTGAATTAATTTGCGTTAGTGATTTCAATGTGAATAAAAAGCCGATCTGGTGTTTAGATCGGCTTTTTTTTTGGTCTTAACCATGGATGTTGAGGATGATATTTTCCGGAAGATGCTATAGCGACAGCTGCCCAAAAACCGGCAATTTGACGCTGCGTTAATAGGCAATTAGTCGTCTCTATAATAGGCAATTGGACGCTGGCTTAATAGGCAATTGGACGCTAATATAACGCTGTCTTAACAGTCGAATTAGCCTATGACAGCTCAATATCCACGCTTGATTGCCCCTAAACTTGCCGAAATCCTTACAGATACACCGGTAGTTTGCCTATTGGGGCCTCGCCAAGTGGGTAAAACCACCTTGGCCCGTCATTATTGTCCTACACATAGCTACATCAATTTTGACGATACCAGCTTGCTCGCCACCGCCAAGCAGGATCCTTCAGGTTTTATCCAGGCCTTGCCTGAATATGTCATCCTTGATGAAGTTCAGCGTGCCCCCGAGTTGTTACTGGCTATCAAAGCGGCAGTAGATGCAAACCGTAAACCTGGTCGGTTTTTACTGACGGGATCGGCAAATCTTTTATTGCTACCCGGAGCACAGGAATCCCTGGCGGGGCGGATGGAGATAATTAACCTTTTGCCGCTGACCGAACAGGAAGTACAGCGTGGAACGAATACTTTTTTGCAAAGGTTTCTGGCAGGAGAAATAACTGCCTCTGTTAAGGGAGATCAGCAATCCATATCAGGAGTGGCTGATATAATCTGTCGCGGAGGTTTCCCGGAGCCCATAGCACGTGCGCCAAACCGCGCAAGGCAATGGCATCGTCAATATATAAATGCGATTATTCAGCGCGACGTAAAAGATATTGCGGCAATTCGCGATGAAGCAGAAATGTTGAAGCTTTTTGAATTGCTGGCCTACCGCACGGCTAATTTGACTAACATCAGCAATCTCGCCAATGAACTGCAAATGCGACGTGAAACGGTGGAAAAATATGTCACCATTCTTGAACGTTTGTTTTTGGTTCGCCGCCTGCCCGCCTGGCATAAAAATGATTCAAATCGATTAATCAAAACACCCAAAATCCACCTTGTTGATTCAGGCCTTGCTGCGACCTTTTGTAATCTACAGGCGAGTGAGTGGAACAACTTCAGCACAGATTTTGGTGCCTTGCTGGAAACCTTTGCCGTGCAACAACTCATTACCCAATCTACCTGGTTGGATATAGATCTGCGCTTTTCACACTACCGCGATAAAGACCAGGTTGAGGTAGATCTGGTTATTGAAAGCGGTAAAAAAATTTGGGGTGTAGAAGTTAAAAAAGCAGCAAGCATTCAACTCAAGGATGGTGCCGGCCTTAACCGCTTGGCTGCACAGGCGGGCGAACAATTTCAGGGCGGTATTTTGTTATACGGCGGCAATAACACGCTGCCGCTCGCAACAAAAAATTGTTATGCAGTGCCGATGAGTGCGTTGTGGGAATAATTTCAATCTACACAAATGGGATGCTGCGCCTCACCATTCTCAATGATGCTGAAGCAACCATAATGATCGTGTTCACTGTGGGCGCAAATCCCGGTAGCGGGTGTTTTTGCTACAAGCGTTTCCCGGCTTACACAAAAACCAATACAGTCAGTTTCTGATTTACAGGTTTTACCCCCATCCGGGTAGTAAAGAACGCATTTCGGAAGTTCATACAAACCAATCGGCTCGACTTTACCGCCCGCCTTTTTGCAAGCAGCAACGTCAATTTTCGCCAGCGCCTCTGCACGTTCTTTTTCCAATTCAATTTCCAGCTGCGTTTTATTATTTGCAACGCAGCCGGAAATGGAGATTAAGAGTGTTATGAAAAGTAGTGGTTTCATGGGTTGGTTATAAAGTGGTAATTGTTTGCTTCCGTATTGGATCAAGGGCAGAAGTTTGCCTTCAAGTAGGGTGGGCAGCAATTCCCGACCTACGTGCTGCGCAACTTACGCGCTAACTTTCCTGGTAATCTGAAATGTATTCAGCGGGTACATGTTTAGTTAGCCAAACATTATTTTCTGAACGATAAAATTCGAACCCTGCGGCACTCATGCGCGCACAATCTACAGCAAGTAAATGCAGTTTGCCGTAGCGTTCACCCACTTGACCTGCGGTTTCAACAGATTCCGACAAATGAACATAATGTCGTTGGCCAGGTAACAAGCCCTGCGCACGAATCGATTCCAGAAAGCGAGTGGCGGTGCCGTGGTACAACACGGAAGGCGGCGTTACGGCTTCATAATTGATGTTCACCTGCTCGCTACTATGTCCTTGCGCCGCGCGAATACACAAACCATCGGTAGAGAGGGTAAAGCGCTTTTTATCGCTGGTATCCACCACTTGTTGCAATAACTCGCGATCAAATGGTTTACCCGCGTTGGCCGCGAGTGAAATTAATTCATCAATACTGGCCCAGCCATTCGCGTCTAGTGTTAGGCCTATCGACTGGGGTTCGTGACGAAGGATGTAACTTAAAAACTTACTGAGTTCTGTTAGTTGCTTGCTCATAAATCTCGATTACTAATTTCTGTTAACTGTGCATCGATAAATCCTATCGGATTTACTATTAGAATGAATACTTCATTCCTGCTTTTTTATTGCTTCACGTAAGTAGCTAATGCTTATTCCAGGCTTTTGTTTGGTGTTACTAATTTTTCCACCAAAACAAACGCCTTATCTTGAAACTTATACTTTAAGCTAACCGCATAACTGGTAAAGCTCGCGCAGATTCCTAACGGCAAGTATTCATCGCCTTCCTTACATGCCACTTCGTACTTTACCGAAAGTACATCGTCGGAAAAATCAGAAACCTCCTGATGCAATGAGTATTTCACCTTATCAATCTCAATTTGAAAAAGGTATGGGAATTTTATTTCAGACCTGTGGAATCCAGTGGAGTTTTTGTCAACTAAAACACTGCCATAAACCCAAGGTTCTTCGCAGTCGTTAACGAAACTTACTAGATAGGCCTCAGTATCCCCACTCACCGCCAATTTAAAAATCTTATCCGTCCCACTCACCACATCCACAAAAGTACCACACCCGTTGTATTCTTCACCGTCATTTAGTATCTCGGTAAGTTCCGGATACTTTTTCAGACTGTAATCATAGCTGCCTGTGCTATCGGCGAAGCACAGGCAGGTGAAGGATAAAAGAATGAGAAGTGTGGTTGTTGCTTTCATTGTGCGCAGTTCGATTGGGGTTCATGTAAACGCCATTTGTCTTTATTGTTTGTAGGTTCTGTTTTCTCTCAAGGGCAGAGGCTGGCTTTTTTAAGTTGGGCATGGCTGCCCAACTTGGGCGTTTAAGTTTATCGATCCACAACTTATTAAGTTTTGTTTTCCAGCTCTGGTTTATTGATTACAGCAGAGTCTAGACGACCTATTAAATAGGAAACTAAACTCAAGATATTAAGACAGTCTAACTCCGAAAAAACGTCTGGAACTACAGAGTCCATTGGAGAATGATTTATAGGGTTTCTAAATCCCTGCATTAAACCCCTTGTCAAGCTTCCTTGCCCTTCTTGCATATTTCTTTCAGAAGTTTTTGTTAGTTTAAATAGTTGAATGTCAGGTAGTTTTGTAAGTTTATTTTGTTCGAATTTAAAAGAAAATACATCAGCGATAGCTGTACCATCTGTATCTTTTTCAGTTAATTCTCTTATTAATTCCGCATATATTTTTGTTCCGTGATCTGCCGCATTTCCAAAATCGCTTTGATGGTAATGTTTTTCTATACGGGACTTTAATTTACCATGTAAGTGGCGCCAGTGTAATAATGGATACTCTGGAACAATATCATGTAATGCTTTTATGACTGGTATATATGTGGCTGCAACCTCTTCATCTTTAGACATTGTGTCTACAATTTTTTCTACAGATTTTTTAATGTCATCAGGAAGGGTGGACATCCATTTTACTTTATCAATACCTGTGTTGGTTTCAAAGTCTTTACTTTTTACTGATGATCTTTTATCTCGCCACTGTCTACCAGTTTCCATTACTAGATCTGACAGAAAGGTTCGAAACTTTTCCATCTCCGGATGATCCCAATTGACAGACTGTCTGTTTGTAGCTATTACATCTTCGTCCACTAGGTCAATAAAATCTGCTTTGATCCAGCCAGTGAGATATTGAAAGAAGTGGCTTGATGTACTTGAAGCAAAATACTCAGGAGCATTTACCAATTTTCCTCGCGAAAACAAAGTTATTCCTCGAAGTCCAGAATTCGGCGGGATAGGTGTTTTTGAGGTTATAAACTTAAATTCTATTTTTGATTGATATTCACTTTCTGCGGAAAGCAAATCTTCATCTTTCCATTCAAACTGAGATTCTATTTGTTTATATTTTCGGTCATTATTTATTAATAATTTATGTCCGTTGGTGTTTTTTAGTTCAATAGAAAATCCTGAATCAATGATGAATATTTTAGATAAGCTATCAGCTAAGCTTTCAATATCAAAGGGTGTTTTTCGTTTTAAAGATGAAAGTTTTATTATGGTTCCATTAGATGTGGTTACTTTCTCATCTTGAATTTCAGATTTTGGATTGTAAGTGCCTTGAGCGGATAACAAATTATCCCAATTAAGAACAAAACGATTTCTCAAACCGTCTTTAACTGTATCTACAGTAATTTCTTTTGCTAATCCAAACAACGCAAGCTTCCCCAGTCCTTTTTTTCCTGTCGGAAGTCGGCCATATTTTGAAGATGGTTTATCTCCTTCTTCGCTTCTCCGATTTCTTCCTATTACCAGAAATTTATTCTGTATATCATCTGAACTCATCCCTGTGCCATTGTCTATGATGGTTATAGACTTGGGTTCTTTATTTTGTTCATGAAATGATATAGTGACTTTATCAGTATCTGCATCATAAGCATTAGAAATCAATTCTGCTAGCGCGGGGGGCAGAGTCGAATACATTTTGACACCAAGGTGTTCAATAGTTTTTGGATCAAATTTTAGTTCAAAATCTGCCATTTTTATTCCCTTTAATTTTTTCTAAGTGTTTTCTAAATTCCACCGCTTGACGTTTAATAAATTCAGGGGGCAAAGCGTTTCCAATCATTAATGCAATATTGTCTTTGCTGGCTTTACGGGAGAATTTATACTTCGATGGAAAAGTTTGTAAAAGGGCAGCTTCACGAAGTGTTATAGTCCGATTAAATTCTGGGTGTAAAAATCTTCCTTTTGATGGGTTTGAACAACCTCCAGTAATTGTTGGAGCTACGTCATTCCAACTCATCCGACCATAAACATCTTTATATCCACCCGGATTTTTCTTGTGGCACGGAAGCCAGTATTCAATTGGTAAGTCTGATCGTGACCCACCATTTTTAGGGATTAGAGAAATTATTTTTTTTGTTTTTTCTGTTCTTGCTTCTGGGTAATCATGCAGCCAATCACCGCTTTTTCCTGCTTCAGCTAAGTTACCGATAGCATCTTTAACGGTTATTTTTCTTGAATTAATTTTTGGATTTTCAATTTTTCCATATCTTGAAGCCTTAAATATTAACCTTTTTCTGCGTTGTGGAACCCCATAGTCAGCTGCATCTTTAATTTGTATTGAATTCTCATCTATGTAGTAGCCTATCCTTTCTAATTTATTCATTGCTTTTTTAATTCGATCATCTTTAGCTAAAGCAGGAACATTTTCCATCATTATTGTTTTGGGTAAGAACGCTTCAATGTATTTCACAAATTCAAAAATTAAATCGTTTCTATCATCATCAAGCGATATAGTTTTATTTCTTGTTCTATGTGAAGAAAACCCTTGACATGGAGGGCATCCGGCGAGCAAGTCTAATTCGCCAGGTTTAATATTTAGGTTTACCATAACCTCATAAGGTGATAATTTTCTTATATCATTTTGAAAAAGAAAATGATCCTTATGATTAAGGGAATATGTTTCTGCTGCTAAAGGATTAATCTCGATCCCAGCAAGAACGGTAAAGCCAGCTTGTTTGAGGCCCACAGTTAATCCACCAGCGCCACAAAAAAGATCTAAAGCAGTAAAGGCGTATTTTTTATCTGAGTCCATTTTATAAAAATTCTTATAACCATTGGTTTTGGATAGCATTAAAAATTGATCTTTTAGAAGAAATTTACATTCTTGTTATAGTTTATAGAAATACACGATATTACATGACATAGCTATTTTTTTCACACTAGCCTCATGAAAAACTCTCAAAAACATTTTCACGATGAAACTCCAAGTAAGGGCGATTTCCTTCCTTTATTTTAAAGGACTGACTTGTACTGATTCCAAGGTCGGTAAGGCCTTCTAATTGATTGGATATTAGGATTTTTCCATCATCGTCAAAAGAGATATAACCCAAATCAAATGCTTTATCATAATTGGGTAGCAACAGTAGGCCGTTGTCCACATCTAAGCGTTCTTTATTTGAGCAGCTTCTCCAGGGTTTTATATGTGATGCCACCAAAAATCTGGCATTAGAAAATCCTGTTAGGCTACAGCCTTGCCAATATGAAATTAGATCTTTTCTAAATTGGCCTTGTCCAATTCGGGCGCTGATCAGTAAAGTCTTTTCTGTTTCTTTCAATGTTTCTTCTGAAATAATGGACGAGATATCTTCGTTAATACTGTGACCCGAAATATCATCCATATAGTTAATGTATTGCTTTAGCGCTGCGCTATACATTCCCTTTCCTTGGTTATTAAATTTAATAAATTCTTCAAGATTCTTTAATTTTTCAAACAAAGAAGAAATTTCACATACCGATTGAATATTTGCTATGTCTTCACTTAGAAGTTTGGCTTCTTTTGCCCATTTATTTATTGAGCTAAATACGGCTTGTGAATAATTCTTGGAGCTTTTGGGAGACTTCCCAACAGAGATCAACCATTGTTCAAATGTCATTTAGACTTTACCTTCAAAGCCTTTCGCTTTCTTAAATCAACATACGGGAAGGAAGCGAATGCATGGTTAGTTCTGTTTTGAACTGGCTCAGTGGCTAAGGCCCAATCGTTATTCATCGTATTTCCTATCCCAAATCCTGTGGCGCGAGTCTCCACTATAGCCAAGGATTTTGTGAAATACATCCCATTACAGGGCGGGTTTTGTAGGCAATTGACCTGGATGGGCTGGTTGAAGCGACATTATTTTTGGTCCCAGGTCTGGATTTAGAGGGGCGCAATGTGAGCTGAATACCTTTGGCTGACATGACAATCTTCTTATTCGGCATTTATTTATCGATAAACGATAAATAAATATTGCAAAGTGGTGTTTTGTGGGTATTATTTAAGCGTCGGCTTGTGAAACTACTGCCGCGATAGGTTGCTCTCTCTTACTAAACCATTGCCCTACCACTTGAAAGGAAGTTGATATGAACATTCAGCAGCACGCGCGGATTGCGCGGATTAAACAGTTCAGCCGTTATTTGTACCTGGCCCTGAGTGGCTTGCGTTATGTGTTGTGGGGCCTTTGGCCGCTGTTCGTGGCGGCGATGATGTTTGGCAACAAGTTGCAAATTAATATGGGCGAGATGCACATGAACGATGTGGAGCCTTCGCTGTTGCAGCGCGTGTTGCTGGTGGTGGGTTTGTCGGCATTTATGTTCGTGGCGATAAAAATTACGTTTCATTTTCGCGAGCTGATCCGGCATTTTTCCGAGGGCGATATTTTTAATAAAGTCGCCATCGACCATGCGCGCAAAGCGCTGTTTAACGGGCTGATGCTGTACGGTTTGTATGTTCTCACCGTGCTAGGCAGTTGGGGTTGGGTGATACAGCAGAGTTCCAGCATGAGCGTGAACGTAAATGTGGATGTGAGTTTTATTTTTGCGCTGATGTTCTTCGGGTTGATGTATGTGTTGCTCTGGGCGCTGGAAATTGGCAGTGACCTTAACGAAGAATCCGAGCTGACTATTTAGTTAGCCCGGCCCAGACAGCGAGGAATTTGTATGCCAATTATTGTGAATCTGGATGTGGTGCTGGCGCAGCGCAAAATGCGTTTGAATACGCTGGCAGAATTGGTGGATATCACACCGCAAAATTTATCGGTGCTGAAGACTGGTAAAGCCAAAGCAATTCGCTTTGATACCCTGGAAAAAATTTGCGAAGTATTAGAATGCCAACCGGGAGATATATTGGCGTTTGCGAAAGAGCCCGTGCTTGCCAATGAAGATGAAGTAGCGAGTTGAGTTAACCGTGCTGATTAATTTCTCCAGTTGCCTGACCTGCGTCAGGCTTTTTTGCATGGTCAACAGGGAAGTGTCATTAGGTATGGGCCTAAGCTCTCGGGTTGTGAGCTGCCGATCATTTTCGTGAGGCCACGAAAATGATCGCTTTAGGGAGTGGTTAGGCGTGGGAAAAATTGGTTGCGAGCAGATAGCTATTCTATTTCAGTAGCGCACAAACTCATCATTATCCGTCGTCATCAATTGCATCAGCTTTGGGTGAACAAACAATTTTTCTTTACCGACCGGGGTTTCAATCAATACACCAATCTCAGCCAGTTTCTTTAAATAAACGGACGCGGTTTGACGTTGAGCGATTCCGGCATCTACTAATGTTTGAATGCGGCAATAAGGTTGTTCGAATATTTTATCCACTAGTTCCCGACTATATATTTTTGGCAACTGTTGGCGAATATAGTTGGCGGTGTGCTCGTTGAGTTCACGTACCGCGCTGATTTTTCGTGTTGTCCATTGCGCTGTTTCCTTAACCGCGGTGAGCATATAGATAATCCATTCTTGCCAGTTTTTCTCGCTGGTAACTTGTTGCAATAAACGATAGTAATCGTTTTTTTGACGCAAAATGTAATAGCTGAGGTAAAGAATGGGTAATGTTAGTAAACCGCGCTCAATTAAAAACAAGCTATTGAGTACGCGCCCGGTACGGCCATTTCCATCGATAAATGGATGTATGGCTTCAAATTGGTAATGACACACGGCCATACGAATTAATGGATCAAGGTCGTCATCTGCATGTAAATAGCGCTCCCAATTGGAGAGCAAGTCGCGAATGATTTTTTCGCCAACCGGTGGGGTGTAAATGATTTCGCCGGTTGTCGTATTCATAATGCTTGTGCCAGGTACGTTGCGAATATCCATAACTGTACCTTTAATGGTGGAGCATACAGCCACAGCGGTGAGGGTATTTAGCGGACGATCCTTGAGTGCAATAAACCCCTGGTGGAGTGCGGTGCGATAGCGCAATGCTTCTTTGGTGGCTGGGTCAGCTTGGGACTCTTCTCCATCTTGTGCGTATTGGAACAGCCGGTCGCTGGTGGTGACTATATTTTCGATTTCCGAACTGTCTTTGGCCTCCAGTAAGGGAAGCATGTTTATCAACAAACCCTGATTAGGCAATAACTCGCCCGCCTGTTTAAGCTCGGCAAGTGCAGAGCGAGCGGTAATGCAGGCTTTGAGTACCTGGATAGTTTCCAATTCCGCCGCTGGTGGCAACGCCGGGAGGTTGTTGTAAGGCTGCGAAGGATTAAATCTCGACTCATTGATTGGCATATTGACCTTATCGTGTTTAAAAAATCCATATTTATCGACATGATGTGAAGATTATGTTGATTGTGTGTACATGTCTAGCCTTAATGTTTAAAAAATAGAGGTTTTTCGACATGAGATTGAGGGACGGTTGCCTATCATCTACAACAGAGTGAAATAAGTCACAATCTAGAAACGGCCCTTGCCCGCCAATCCCCACTATTCTCCGCAAATAAAAAGATGGTTCACTAGCACTTGTTCCTTACTTGATGAGTACGGAGTAAAAACAAACTGTTAAATTTCCACGGATAGGAGAAAAGCAAAATGGATTATTCACAGGTAAAAGATATGCAAGCCCGGTTTGATAATGTGGTGCGGCGGGTGCCGGGGGAAAATATTGAATTTTGGTATGCGCGGGATTTGCAGGAATTATTGGGGTATGACAGTTGGACCAACTTTTCTATCGCATTGCGACGTGCAATCAGCGCATGTGATTCCATCGAATATTATCCCGCCGATCATTTTCGCAGTGTTACCCGCACAATTAAATTTAGTGGTGATGTGAAATCTACAGTGGAGGATTTTATGCTCACTCGCTATGCCTGTTATCTCATCGCCTGGCATGGTGATTCGCGCCGTATGACGATGGTATTTGCGCAAAGTTATTTTGCCATTCAAACATGCAAGCAGAAACTGGTTAACGACCGTATGCGCTTGCAGGCGCTGATAGACGCTCGCACAGGTTTGTGTAAATCGGGTAAGCATGTGGAAAATAATTATGAGCGGGGGGTTGATGATGAAGGGTTCATGCGCATTCGGTTGTGTGGTGATTCTGCATTATGTGGCTTGCAGGGCGCGCGCAGGATTCAACCGGGAAACGGAAGTATTAAACAACTGGCACGTCGGTTGAAAAGTGAGTTGCGCGCGTTGCTGAAAGATTTCCTGACGATTAATTAGCCTGAAAACTTTTAAAAACTCGACCCTGGCTGCTTGAGGAATTCTATTTCTTCCGGCGTCGATTCCCTGCCGAGAATATGATTGCGGTGGGGATAGCGGCCAAAGCGGTCGATGATGTGTTTATGCTTGAGTTCGAAATCCAGGTTGTCTTCCAAGCCGGCGACGCCGTATAACATTACCGCCACTTTGTGGATTTCAGCGGATTCGCTGTGCATAAAGGGTAAATATAAAAAGCTGCGTTCGGTGGGTGAGAGGGCTTTGTCGGCTTCCACCGCCAGTGCTTCTTGCGCAAGCGCCAAAGCGAGTGGGTCACAGGCGAAAGATTGCGGCTGGTCGCGGTAAATATTGCGCGAGAATTGGTCGAGGATAATGATTTCTGCCAAACGCCCTTTGGCGGCCATGCGCCAATCAAATAATTCGCAGCGCGCGGCTTTAGCGTGAATATCAGCAAAGCGTCGCGCAATTTCTTTATCCAGGGTTTCATCTTTTACCCACCACTGTTGTGGTGAAAGTTCATTAAACCAGAAGTGAAGAATCGCTTCGTACATAGCTGTTTCCCTCGCGCGAAAAATGGTTTGTTGTTATGAGTGCGATAATTAACTCAAGTTCCAAAAATCAACGAGCGATGCACCGCAAAACCCGCTTGTGCACCATCGCCAATGGCAAAGGTGACGCTGCCCATTGGCCGGCCCAGGTCGCCGCAGGCAAATACACCGGGAATACTGGTCTGTTTTAATTCATCGGTTTTTACGTAAAAAACCACCGGGCTTTCAGCAATTTCGCAACCCAAATCCTGCGCGATGCGATTGGAAGGTTGCGTCAGCGATGCCACAAATAATCCGGCTAATTCAATCAGTCTACCGTTGGCCAGTTTAATTACGGCAGATTGCTCGCCGATAATTTCCTGCACTATTTCTGTTTCTATTTTTACACCGCGCGCCGCCAATTGCTGTTGTTGTTCCTCATTGGGTGTGAAGCAATTATTGGTAAATAAAGTAGTTGGGCCCCAATCGGGAATCAGCATGGCTTGATGAAAAGAGGCTTCGCTGGTGGCGAGTACGCCGAGCGGGCCTTGATTCAATTCGTAGCCGTGGCAATAGGGGCAATGAAAAACAGATTTGCCCCAGCGTTCCTGTAAACCAGTGATCGCCGGCAGGTGATCGGTTACACCGAAGGCGAGTAATAAACGCTGCGCGCTGAATGTTTTGTTGTTGCTGGTCACGCTAAATAAGTCGCCAGTTTTTTCAGCGGAATCTGCCGTGCCTTGCAACCAGCTAACGTTGGGATATTGCAGCAATTGTGTTTTGGCTTGGTCGGCAATGGCACTGGGGGATTTGCCATCTTGTGTTAAAAATCCGTGGGAGGTTGCAGCGAAACGATTACGGCGCACGCCGGCATCTATCACCAATACCTGACGGCGACCGCGCGCGATTTGCAGTGCGGCGGCCATACCGGCATAGCTGCCGCCAATCACAATGACATCATAGGTTGTTTGCATAAACTCACCTTATTCCTTATCAACAGAAGTTATCGAATCAGCGTCGGGAAAAATGGAATGCGCGTGGGTACCGGAGAAGCCGCGCGCTTGCATGCGCTGGTGGAAATCGGCACTGAGCTGCGCGAGGGTGACGGCGCGAAATTTTTCCAGCAGCAAATTTTCGGCTTGCTGGAAGGCGTGGTTGAGCGAGTGATTGACCGCTTCTTCCACCAGACATCCGGGCGATTCGGTGCGGTTGCCCATGGCAAGCAGGGTGGGTTGGTCCAGCGCCTGGTAAATATCGTAGAGGGTGATTGTGTTCAGCGCGCGACAGAGTTTCCAGCCACCGCCATGGCCTTTTTCCGAGCAGACCAATTGATGCTCGCGCAGGCCCGCCAGTACCCGGCGAATGACTACCGGATTGGTTTTCATCATTTTGGCGAGCGCATCCGAAGTCATGGGGACATCGGCTTCCGCCATATGCAGGAGGACGTGGAGCACGCCCGAGAGTCTGGAATCGCGTTTCATAATCTTTCACGTAACTAAATTTGTTACGTGAAAGATTAATCCCGCGAATCGAATTATGCAACTTTTATTGTTACGTGACCTTAAAGAACTACGTGACTTTAAACAGCTCGGGGATTTGTGTTCTGACTTAGCCCGCCAAACGCCGGGTGTATTCCTGCTCCAGTTGGGTGTGCACGCGCCAGAAGCCTTGCGGTGTTTTGCCTTCCAGGATATCGCGCAGGATATTGAGGTGAGTGTGCCAGCCACCGGCAACGCTGAGGCGTTCATCAGGGTTGGTAAGCAGGCGATGGGTGACGATCAATTTGACTTGTCCCTTTTGGTCGCCGTGAAGTTGCTCCGCCAGTTCAAAGCTGACCTCAGATTCTGCCCCTGAGCCCTCGTTCCAGATATAGCTGAGCAGGCGCAATGGCTCCCAGGCGGTGACTTTGCCCACCATGGGCACATCGCCTGCGCACTGGGAGTATTTGGGTGGAGGTATGTCGTGTTCCGGGCTGAGTTCGGAATTGCGGAAGGTGTGATCCACTTTCCCTCCCACACATTGCTCAACATTGCCAACCGCGAGCCATTTGGCACGCTTGTCGGATTCAGTCAGGTACTGCCAGACACGCTCAATCGGGCCGGGCAGTAAGCGCTCTAAACGCAGGGTGTCCGGGGCGGTCAATACACCATAGTCATTCATGGTCAATCTCCTTTAGCTGCTTGGCTTGTGTGCGGCCAAGATGGGTGATGGGTTGACTCAACAGGTGTAGTCGCCCCGGGTTAATTGCTGTTTGCCTGACCCTCTGCCGGTGGTGTATCGGCAAGTGGTTGGTCGATCGGTTGTTTGTGGCTAGCCTGCTCGTCGGCAAGCAGCGCCGCAGTCAGGGCATCCAGTCGTTGATTCCAGAATTGTTCGTAGTGGCGCAACCATTCAATACCACCGAGCATGGGTTTGGTATCCAGCTGGCAGGTGTGATTGCGGCCCTGGATATTGCGCACTACCAGCCCCGCGCCTTCCAACACCTTGATGTGCTTGGAAATGGCGGCGAGTGTCATCGCAAAGGGCGCCGCCAGTTCGGTGATACCGCAGGGCGCTTGCGCCAGCCGCGCGATCATTGCTCGCCGTGTTGGGTCGGCCAGGGCGTGGAAGACGGCATCCAGTTGTTCGCTTTGATTGTTTACCATGTGGTTAAGTATTCTCCTGAAATAATCTATTGTCAACCATTTGGTTAAATATAAAGGTTTTGTCGGGTTTTTCACAGCGTTACGCTTTCCCTCTTTTCCCCTCCTCTATTCCCCCTCTCTTTGGTAAAGAGGGATTGGGAGAGATTAAAAGTGTTAACTGGCTGGCATTGGGCTTATTGCGGCTATTTTTTTCAGTTGTTATTCAGCCCCGGCGCCCTAGCCTGCGCGAAAAAGCAGCGGAGAATAAACATGAAAAAATCGATTTTGGTATTCGGCAGTTTATTGGTAGTGAGTTTGTTACAAGTGGTTTCCGTGCAAGCGCGTGAGCGTCACTGGGCGGATGATGACCGCCGGGAAATCCAGTATGACCGCGAACAACTTAATCGCGAGCGCGAGCAGCGGCACCGCGAATTTGATGCAATGATGCGCGACCTGGATGAAGAGAATCGCGAGATTGATCGCTGGCAAAATCGCCAGCATCAACAGCACAGTGATCACCAGGAAATATCGCGTGCTGCCAACCAGAAGCGCGATGAGTTAAATCGCGAGCGCGACAGGCTCAACCGCGAACGCGATCGTATTAATCGATTTTACGATGAACAAAATCGCGAACTCGACAGGCGCAACCAGCGACTGGACCAGCGTCAGCAGCATCAACATCAAGATTGGTAAATATGACATCAGGGATGATGAATTGTTGACTCTTATCACTTTTCTCTTTCGCCAGTGCGTGGCTATTCTTACCGCTCAATAACAAGATAACTGTGAGAGGTAATGATGCGCAGCTCGATTAAATTATTTGTAATGCTATGTGCGGGGATTTTTAGCCTGGCGGCGAGTGCTGCTGAAGTGAAAATCCATAAGGCGATTGAATTTGCCAAGCCGGATAATTTTCCCCTCACACTCGATATCTACGTTCCGCAAAGCGGAAAAAAATCCTACCCGGTACTGGTGATTTACCACGGCGGTGGCTGGCTGGTGAATAACAATTCGATCATGAATGACCTCTCGAGCAAAATTGCGCGCGATGGCGATATGGTGGTCGCGAATATGAATTACCGCTTGCTGGTCGATCAAAACAACACAGTCACCATGAATCAAATTATCGAAGATGTCTTTGGTGGATTGTTGTGGGTGAAAGACCATATCGCTGAATACCAGGGCGATCCAACGCGTGTGGCAATTACTGGTGATAGCGCTGGTGGTCATCTCACCACCATGATCCTCACGCGCGGCCGCCAGCTGGAAAGTGATGGTTTTGCCGGCCCCAGCCTCGGCTTTAAACCCAGTTATTTACCGGCGGGAAAAACGGCCGAGCAAGTGGCCAAAGAAGATGGTTTAAAAGTGCAGGCGGCAGTGGTGAGCTACGGCGCGTTTGATTTGTACAAAGCGGCGCAAGGCGGTTTTGAAACAGCGGGAAATATGTTTTGGAAATTCGGCAAGGCCGAGGCGCGCGGTTTGTTCGGCAATAAAATTAATGTGAAAGATAATGTGGATTACTACCAAGCGGTGTCGCCTATTTATTTTGTGCCGAAGTCCAGTGAGTATCCGTTACCGCCGCAATTTGTACATGTGGGCAGCCTGGATAAAACTACACCGCCAGAAGCAGCGCAAGCCTATGTGGATTTATTAACGGCGGGCAAGCAACCGGTGGAATACAAAGTTTATCCGGGTAAAAACCATGCATATCTGGATAACGGCTGTAACTGGGCAAACAGCTGCTTTGATAAGGATGCGGTTGAGCCAGTAAATGACATTATCGTGTTTTTGCGTAAAACCCTGAAAGACTAGCCAACCCGCTTTCAGGTTTCCAAGGTGCGGCTTTTGAATTTTCAGGCCGCACCTTTTCTACCCACTTACCCATCGACATAAAAAAACGGCTCCAGAAGGAGCCGTTTTTTTTACATCCGAGAGCGAAATTATTTCTTCGCTTGACGACGCACCAGGCCTAAACCCAGCAAGCTCAGTCCGAGCAGTGCCAATGAGCCTGGCTCTGGAACATCACTGGTTTTGCTCAGGGATACGTTGTCGAGCATGATGCCGATGTTATCGCCACCCGCATGGCTGAACACCAGATAGTTGGAGGTGTTACTGCTGACGGTGAAGTTGTAACTGATGGTTGTCCAGGGGTTTGATGCGGCCAACAGATATGACTGGTTGAAGAAGCCACCCAGGGTTACCAGTAATGAGTCTGCACTTGCGCCACGCTGATTGCCGGAAATATCGAAGCTCAGGGTGTAGCTACCCGCGCCCAGTGACAGCAGATTGCTGCTCAATATACCGGCGTTGCCAGTAGAGCCGTCCAAATCAACGCATTTTCCGCTGCCGCCCGCACAGCTAATGCCCCAGCCGCCGTTAGACACTACGTCCACGGTGCCATCAGAAACTGTCCAGTTGCTGAAGCCGGTGTAGTTCAGGGTGGAGTTGCCAACAGCGCCCGCTTCAGAGTCAAAGTTGTCCTGGAAAATCAGGGTAGCGTTGGCGCCAAGGCTGAATAAACTGGCACCGATCAGGCTGATAATTTGTTGCTTGTTCATAGTGATTACAAAGTCCATGAGTGGTTTAACGAGATCTCGCTCAAATAAAAGGCAATTTTGACGCCAAGTTTGTAACACCTTGATATCTATCTATATGTTTTATCTATAAAAAGCATTCTTGTAAGATATTCCGACGCTTTTGCTGGTTTGCCATTTTTCATAGTTTAGCGCGGCAGGCTGAATACGCTGTGCTTTTTGCGTAGCTACTGGTTTGGATATCAAGGTTTTTTGATGAATATATCCATCATTTTATTTGATTTATTAGTTTATGATGATTATATTCATCATAATAAACATCTATTCTGCTAGTGCTCTATGTCAGATTCCTTCGAACAGCTGGGTTTTGTCGTCAAAACACTGCGCAAGCAGCGCGGGTGGAGCCAGTCACAACTGGCAGAAATGGCAGGATTGGACCGCACCACCCTGGGCATGCTGGAGCGCAATGACTATACGGATATAGGGATTCGCAAGGTGCAACGAGTACTGGAGCTCCTGGGTAAGAAACTACTGGTTGCCAATGCGGGCTTGCCGACCCTGGACGATTTATTAGCGGCACAAACGCAAGGCGAAGCACATGAATGAGTTGGATGTGTGGCTGAGCCGGCAGCGTGCAGGGCGCCTGACCAGGGCGCAGCGGCGCCATGGTTTTACCTATCAGCTGGATGCCAGCGAAGCACTTTCGCTCACCATGCCCCTAAGGGTAGAAACCTATCTTTATGAGCAGGGACTGCACCCAGTGTTTCAAATGAATATGCCCGAGGGCTATTTACGCCAAGCCATTGAGCGCTATGCGGCCAAACAATTCGGCAGCGATGATTTAAATTACCTTGCCCTGCTCGGCAATCATCAAATTGGTCGCGTGCGTTATACCCCGGTGGATTCTTCGCTCCCCGAAAACCCGCTTGCCTCACCTTCGCTCAACGAGTTATTAACCAGCGATCACGCGGAATTGTTTCAGCAATTATTTGAACGCTATGCACTCCATTCCGGTGTTGCCGGTGTGCAACCGAAATTTTTGCTGGATATGGCGCCCGATGCAAGCGCTCCGGTATTAACCGATAAAGTTACCCTGCCCTTAAAAAAATACATTGTAAAAAGTTGGGGGCCTGAGTATCCGGAATTGGCCTGCAATGAATTTTTTTGTTTAACTCTGGCGCGCAACGCAAGTTTAACTACGTCCGATTTTTTTCTCAGTGACAACAGCAAATTATTGGTTAGTGAACGCTTCGATGTTGATGCCAATAATGAGCCCTTGGGCTTTGAAGATTTATGTGTGCTGCAAGGTAAAATGACACAACAAAAATACGATGCAAGTCTGGAGTCTTGTGTGAATACTTTGGTGAGCTATATTTCACCGGAGTTATTGCAACAGGCCTTGTTTGATTTTTTTAAATTGACACTGGTTAATATCACGCTACGCAATGGCGATGCACATTTAAAAAACTTTGGTGTGCTCTATGAAAATTTGCATCATTACCGCGCAGGGGAAATTCCAGCGACACAGCGACGTCTTGCGCCTGTTTATGATCTGGTTAATACCACCGCTTATTTACCGCAGGACACTATGGCCCTGAGCCTTACCGGGAGTAAACGCTGGCCCAAATGGAAAGTTTTGGAAAAGTTTGCCAGAATCCACTGTCGTTTGAACGGCAAGCAAATTGATCAAGCAATGGATGAAGTTGAACAGGCTTGTGCAATCAGTATGAATACTCTGTCGGCATTGATTCAACGCCATCCGCAATTCGAAGCAGTGGGTGATGCGCTTGGAAAACTGGTAACGCAAAGGATTGCATAATGATGAAAGCACCTCTACAAATTTTAAATTCCACTTTTGGCTACCATGAGTTTCGCGGCCCGCAAGCGGCGGTGATAGAGGCATTGGTCGCCGGCGACGATGTGCTGGTGCTAATGCCCACTGGCGGTGGTAAATCCCTGTGTTATCAAATTCCTGCATTGGTGCGTGAAGGTGTAGGTATTGTGATTTCACCGCTGATCGCACTGATGCAGGATCAGGTGAGTGCTCTGCGCGAGTTGGGGGTGAAGGCGGGTTTTTTAAATTCGACTTTGTCATCACAAGAGTGGTGGCAAACTGAATCTGCCCTTCAGCGCGGTGAAATCGATTTGCTTTATATTGCGCCCGAGCGTTTGATTCAGCCGCGCACGCTGGAATTATTGCACTCGTTAAAAATTTCCCTGTTTGCGATTGATGAGGCTCACTGTGTGTCGCAGTGGGGGCACGATTTCCGCTCCGATTATTTAAAACTGGAATTGCTGCACCGCGAATTTCCGCAGGTACCGCGCATTGCCTTAACTGCCACAGCTGATTTGCGCACGCGCGATGAAATTGTGGCGCGTTTGCAGTTGCACAATGCGCAGCAATTTATCAGTGGTTTTGATCGCCCCAATATCCAATACCGCATTGCACAAAAAAATAATCCTAAAATCCAGTTGATGCGTTTTTTGCGCGAGGAACAAGCGGGCAACTCGGGCATTGTTTACTGTATGTCGCGCAATAAAGTGGAGCAAATTGCCGAGTGGTTATGCAGCGAAGGCTTTACTGCACTTCCTTATCATGCTGGTCTTGCGGCGCAAATGCGCCAGCAGCACCAGGAGCGATTCCTGCGCGAAGACAATATCATTATGGTGGCGACTATCGCCTTTGGTATGGGCATTGATAAACCTGATGTGCGTTTTGTTGCGCATCTGGATTTGCCCAAAAGTATTGAAGCCTATTACCAGGAAACCGGCCGTGCCGGGCGCGATGGCGAAGCTGCCACAACCTTATTGCTCTACGGTTTGGAGGATGTGGTAAAACTGCGGCAGATGATGGCGCAAAGTGAAGGCAGTGAAGAATTCAAACGCAACGAACAACAGCGTTTAAATGCGATGCTGGGCTTGTGTGAAATTACCTCATGCCGCCGTCAGAGTTTGTTACGCTACTTTGGCGATAATCTCGCGCAAAACTGCGGTAACTGCGATTGCTGTTTAACGCCGCCGCAAACCTGGGATGCCACCGAAGCGGTGCAAATGGCGCTCTCCTGCGTGTATCGCACCGGCCAGCGTTTTGGTGCCGGCCATGTGATTGATGTATTGCGCGGCAGCAACAATGAAAAAATCCTCTCCTTTAATCATCACACCCTGTCCACTTACGGCATTGGTAAACAGTTAAGTGTGGATGAATGGAAAGCCATTATTCGCCAGCTGGTTGCGCGCGGCTTGCTGGATGTAAATAGCGATGGTTTTGGTGGCTTGCTGTTAAATGAAAGCTGCCGGCCTTATTTGCGCGGTGAAGAAAAAATCCATTTGCGCCGCGAGATTAAATTGGCCGTCAGCTCACCGCGTCGCGCTAATTTATCACAGGCGATTGATGCTCAGGATCAATCGCTGTGGAGCGCATTGCGCGCCTGTCGCAAGCGTTTGGCTGAAGAGCAAGGCGTACCGCCCTACGTTATTTTTCACGATGCAACTCTGCGCGAAATGCTGGAATTCCGCCCGCTCACCCCGGAACAATTGCGTACTATTACCGGCGTGGGCGACAGCAAACTAAAACGTTTTGGCGAGGAATTTCTCGCGGTATTGCGCGAAGCTGAATACAGTGTGTAATCACTAAAAATCAGCACTAACGACCAGCCATATCAACAAATCAATAAACTAACTCGTAATCAGGAGATAGGCAGTGAGTTCTTGATAATGATTCAGTTGTTGTCGAATTTGTTTCCCCAAATTGTTATTGGTTTTGTTATTGCCTCGACCGCCAGGGTTCATAGTTTAAACTGATCATAAGGCTGTTGAAGCGCTTTTTTCTTTGCTCCTAGAATTCGCGCCTTTAGGTTTCCGGTATACCAATAGGTTGCTGGCTTAACAAAGGCTTGCGTGGCCCCACGCAAACAATAAAAAGAGGAGCAGCGATGAATACAAATAAGATCAAGCGGGTTGTCATTGCCGGTGGCGGTACGTCGGGTTGGGTAACTGCGGCCTTGATGTCCCGTCAGTTGGGCAAGGTGCTTGAGATCACTCTGGTTGAGTCGGAAGAGATCGGCACCATAGGTGTGGGCGAATCCACTGTGCCACCTATGCGCGCCTTTAATAAAATCATGGGTATTGATGAGCAGGAGTTCATGCGTGAGACGGCGGCCACCTTCAAGCTGGCCATCTGGTTTGAAAACTGGGGCCTTAAAGGGGACAAGTACATACATCCCTTCGGCGTTACCGGCCAGCCGTCATGGACCTGCGAATTTCACCATTTTTGGCTGCGCAGCCAGCAAATGGGCCTTAAAGATGAGCTGGGTGAATACTGTGTAGAGTGGTTGGCCGCAGATCAGAACAAATTTTTCACCCGTCCTGACTCAAAACTCAACTTTGCCTACCACATAGATGCGGCTCTCTATGCAAAATTTCTGCGCAAGATATCCGAGGGCTACGGCCTCAAACGCGTTGAAGGCAAGATAGAACACATTAACCAACACCCTGATTCAGGTTATATCCAATCCCTGACCCTGGCTTCCGGTGAAGTGATTGAAGGCGATCTGTTTATTGACTGCACAGGCTTTCGTGGACTGCTCATTGAGCAAACTCTGCACACCGGTTTTGAAGACTGGTCCCACTGGTTACCTTGCGATACAGCGGTGGCCGTGCAATCGGAAAACGTCGGCCCGGTACAGCCCTACACCAGCGCCATCGCCCATGATGCCGGCTGGCGTTGGAACATCCCTTTGCAGCATCGCTCTGGCAATGGCTATGTTTTTTGCAGTCGTTATATGTCGGTGGATGAAGCCACCAGTCAGTTGCTGGCTGCAGTACCCGGTAAGAAAACACGCGATCCATGGACGGTTAAAGTGCGCACCGGACGCCGCCGCAAAGCCTGGAACAAGAACTGCGTGGCCATTGGCCTGGCAGCAGGTTTCGTGGAGCCACTTGAGGCCACTAGTATCCACGTCATCATGACGACTGCTGCTCGCCTGTTGCAACTGTTCCCGTTTAACGGCATAGATCAATCCCTGGTTGACCAGTTCAACAAGGAAACCCGGGAGGAAATTGAGGAAATCCGCGATTTTATTGTGCTCCATTACAACACCACGGAGCGACAAGACACGCCTTTCTGGCGCTACTGCAAAAATATGGAGATACCGGAATCCCTGAGGCATCGCATCCAGCTATTCAAGGATGTGGGCCATGTAATTTCCAACACCGGCGGACTGTTCCGGTTGGATTCCTGGGTGCATGTGTTATTGGGGCAGCGCGTAATGCCCCGTCATTACCACGGTGCTGCTGATGCTATGGAAGATGAGCGTCTGCAAGCATTCCTGAGCAACTTCAAAATTGGCGTGAAAAACGCCGTGGCAACCATGCCAAGCCATCAGGAGTTCCTTGAGCAGTATTGCCCGGCGCGGGTAGATGTCTGGGGTAAGCCCAAGGGCTAATCAATACTCAAGTTCGCGCACAGCGGCGAGGAGCTCCTCGCCACCTGGCTCACCAGAAACTTATGGTTGATCGTACATTGAAACCAAATTCTTTTTCTGTGATTTAAGAATCCATCCTCCCCATAAAATCGCCACAATAATAATCACTGTACCTAGCGCAAAACTGGTATTGGCAACTGCCTGGGTGTGTTCCAGCGCATTGAGCATGGTTAATAAATTACCCCAGTCGTGGGATTCTTCACCACCGCCCCCCACTAAGGGCAGTGCGCGGTATTCGGCATCGGCGATATAGGGTGAAACATCGATAAAACTTTGTCCGCACCACCAGAGGGTAATGCTGCCGGCGAAAGTATCTTTTTGTTTGAACACAAATACTAATGTCAAAATGAGTGGTAACAGCACCTGAAATAAACTGCCACCGAGGATCATCATAAATTCGCCCAGTGGCACAAATAGAATATGGCCGAATTCGTGAAATGGCAGATTGATATTGTGCATAAACGAGCTGCCGATTTTTTCCCAATCCACTCCGGCGCTGATGAAATAAAATCCCCAGACGCTGAGGGCGATTAATAATCCCAGGCGCGCGTAAAAAACTTCCTTGCTAATTTTTTCTGGAACCTGCAAAAACGCGGCGATTAATTGCTGATGCAATGGTGGATGTGTTTCTGGGGCATCATCAACGACCTCATTTTCTTCCGGCGCATTTTGCTCTAGCTGACGTGCAATAAATTTGCTGTAAACAATACCGCAGCGGGGACAAATATCCGGGTGCTGCTGAGTATCATGGGCTTGCCGGTGGTAATTGCATTTCGGGCAGATAATGCTGCTCATATTTTACTTCCGCTAATTAATCGATATAGCCATGCATTTGCGCACTTACCCAATCCATAAAGACTTGCACACGTCGCACCAGGTTGCGCCGGTTCGGGTAGAGCAATGACACTTGCATGGGTTCGGCGCGATAGTCCGTTAATAGTTCAATGAGCCGTCCGTTTGCTACATATTCCTGCGCGCCTATTCGCGGCATTTGTGCGATGCCAAAACCGGCAAGGCAGGCCGCTTGATAAGCATCGGAATTATTAACGGTGATATTGCCGCTCATGGCGATGGCTTTGTGCTCGCCATTTTCCACAAATTCGAATCCTGCTGATTTTGCGCCCAGCGTCGGTGTGTAGTGCACTAAATGATGTCGGGATAAATCTTCCAACGACTGGGGCACACCAAAACGCTCCAGGTAGGAAGGGCTCGCGTAATTCAATAGTTCAAGCTTGCCCAGCGCGCGCGCGATCAGCGATGAATCGGTTAATTTGCCCACGCGAATAACGCAATCAAAACCCTCGCGAATTAAATCAACGCGCCGGTCGGTGCTGCTGATTTCCAATTGTAGGTGTGGATGCTGTGTTAGAAATTCCGGCAGGCGCGGCAGTATATGGTTCTTGGCCATGGCGCTGGGCATGTCGATGCGCAAGCGGCCGGTCAGGTTAGTGGCACCCTGTTGGAATAGCCCTTCCAATTCATCCACGTCGGCGAGCAGGTCTTTGCTGCGCTCGTAAAAAATCTGCCCGTCCAGGGTGAGTTGCACACGGCGTGTGGTGCGGTGCAACAGGCGTGTGCCAAGCAGACTTTCCAGTTGTTGCACACTGGTGGAAATACTGGCTTTGGGCAGCCCCAGGCTCTCGGCTGCGCGGGTAAAGCTGGCCAGCTCGGCCACGCGCACAAATATTTGCATAGCATCCAATCTGTTCATTGTTACTCCAATTGTTCGGAATGTACGAACAGTCTAATCATATTCCGCTGATTTATCTCGGCTATGCGGGGCAATAAACTGGCTTCACTGAATCAGTTTTCGTCACTTACTGAAATCCAACACTTCTAGCGAGGCAGTTATGAACAAGATTGCACTGGTTACCGGCGGCAGCCGCGGTTTGGGCAAAAACACTGTCCTGGCATTAGCCAGGCAGGGTGCGGACGTTATTTTTACTTACCACAGCCAGCAACAAGAAGCGGATGCCGTGGTGGCAGAGGCCCGAGCCCTGGGCGTTAAGGCGGCGAGCTTGCAATTGGATGTCGGGCAGGCCAGCAGTTTTGCTGACTTTGCGTTGCGTTTGCAGCAATTACTGGGCGAACAATGGCAGCGCGAGCGCTTTGATTTTCTGGTGAATAACGCAGGTATTGGTGTGCACGCGAGTTTTGCAGAAACGACTGAAGCGCAGTTTGATCTGCTGATGAATATTCATTTGAAAGGAACTTTTTTCCTGACCCAGGCGCTCTTGCCCCTGATCAATGATGGCGGGCGCATAGTGAATTTATCCACGGGTTTGACCCGCATCACCTACCCGGGTTACTCCGCTTACGCGGCCATGAAAGCGGCTGTTGAAGTGCTCACGCGTTACCAGGCGAAAGAATTGGGCGCGCGCGGTATTACGGTTAACGCCGTTGCGCCCGGCGCGATTGAAACCGATTTTGGTGGTGGCAAGGTGCGCGACAACGAGCAACTCAACCAACAAATTGCAGCTATGACGGCATTGGGGCGCGTTGGTGTGCCTGATGATATAGGTCCCGCCATTGCCTCATTACTGTCCGACAGCAATCGCTGGGTCAATGCGCAGCGCATCGAAATTTCCGGTGGTCAGATGCTGTAATTGTTTTACTGACAGGGATGTTAGTACTCGAGCAAAAAACGCCGCAACCCGGAAATCCAGCCGCGCTTGATATATTCCCAGCAAATGCGCGATTTTTTCCATTGGATTTGCTTGAGAAATTCCTGGCGATAACGATGGATATCCGGTTTGTGAATCTCTGGCATCTTGCGCAATTCCTGGCGTACAAAAATATGGGTACGCACACAAAAGTGTGCAAAACGAAAACGTGCGGCTGCAGATAACTGCGGATGTTTTTGCAGCCACAAATCCAGAATGCCACTACAGGCGATTGCCATATCGTCAATTTTTTTCTGGCTGGGTGTTGTCAGTATGCTACCTGCACGCTGGCGATAAATAATCCAGGGTTCATTCGCATAGAAATAGTTTTTCACCCGCAGGCAGAGCCGCGGTGTAACCACTACATCCTCTAGTAATTGCCCTTCAGGAAAACGCAAATCGGATCCCCATAGCGAGCGGCGGGAAATTTTTGACCAGATATGCAGTTTTCGTTTTTGAAAAATCCCTGCGAATAATTCGCTGGAGTCGCTCATAAGTGCTGAGCCGGATTCTGGAAAAGTGCGAATGTGTTTTTCATTGCGCAAACGGTGTTTTAAGCGTTGCATGTTGCGCAAAACACTGAAATCACAGAGCACCAAATCAGGGGCATGTGTATGGATAAGTGTGTGCAGGGAATGAATTGCACCGGGCACCATCATATCGTCTGAGTCAATAAACCAAATGTATTCGCCTTGTGCGTTATCCAGCAAGGTGTTGCGTGCCGCACTCAATCCGCGATTGTGTGGATGCTGGAGGATGTTGATAGTGACTGGCGATGTCGCAGAAAAATCACGCAACATTTCCAGTGAGTTATCAGTGGAGCAATCGTCCAACACAATAATTTCAATGGCTGGTGAGGCCTGTGCCGTAATTGAGTTGAGGCAGTCGAGCAAATAGGGTGCAACGTTATACACTGGAATTAAGATGCTCAGCCAGGGAGCTTGGTTGATAGGGGGAACAGGAATTAATTCGGTGTGCATAAATAATTGCCGTACCTCAATAATGTTGAGCGACTATGTGTTTGTGGAAAGATAAAAAATTGCAACGCAGCTTAAAAAAAGCGAGAACATGAAAAATTCTGAAGTTTTACAGAGGAGTGTTACGGATTTGTTGCAGTGGTAATAATGCTGCGCCCACCAGGGGCGCAGGTTATTTAGTCTTAGGCTGCGGAATTGGTAACAATAAATCCGGTCGTGAGCTTATGGTAAATTTGTTGATACGCCATTTGCATGCGATTTAACGAAAAATCTTCCAGCGCACGCAGACGCGCTTTACGTGCCAGTTGTTGTGCCTGTGCCGAATTGCGCAACAAACGCTCCAGTTTTTCCGCAAGTACTTCGGGGGAATCACTGGCCAGTAACAAACCGTCGCGTTCTTGCTGGATTAATGCCCCGGTGTTAGTCGTGTTGTCGGTAATGCCTATAGTGGCACAACCAGCGGCCATTGCCTGGGCAATATGTAATTGATGTTGCTCGGGGTTGCCAATAATCGCAATTTGATGATGCATTAATAAGAAAGGCAAATTACTGCAGTGTTCGGCGATGCGAATTTGGTTATCCAGGCCCAGTGCAGTGCCCAGCTGTTGCGCTGCCAGTTGATCGCGACGCTTGCCAGTTCCAGTAAGGAATACGCGTGGGTACAAACGCTTTTCGCGCAAGCAGGCAAGTGCGCGAATTAATTGCAAATGAAAGGTGCCGCTAAAACCACTGGGCATAATAATGCCGGGAATGCGCAGTCCCAACGGAACTTCATCGGCTTTGGCAAACTGCTCCAGTGCAATGCCGTAGGGAATAGTTGTTTCTGTGTCCTGATTGACGGCAATAATATGTTTAACGCCTGCGCGTGCGCAGACAGCGCGGCACCAGTTAGTGTTATTTAACGAGTGAATAAAAACGGCATCTGGCTGGTACTCGCGGCAGAGGCGATAAAATTCATAGCTGCGACCGATGCTGGACCAACTGCTGAGTTGCTTGAACGCAATACCTTCGCTGTGCCAGTGGTTGTCGCTGTGCAGATTGGCATTTCTATCTAAAACCAACAGTGCATCCAATTGGTTATCAGCTTTTGCAGCTTGTACCAGTTGCGCCACGGCGGTTTGCAAAGCCAGTGAATCATCGGCGACAAAATGCATCACACGCAGCGCACGCGGCAAATGATAAGGAATGGAATGATTCGCACCAGGTATACGGATTCCAGAGTTCATAAGCAGATACCACCTTGCTTGGGAAATTCAGGTTGTTCCATGGAAGATTCGGGCCAGTATAAAAACCTGCGCGGCAACGAGTTGTGAAACTTTGTGCGTTTTTGTGAAAATTTTGGTTAAGACATTTATGTTTGGCGCATAAACGCGAGTTGACTAATAACTTGATGTTAAAAGTTGGCAAATATAGTGTGGAGTGTTTGGCAAAACAATTTTCGGGTAATGCACTGTTAAAAATAACCCCTGACCTAAGTGGCGCAGGGGTGGTAGCAAATGCCATTCAATAGTGCATTATGGTGTTGGCGTTTATTGCAGATGTGCATTAATAAATTTGATACTGGCTTCCAGCGCTTGTTGGCGTGTCGCGCTTTCAGTGAGGTGGTGGTTATCCCCTTCCAGTTCAATCAATTCTACCGACTTGTTATTTTTCTTCAGCGCCTTAACCATATCTTCCGATTGGCGAATCGGCACAATTTTGTCATTCTCTGAATGAATCAATAGTGCCGGCGCAGCAAACTTATCGGCCGAATTGACTGGCGATATTTGCGCCAGCTTCTTTTTATCTATATCGCCATTGCCGTATTGCAATGCCCAGTAGGCTGCCGATTCACTCTTTGCACCGTCCTGAAACTTGTCCCAGGAATACATATCGTTCAGGTCGCCGAGACCGTTAATTGACACCACACACTTATACAATTCTGGCGTAAAGGCGCCGCCGGCCAGAGCCGCATAACCGCCATAGCTGGAACCCATGATGCAAATACGCTTGGGGTCGGCATAGCCTTTGGAGGTGAGAAATTTAACCGCATCACTGATGTCATCCTGCATCTTCTTGCCCCATTCTCCGAGGCCGGATTGGTAATGGGTATAACCGAAACCTGTTGAGCCGCGGAATTGTGGTTGCATGACCAAATATCCCTGCGCTGCCAATGCCTGTGCAAACGGATCAAAACCTACGCGATCATAGCTGGCAGGACCGCCATGAGGATAAATGACCGTGGGTAAATTTTTAATCGCGGAAACTTTATCGCGCGGAATAGTCAGGAGACTGGGAATTTTCATCCCGTCGCGTGCGACATAAGTCGCCTTGCCAATAGGGTGCAGTTGTTCTGGCAATATATTGGGACGGCCTGATGAGAGAAACATCGGCTCGGCACTTTCGCTAAATAAAAAATAATCATCCGGGTAGTCGGAACCTTCCACATTAACTACCCAGTGTTTCCAATCGGGACTCCAATCTATTAGCCACACTGATTGTTCGGGAAACTGTGCAACTATATCTTTCATGCGCTGATTTAATTTTTCATCAAAAAACTGATAGCTGGGGGTAAAGCCGGAGTAGCGAACCCCGTAAACAACACGGTTAACATTAGTGATAACACCTTCTATGTCAGCATTATCACGGCTGAGTATCGGGCCTTTGATGCTGCCATCGGCAAGGCTCATGGTGTAGTAACTTTTGCGATTGGATTCATCCGTAAGCAACATGACCAGCGATTGGTAATCGGGCGTCAGGCCGACAAAAGCGCGATTGCGAATGTTTGTTTTCTCGGAAAATATTTTTACCCATTTTTTATTATTTAAACTCAGTATGCGGTGTTCGCCATCCTTTTCATCAAATTCTTCCTGAGCTATGGCTGTGCCCTCAGCGTTCACAAAAAAATCAATTGCCTGATAATCACCAGAGTGAACCACGCGCAAGTTTTTCTTTTTAAGACTAACTTTATAGAGCGCGTATTTGGGCGTGGGAAAGTGGTTGTCAATTTGGGTAAATGCCGGCATTAGGGCATAGTTGCCATCGGGAGTGATGCCGACAATCCCACCAAGGCCTGTTTGCCCTGCGAGAATTTTGTCGCCGGGTATCAGCAGTTGACGGGTTTTCTTATCTTTAATGTTGAGTACAAACGCTGTACTCAAATCAAATTTCCCACGGAAACCATTTACCCGCGTATATTCAGACGCGCGAAAAATAATTTGATCGTCATTGATAAAATAGAGTCCATCTGGCTCGATCTTCGAAACATCAAGGGTTAGCAGTAATTTTTTATCGCTCAATGAAATCACCATGAGCGCATCGTATTTTTCGGTGGTACTGCGGTAAGCCAATAGTTGGCCATTGGGTGAAATAGTGACCATGCTCATATTTGGCAGGGCACCGTAGTCCTTCAGATTGACATCGGCGTAAGCGCCACTGACGATAGTACAAAAAAGCAAAATGCCGAGTTGAATCCCAAGGTATAGACGTCTGAACATAAATCGCTCCATTCAGTTATTAGCTTCATTTCTCCGTAAAACCGGCGCTGGCCGGTTTATGCGGGCAGTATCTACAGGGTGTATACGGGCGTCAATCTACCCGGGCCCCGGCAGGCAAAATTAAGTTTCATTTAATCCTGTCTCCTTATTCTGAACGGGTTGAAATCGCTAACGCGGATTTGTAACCCCTACTGTTTACTGTGAATGAGGAGCTTTACCATGAAACTGATTACATTGATTGCCGCCAGTTTGGCCCTGTTGAGTTTAACTGCCCAGGCTCGCGACCTGGGGCCAGATGAGGCCCTGAAGCTACGTGATTCTGGTAGCATTAAATCGTTTGAAGCGCTGAATGAGATTGTTTTGGCCCAGCATCCGAAAGGGATTATTTACGAGACCGAGTTGGAAAATGAGTGGGGCCGTTATGTTTATCAATTAGAGCTGATCGACGCCCAGGGTCTGGAGTGGGATATAGAGCTGGATGCTGCCACTGGTGAGATTCTGAAAAACCATCAAGACGATTAATCAAGTGTATGTGTTATTAATCAAGTGCAAGTGTTATTAATCAAGTGAAAGTATGATGAAATCTGTAGCGCGCCTTGTGTTGTTACCACTGTTGCTCACTTGCGGTGTGAGCGCGCGCGACTTATCGCAAGACGAAGCCCTGCGCCTGCGTGAGCAGGGCCGAATTATTCCGCTCGAACAAGTATTGTCCCTGGTCGAAAAACGTCATCCTCAGGCGAGTTTGCTGGAAGTGGAACTGGAAGAGGATGACGATATTTATATTTACGATGTAGAACTGGCCACGCGCGAAGGCCTGGTGCGCGAACTGGAAATCGATGCGAGCACCGGAAAAATTTTAAAAGACGAGGAGGATGACTAGTGCGTATCCTGATCGTTGAAGACAATGTGGCGCTGGCCGATGAATTGAGCGCGGATTTGAAGCGCGCCGGCTACGCGGTAGATTGGCTGGCCGATGGCCGCGATGCCTTAATTCAAGGTGCGGTTGAACCCTACGATTTAATCCTGCTGGATTTGGGTTTGCCGGGAAAATCCGGGTTGGAGATTTTGCGCGAGTGGCGCGCAACGCAAATGCAGCGTCCGGTATTGATCCTCACTGCGCGCGATCACTGGGCCGAGCGCATCGAGGGTTTAAAAGCCGGTGCTGATGACTATCTCACAAAACCCTTTCATCCGGAAGAGTTGCAGCTGCGTATACAGGCATTGCTGCGTCGTGCACACGGACAAGTTAATCAACCGCAATTACACGCAGGTGGTTTGCAATTGGATGAAGCGCGCCAGTGTGTGCTGAGCGGCAATGAAACCATTGAATTAACCGCGGCGGAATTTAGTTTACTGCGCTATTTAATGTTGCATGAAGGAAAAATTATTTCCAAAACCCAATTGCACGATCATTTATACGATGGTGAAAGTGAACGCGATTCCAACGTGATTGAAGTGCACATCAATCACCTGCGGCGCAAACTGGGTAAGGAAATGATTGAAACCAAACGCGGGCAGGGTTATCGCTTGCAAAAAAATTAGGCTGGTGGCCAGGGATGTTGTTGTTAAAGGGAATTGTAATAGCGAGATTATTTTTTGTTTAAACGCACTATGAATTCTATTCACCAACGACTCGGCCTGGGGCTGGTCGGTTTATTAATTATTACCGGCCTGGTGCTGGCGCAAATCAGTTTCTGGTTATTGGACCAGGGGCTGCGCCGCTATTGGCAAACCCATTTGCATCACGAAGCGGAAACCCTGCTGGCTGCTATTGTGCGCGGCGCTAATGGCGTGGAGCTGGATCAGCAGCGCTTATCTGCCAGTTACAAGCGCCCCTTTTCCGGTGCCTATTTTGTCATTGTCTTGCCCGAACAGCAGTGGCGCTCGCGCTCGTCCTGGGATTATAACTTGCCACTGCCAACTGGCACCGGTTTGCAAACGGATTTAATCGATGGTCCGGAGCGCGAAGAGCTATTGGTGTATCGCGCGGATTTTCGTCGCTACGGAAAAAATATCCAGATTATTACTGCGCAGGACTACACCCCGATTTTACAAAGCTTTCATCGCTGGCAATGGATTAGCGCCGGCATAGGTATGCTAGCGTTAATCTTGCTGGTATTAGTCCAGCGCTATCTGGTTAAACGCGCGTTGCTGCCGTTGGAAAAAGTGCGTGAACAAATTGCGCAATTGCAACAGGGGCAGCGCAGTTTACTCGACCAGCCGCTGCTCGATGAACTCAAGCCACTGGTAGAGCAAATCAATCATTTATTGCATCACACCGAAGATACGCTCAGCCGCTCACGCAATGCGCTGGGTAATTTGGGGCACGCGTTAAAAACACCACTGGCGATTTTATTTAGCCTTGCCAATCGCCACGAATTAAATGCGCATCCGGAATTGCGTGATCAATTTCGCCAGCAATTGCAAAGTATGCAGGAGCGCATTAGTCGCGAGCTGGGCCGCGCGCGCCTCGCCGGTGAGGCCCTGCCCGGCGCCTATTTTGAGTGCGCAAAAGAATTGCCGGATTTGTGTAGCACCTTGCAACAAATTCACCGGCGCGATCTGCAATTGGAGTGGCAAGCAGATGCCAGTTTGCGCTTGCCCTGGGATCGCGAAGATATTTTGGAGCTATTGGGCAATCTATTGGATAACGCCTGCAAATGGGCGCAGCACAACGTCAGCATGCAGATTGTGCTGGAGCAAAATAATTATCGCATTACGATTGATGACGATGGCCCTGGTATTGCACCGGAATTGCGCGAGCAGGTATTAAATCGCGGCGCGCGTCTCGATGAACAAATACAGGGCCATGGTTTGGGCTTGGGGATAGTGCGCGATATAGTAGAGCACTGTCGCGGTGAATTATTATTAGAGGCTAGCCCGCTGGGTGGTTTGCGCGTATTAATTCATTTACCGCTTAATCGCCTCTAACAACGACGGCAATTAAAATTCACCGGCGCGCGCCATACGCTCGCGCTCTTTGCGCTCTTCCTCTTCCAGTTTGGCGTGTTCAATAATGCGCATCATAGTGGCGATATCCGCATCCACATTGCTCTGCGCAAATTGGCCGGTCAGTTTCACTGCGGGATGTAAATTGCCATGCTCAAATAAATCCCATATTTCTTCGCCGTAATGGGTAACTAATAAATCTGGCGCGTACTGACCAAAATATTGGGTCATGTTATTTACATCGCGCAGCAACATCATTTTGGCGTTGTTGTTGCCCGCTGCGTTTACTGCTTGCGGCAAATCAATGACCACCGGGCCTGAGTGATCGATCAATACATTAAATTCAGATAAGTCGCCGTGAACCAAACCGGCGCAGAGCATGCGCACAATTTCCTGCATCATGCGGCCGTGATAATCGCGTGCGGTGTCTGCATCAAAGGCGACGTCGTCCAGACGCGGTGCGGGGTCACCATCCTCATCAACCACCAGCTCCATCACCAGCACGCCTTCCAGAAACCAGTAGGGTTCAGGCACGCGTACGCCCGCTTGGGCGAGGCGGTAAAGCGCTTCTACCTCGGCATTCAACCAGGCTTCTTCGGCTTCTTTCTGGCCAAACCTGGTGCCCTTGGCCATGGCGCGCGCGCGGCGGGAGTTGCGCACTGTGCGCCCCTCCTGATATTGCGCGGCCTGCTTGAAGCTGCGTTTGTGAGCTTCTTTATAGACCTTGGCGCAGCGCACCTGGTTATTGGCACTGACCACAAATACTTGAGCCTCTTTGCCGCTCATGAGTTGGTAGTAAACCTCGTCGATCAAGCCATCATCGACCAAAGGTTGTAAGCGCTTGGGTATTTTCATGAAAAAAATGGGCAGAGTTGAAAGTGCTAATGGTAGCACTGCGGGGCTGTGCAGCAGAAATATTCTGCGGTAAAAATACACTGCTAATTGAACCAGTCATCAGGAGCCAGTGCGCCATGAACCGCTTTCTTGTCCCGGGCAAATCGCCAGTTAAAGGTTTTATGGCTTTTCGTATGGTTTGCTGCGTTTTGCTGTGTCTGTCGCTGCTGCCGCAGGTATGGGCGAGTGATAGCGATAAAACCCTGCGCGAGCGGATAAAAGAGCGCGGGGCAGATGCACAGTCAGATGCGTCCGTACGCAACAGCAGCACAAAAATTACCAGGCCCGGTGATTATGAACGCAGCCTTCAGCATGACGGCATAAGTCGCCGCTATCGCATCCATGTTCCGCGCGGCTACAAAGCGACTCAGCCGGCACCCCTGGTAGTAGCATTCCACGGCGGTGGTGGCGATATGGATTATATGGCGCAGGATAAATACTACGGGTTGATTTCAAAGTCCGACGTAGAAGGTTTTGTGCTGGTATTTCCCAATGGCTACAGCAAATTTCGCTCGGGCAAGTTCGCCACCTGGAATGCCGGTGCCTGTTGCGCCAATGCGCGCGATAAGAATATTGATGATGTGGGTTTTGTGCGCAGCATGATTGCCCAGGTTGCCGCTGAGTTGAATATCAATCGCGCGCGCATTTACGCAACTGGTATGTCCAATGGCGGCATGATGTCCTATCGCCTCGCCTGCGAAATGAGCGATACCTTTGCCGCTATAGCCGCCGTGGCCGGCACCGACAATACGCTCAGCTGTGCACCGCGCAAACCCGTTGCGATTCTGCATATCCACGCCGCCAATGATGATCGCGTGTTGTTCAATGGCGGCGCGGGCGATAAATTCCGCGATGAGTCCAAAGTGACCGACTTTACCTCGGTGCCGGCGACTATCGCCAAATGGGTCAAGCAGAATAAATGCGCGGCCCAATCACAGCGACTGCTGGAAAAGCCGGGCGCTTACTGCGAGCAATATTCGCGCTGCGCAGGAAATGTGCAGGTACAGCTCTGCGTGACTGAGACTGGCGGGCATTCCTGGCCAGGTGGAAGCAAGCCGCGCGGTGATGAGCCGCCCTCGCAAGCCATAGTGGCCAATGACATCATCTGGGATTTTTTCTCCCGATAAACGCAACTCGCATTGATAATTGCAATTCAGGGCCCATCTTGATGGCTGCTCATTTATTAGCATCTATCCTTTTAATTCCCTACTGATCGACAGGCTCTCGTTATGCGCGGTATGCTCTCTTCCGGATTATCCGTTCACCCCAATAACGAAGCGCGTGAAGAAAGCCCCAAAGTCAATTTGCGCCAGAGCATGAAGTATTTACTGCCCTATTTATGGGAGTTTAAAGGGCGGGTATTGCTGGCGATTCTGGCGCTGCTCGCCGCCAAAGGCGCCACTCTGGTAATGCCCTGGGCGCTGAAACATATTATCGATGGGGTGGATCGCAGCCTCGCGCCGGAACTTGCACTGCCGGCATTTTTTATTTTGTTTTACGGTGCCCTGCGGTTTGGCAGCGTCTTTTTTGGTGAAGTGCGCGATGCATTATTTAGTCGTGTTACCGAACATGCCATGCGCAAAATTGGTTTGCGTGTGTTCAAGCATTTGCATTCGCTTGAATTGGCGTTTCATCTGGACCGCGCCACGGGCGGGATCAGCCGCGATATAGAGCGCGGTACCAATGGCATCAGTTTTTTGATGCGTTTTTTAATGTTTAATATTGTCCCCACACTGTTTGAAATTTTAATGGTGGCGATTATTTTTGCCGCGGCCTTTTCCATTTGGTATGCGGTAATCACGCTCGTCGCCGTCGCCATTTATGTCGTCTTCACCATTTACACCACTGAGTGGCGCAACAAGTTTGTACGCGAAGCCAACCAGGCCGACTCCTCCACCAGTACTCGCGCCATAGATTCGCTGCTCAACTACGAAACGGTGAAATACTTCAACAACGAAAACTACGAAGCCGAAACCTACGATAAATTTTTGGAAAAATGGGAATCGGCCAAATTAAAAAATCGTATGTCGCTGTTGGCGCTCAACTCGGGTCAAGCGCTAATTATCGCCCTGGCAATGACCGCGATGATGTGGATGGCAGCGCAGAGCGTGTTGGATAAAACCATGACGCTCGGCGATTTGGCGATGATCAATGCCTATATGATCCAGCTGTTTATCCCGCTCAACTTCCTCGGCTTTGTCTATCGCGAAATTCGTCGCTCGCTAACTGATCTGGAAAATATGCTCGCGCTATTAAAACGCAATTCAACAATTACCGATGCCGAGGGCGCGCAGCCATTGCAGGTGAGTCGCGGGGAAATTCACTGGCAGCAAGTGAATTTTGGTTATCACCAGGAGCGTCCGATTTTGCAGCAGCTGGATTTGCATATTCCCGCCGGCAGCAAACTGGCGATTGTAGGTTCGTCCGGCGCCGGTAAAAGTACCCTCTCGCGTTTGCTCTATCGCTTTTACGATATTGATAGTGGAAAAATTTTAATTGATGGCCAAGATATTCGCTCAGTCACTCTGGATTCGTTGCGCCGCGCCATCGCCATAGTACCGCAGGACACAGTGCTGTTTAACACCAGCATCCGCGAGAACATCGCCTATGGCAATCCGGCAGCGACGGATGAGCAAATTAATCGCGCAATTAAAATGGCGCACCTGGAACAATTTATTCACAGCCTGCCCAACGGAGATCAAACCCTGGTGGGTGAGCGCGGTTTAAAAGTATCCGGTGGGGAAAAACAGCGCATCGCGATTGCGCGGGTGTTGCTAAAAGGCGCGAGCATTTTAATTTTTGATGAAGCCACCAGCGCACTGGATTCCAAGTCCGAAGCGGCAATTCTGGAGGCGATGCGCGAAGTATCCAGTGGCCACACTACATTGGTGATCGCCCACCGCTTGTCCACCGTGGTGGATGCAGATTGCATTGTGGTAATGGAAAACGGTCATGTGATTGAACAGGGAACTCACGGCGAACTGCTGGCACAACAGGGACACTATGCCAAGCTTTGGGCCATGCAGCTGCAAGAAGAATAGAAAGAACCAAATTCGTGCGTGGCGTTGCGGAGTTGCACCAAAGTGCATGCCTTGGCGCCTTAACTCTCATATCCTTTTGTAATAATTACTCATGATCACGGGCGAACACATGTCAGGACTATTCAATTTCGATTTCGGTAAATACCGCGGCATTATCATCTCTGTTGCTTTGTTTTTGCTGCTAGACGCGTCGGTATTAATTTTCAACTTCTACGTCTCCTATGAAATTGCTGACGATGCAGTGGGTGTAAACCTCGCTGGGCGCCAGCGTATGTTATCGCAGCGTATGGCAAAAACCCTGCTGGTATTGGATGCCTCCAAAGATGATCCACTTGCATTCAAAAATGCGTTTGATGAATTGCAATTAAGTAAGGGCTTATTTGATGAAACCCTGAATGGATTTATCAACGGCGGCCAGGCGCGCGGTGCGGGCAAAGATATAGTAACGCTTGAACCTGTCAGTAATCGTTTGGGAAAAGATTCGCTGCAAAATACTTTGCAGTTATGGTTGCCCTACAAGAAATCCATTGAAGTTTTTGCCGATACACTGGGCCGTGGTGAAGATTATTCCAGTGCGCTCGCGGTTGCAGTTGCCCTGGCGCGAACCCACAACCTGACTATGCTCGCCTCCATGAATGATTTAACCGTGAGCCTGGAACAGGTGGCGGCTTCCAAGGCGACGCGCTTGCGCGCCATTCAAACCCTGGGTATTTGCCTCGCCATTATTAACTTCCTGTTTATTATGTTGCACTTTGTGCGACAGCTGCGCGACAGCGATAAAGTCATTGAAAAAGCGCGCCGCGAAACTACCGAAATTCTGGAAACCGTAAATGAGGGTCTGTTCCTGATCGATAAAGAATTGATTATCGGTGAACAGCACTCCGCGAAATTATCGGAAGTGTTAGGCAAACAGCAATTCGGTGGGCAATCCTTCCAATCGCTGCTGGAAAATATTGTCAGCGCGAAAGACGCAGAAACGGCGCGCGGTTTTATCGAGTTATTGTTTGATCAAAAAATCAAGGAAAAACTGATTGGCGATTTGAATCCACTCAATAATGTGGAAGTCAATATTGCCAACCAAAGCGGCGGCTTCCTGACCAAACATTTGCAATTCAGTTTTGCACGCGCCTATCAGAAAAATGAAGATGACATTGCTGAAATTTCCCACGTACTGGTAACCGTGCTGGATATTACCGAACAGGTAAAACTGGAGCGCGCGTTAAACGAAAGCCGCAAGCACAATGAATCGCAACTGGAAATGATCACCAGTTTGCTGCACACCCATCCGGGTTTACTGCGCGAATTTATTGCTAATAGTTTCAATTGCTTTAATCGCATCAATAATATTTTGCGTCAGCCTGCCAAAACCAATCAGGCGGTGCGCGATAAAGCCGTGAATATTTTCCGCGAGATTCACAATTTTAAAGGTGAAGCCGCTTCATTGAAATTGGAGTTCTTTGAAACAGCAGCGCACAAAATGGAAGATACTTTGGCTGAGCTGCGCGATAAACGCGATTTAACGGGCAATGATTACCTTGGCCTGACTGTGCAGCTGGAAAACCTCATCAGTTATACCCAACAGGTTGAACACCTCACTGACAAACTGGGCCAGTTTGCAATTGTTAGTGGCAATAAAGCTAAAACCATATCGACGCCGGTTGCCAGCAACAGACGCGGCCATGCCTGGGATCACTTGCATGAGTTTGTGCAAAATATTGCCGTGCGCAATGGTAAATTGGTGAAACTGGTGGCGAGTGGTTTAAGTGAACTGGAACTGGAGGCCAGCTACGAACAGCAGCTGAAGGAAATTGTGATTCAATTGCTGCGCAACGCGATAGTGCACGGTATAGAAACGCCGAGCGATCGCGAGCTGAGTGAAAAACCAATGGAAGGCCGTATCGATTTGCGCCTGGCAAAAATTTCCGACACTGAAATGGAATTAACGGTGATGGATGACGGCGCTGGTCTGGATTACGACGCTATCCGCGAAAAAGCTTTTGCGTCAGGAAAATGGCCGGAAGATGAAATTGAATCCTGGACTAACAAGCATTTGTTGGGATTAATTTTCCACGAAGGTTTTAGTACCGCGCCGGAAGTTTCCAAAGATGCAGGCCGCGGTGTAGGTATGGAAGCGGTGATGAGCCATGTGCTGGAGCATCGCGGTAAAATTACTGTGTCCAGCCGTCGCAGTCGTCACTGCCGCTTTGTGATTACTCTGCCAATTATTGCGGCAGAATCCAACGGCAATACATTCAATGGCGATTCATCTAACGGACATTCATCAAATGGCAATGATATTGCCGCCTGATTTTTATAAGGATTTTTGGAGACCTAGTTAATGCTATCGCTAATGATTGTGGATGATTCCAATATTATCCGCCGCAAAATTGAACGCTGTAATGATTCCGATAAATTCCAGGTCGTCGCCGCTGCTGCTAATGGTGTGCAAGCAGTGGCACTTTATAAAGAAACACGCCCGCAAGTCGTGACCATGGATTTAACCATGCCGGAAATGGATGGCATTGCCTGCATCCAGCAATTAATGGCACTTGACCCTGGCTTGCGCATTCTGGTGATTTCCGCACTCTCTGATAAAGCCACGGGCATTGAAGCGTTGAAAAAAGGCGCGCGCGGATTTTTATGTAAACCCTTTACGGATGAACAATTGCTGGAAGCGCTGACTGAGTTAACCGAGGATTAATTGTTAAAATGTC
>JAGKWY010000101.1 GCA_021151625.1 Gammaproteobacteria bacterium | reverse complement strand
TGATAATCCTGCCAATCTATTTTCATTTCACTCATGGTGACTTCCTTAAGCATGCGCGGCCTCGCTTTGCGGTTCTCTGAGTATTTTTTCGTTCTTTTTTTGTTGGTATGTGGTTGCAATTGTTGCCCGCCAAACACGCGTCCCTGGTATCCATTTCTTCCGTCCCGGAAGAATTTCAGCGGGCTACACTCAGTCTCTTGCAAAAGCGTTGCCAACTGCCAACCTGCATATTGGTTCCGGTGAATACTGCCGCAGTCATACACCGGTCACACAGGCTATTTGGCCGCATTTATAAATATTCCAAAGGATTCATTGCCTAAAAATAATCAGACATTAGGCTAACAAGTCCTTCAATTAGCGAAAAAGCTAGGGCTTGATACGAAACCAGCCGGCGATACTCTGGCGCGCATTTCTTGCTGGCAAGACTTCATGAGGAAAGTCCTCGCTAAGAAACAACACCAACCTGCCGCATTCTGGTGCAATGCGAACCAGCTCCTGCTCTCCTGCTTCATCATAGAGCACTAATTCACCCCCTGCCGCCAAATCCCAATCCGGATTTAAATAAAACACACTGGAGACTTTGCGCCCTGGCTGACCGAGAAAAGCATCGCGATGCTTTTTATAAAAGGCACCCGGGGTATAGCTGGCGAAATGGGCTTCATAGTCGGCAAGGCCAAGAAACAAGCGCTCATTCAAAGCACCCCGCAGTTTATCCATGGCAGATAAAAATTCTGTGACAGCCGCAGCGCCCGGCTCCAGCCATTGAATAGCATCACCGCGCACTGAGTCGTTCAGTTGATAGTCGCCAGCGCGACCAACACCAGCGCGGGTAAGTTGATCTGCCCGTTCGGCAAGCACATCGATCAACCCCAGAGTGAGTCCAGCATTAAAGGCATCATCCAGAATAATAAATCCTGGTCCGGCAAGCGCATCGGCAATAGCATCATAGTTGTCGTGCAACAGGGGTCGGAGGGAGGTGGAACTGGACATAAATTTAACCGGAAAGAGGAATTTATTATTGCTTGCAGTCGATACTCTGGCCGCAGCGCGCGCAGGATTACACTAGCGAGCCATTATAGGCTTGATCCATATCAATTCGGAGAAGCGCGCAAGTTTTTACCATGGCATCAATCAAATTACCGGTGACTCGCCATGTCCGTTTTTACCCAGCCAATTGAATGGGATCAATCGCTGATCCAGCGCTATGACCTCGCCGGACCGCGCTATACCTCCTACCCCACAGCGCCCCAGTTTCAGGAAACCTTTAGCCAGGCATCGCTATTTCGTGCGATTGTACGCAGCAACCTCGCACAACGGCCGCTGTCGCTCTATTTTCATATCCCTTTTTGTGAGAGCCTCTGTTATTACTGCGGCTGCAATAAAATTGTGACCAACAATAAACGCCGTGCCCTGCCTTATATCCAGCGCATGATTCAGGAGTTGGCGCTTTACGCGGATATGTTTACCCCCAACAAGCAAGTGCAACAATTGCATTGGGGCGGAGGTACGCCCACATTTATCAGCGATGATGAAATGTCGCTGCTAATGAATGCCAGTCGCCGCCTGTTTAACTTTGCCGATGATAAAACCGGTGAGTTTTCGGTGGAGATTCACCCGGGTCAGGTCAGCATCAATACCATGGCGCATTTGCGCCAGCTGGGTTTTAATCGCGTCAGTATGGGCGTGCAAGATTTTGATGCGCGAGTACAACAAGCCGTTAATCGCTACAACACGCGCGCGCAAATTGCCGCGTTGATACAGGCATTGCACGCGCAGCAATATCAATCGATTAGCATGGATTTGATTTACGGTTTACCGCTGCAAAACCAGCACTCGCTGCGCGAAACATTACAACAAGTGATTGATTTGGAGCCAGATCGATTATCGTTGTTTAACTACGCACATATGCCGCATTTATTCAAAAGCCAGCGCTTAATTCATGCAGAGGATTTGCCCTGCCCCACCGAAAAACTGGAGATGCTACATCTAGCAATCGACACCTTGCAGCAAGCAGGCTATGTGTATATCGGCATGGATCACTTTGCAAAACCCGATGATGATTTGGTTAAAGCGCAACAACAGGGAAAATTGCAGCGCAACTTCCAGGGCTATTCTACCCACGGCAATTGCGATTTGCTGGCACTGGGTGTTTCATCCATTAGTATGATTGACAATGTGTATGTGCAAAACGCCAAAGAGCTAAACATTTACCAACAAACTATGGATAAGGGGCTGTTGCCGATCGCTAAAGGCTTTACGTTAAATCAGGAGGATTTATTGCGTCGTTTTGTTATCAACCGTTTGATTTGCTACTGCGAATTATCTTTCCATGAACTTTCGCGCGCATTCGACATCAACCCGCAGCAACATTTCCGTACTGAGCTGGCACAGTTGCAACCTATGATCGAAGACGGGCTACTGCAGATCGACAATAGCGGCATTAAAGTATTGAGTAAAGGCCGCTTGCTGATTCGCCATATCTGCATGGTGTTTGATGAATGCTTGCAGCAAACAGATCACGCAAAAACCATTCGTTACTCAAAAATTATTTGAGTACAACACACAGTTAATTGCTATTTAAGTGATCCGGTAATTTTTTAATGGTGTAGATATCGTAACGGCTGGATTTCCCTTCCAGCTGGTAGGATGGTGTGTGGCCGTTCAAAAATGGTGCCTTGCGCGGACGCTTGACCACTACACGATAATTAACCCGCGCCAATGCCAGCGGCAACAGTGCATCTGCATCTTCATCCTTACCTACAATGGAGTGAAATGCAGCCATTTCTTTTTTTACATCAGCACTTTTTTGGCGCTCGGGAAACATGGGATCAAGATAAATCACATCCGGAAAATTTTCTTCCGTCAGTGCGGTTAAATATTCACGGCTATCTTGCGTCACCAATATCATTTTTTGCAGCAGGGAATACAATTCTGGATCTTGCTCGCGCGCAAAATTCAACGCACGCATTAAACCATCACCCAGCAACGCTTGCACAATGGGCGATCGCTCCAGCATAGTCACTGCACAACCAAGGCTGGCAAGCACAAAACTGTCTTTTCCCAAACCAGCCGTTGCATCCAAAACCTCAGGATAACAACCCGCTTTAACACCCACTGCCTTGGCAATCATTTGCCCCTTGCCACCACCGAATTTGCGCCGATGATCTACTGCACCCTCGGTAAACTCTGCCAGTATCGGTCCCGGTGCCTTGCGCCCGGTTTGTTGCAAGGCAATATTTTTTTTATCAAATAGAATCACAAATGCATAATCGCAAATGCCTTCAGGTGATTGATCGCACAGCAGCGGCACTTGCAATTGCTGAGCAAGTGCCTCTGCCTGTGTTGATAAGGAAATGTCGTTACATAAAACAGCAATAGCGTCGTTCATAACTGAGACTGGAAGCAAGAATAATTTGCCTATTATCCCTACTGCTTCCAGGAGTAGCAATCATTCACTTTTTATCCATATTAAATCGCACACGGTCGCGCACATCCGGAGTTCTTACCGGTACGCCATCGACCACATTAGGTTTGTATTTCCAATTTTTTATTGCTTTAAGCACCGCATTGTTAAACACGCTGGAAGGTTCATAGGCGATGATACGAATGTTATCGGTTGTACCGAGTTCGGTAACATCAAATATCACATCCACATAACCCTCTATCCCCCGACTCAAAGCCGTTTGCGGATATTGCGGCGGAATCCTTATAAAAGGAGTCATTTGACCAACTGCCGCTATGCCTTTTACAGGAGGTTTTTCTGTGATAATCGGCCCACCCAGGCCGGGAACTCCTGATTCTACATCTACCTCTACCGGTGTAATCACTAATAACTCAGGTGGAGGCTCCACCGCCGATGGACGCACAGGGGGTTCTTCGTGACGCACATTAATATCTGTGGGTATATCCATATTAATTGGCGGAATTTTTTCTGTTGGTTTAACCTCAACTGCCGGTGCATCCATATGAATTAATTGTTGCATGGCATAAAGCAACGCCAGGGTAACAACTATCGCCAATGGCGATACACCGAGTGCGCGTAAGAGTGGATTTGAATGTGGGTAATAGTTATTTTCACAAGGTAACTGAGCAATTGCTTTAGTCATGATTATGCCTCTGGTTTTTTCGGGCAATAACTGGCCCTGCCCGGGAATGGGCCGTTAAAAATAAACACTACGCTGGAAAAATGAGTGCGACTTTATCGTCGTCGTGAATTGGGCCTAGCGGGAGATAGTTGAAAACGAAAGGTCTCGGTTACGCCATGCACAATGACTGGCTGACCATCCAATAATTGCGGGCGATAACGGGATTTTTTTAATGCGCTTAATACAGCGCGATCAAAAATAGCAGAGGGCTCATGTCCGATAATACGTGGGTCGACAATGACTCCTTGTGAGTCAATCGAAAATTCAACCCTTACCCAGCCTTCCTGCCCTTTTTGCAAGGCATTGGCAGGATACTCTGGTGTAGCCAGCTCCAACGGCAAATAACCCTGAACCTGAATTGAAGGAACTTGAATAGCGGTGGACTGCTCAATTGCATCGGGCATTGCTCCCGCTGCTTGCAGATCTTGCTTGTCCGGCTTCGCAACACTGACCAGCGTTTCTTCAATAAAATCCTGATGCAATGGATGCACAGGCTCTACGGGTTTCAAGCGCTGTAATAATTCCCAGCTAAATTCTTCTTCAACAACTGCATTATTTTTGGCTGCAGATGCTTCATCTTGCTCATCAGGCCATTGAATGGACAACAAATAATCCGATTGTTTACGCAATTGTTCCTGCAACGGAATTAATTGCACACTGGCAAAAAAGCCCAATAGCAAGGCCGCACAAATAACCCAATACTGCGCATCCTCCATAGGCACAGGCTGATGCGGGCGCTGTTTATCCAGCAGCGCCATAATGCGGTGGTACACAGGCGAATGGCCGCGCATATGCAAACTTTCCGTTTGCATCACCGGTGGTTCATTGCCCGCAATCGCCAATAAATTCTGCGCATACACCAAGTGTTTATCGCGCAACTTGAAAATATAGTCATCGCACGCAATTTCAGCTTGTTGATAAATTTGGTTAGCAATCCACCAGATGGGCAACAAAAACCAAAAGCAGGCACAAGTAATTTTTACCAGCAAAGTTGTCAGCCAGTCCCAGCGGGCGATATGCCCCAACTCGTGGATTAATACACTGAGCTGTTTATCCTGATCCCAGAGCAACACTTCGCGCGGCAACATAATTGCCGGGCGAAACAAGCCCCAGGTTTGCGGTGAATCCACTTCGCGCGAAACGACCAGGTGAATAGGACGCTGGACATCAACCAACATACACAAGGCATCTAGCTGATTGATAAGTTGTGGGGATTGCACTGACTCGGATTTGCGGGTTTGCAACCAAAGCCCGGAAATTCCCAGAAGCAAATAAAACAACAAAAACGTAGCAGGTAATAAATAAATTCCGGCGATCAATAAATAAAAATGGCGCGATGAATATTCAGTTAGCCATTGACTCAATGTTGCTACCCAAGTGTCAGGTATTTGAATCAACTGTGCCAGGGATGGAAACACAGCGAATCGAACATCCGCCAAACCAATCGCTAGCAGACTCAGAATGAACAAGCTGATAACACCAAGGCTCATTACAAAGTGCTGCAAGGATGCAGACTTTTTGCGCAACGACCAGCCCAGCACTGCAATTAACAAGAGCAATGCGATCGGTTTTATTACACCGGAAATAATAATGCTGGCAACGAATTGAGTACTCATAACGAATCCGCTTGTTGTTATTAAAACGCTACAACACTTTCGTTAAAAACTAATGCCCTGAGCTGGATTTTTCGTCGCGCGCGGCAGCATCAATGGCCTCTTGTAGTTGACGAACTTCATCCGCGTCTAATTTGTCGCGTTGCATTCCTAACAAGGCATTCACAGCTGCGGTAGTTGAGCCGCCAAAAAATGTCTTTAATAATTTTTGTAAGGCTGATGCACGCGCTTCTTCCTGGGCTACAACCGGAAAATAAATGTAACGCGGGCCATCCTCGCGAAAATCGACAATTTTCTTTTCTACCAGTTTTGCCAGTAACGAACGCACAGCGGAATAGCTGGGCGCATCGGGAATAGCGGTACGCACATCCTGCGCCGATAATTCACCCGCCTCAAACAACGCATCCATTATTTGCCGCTCGCGACGACTGAGTTGGGCAGCGGCGCTTTTGTCCAGATCATCGAATGTCATAGGTACAACCTTTTTAGGTAATCAGTGAGCAACAGGCGCCAGAACTGTCTGACATGCTATTTTTTTAGCATCATGCTAATAAATTAGCACCTTAAAATATCCAGTCAAGCAAAACCTGCTAAAAAATTAGCATAGCGAATTAACCTGTTGAATTTGCAGAAAATAAAAAAGCCGCCACGGTTTCCCGAGGCGGCCTTTTTTGTAGCTACGTACGATTACTGTTCGTTAGGAACCAATTCCAGCTCTACACGACGGTTTTGCTCACGACCAGTTGCATTGTCGTTACTAGCCACCGGGTAGCGCGAACCGTAACCGTAGGACTGGATACGGGCACTGCTAACCTTCTGGCTACGCAGATACATGGCAACACTGTCGGCGCGACGCTCACTCAACGGCAGGTTAATCTTGTCGCCACCGGTCGAGTCGGTATGACCAGTCACGCGGATGGAGGTTTTGTTAAATTCAGCCAGTACCTTAGCCACGGAATTCAGTACATCAAAAAAGTCTGAGCGAATATCAGCGCTGTTAGTAGCAAAGGTAATATTGCCCGGCATAATCAGGGTCAGGTTATCACCGTCACGCTGTACCTGCACACCTGTACCTTGCAGCTCTTCGCGCAATTTGGCTTCCTGGCGATCCATATAATTACCAACACCGCCACCTACAGCACCACCCAATACCGCACCTTTTAATGCGCGCTCGCGTCGGTCTTTGGCATTGTCGCCAGTCGCGGCACCTAATACGGCACCGGCAATTGCACCTATACCTGCGCCTTTGGCCGTTTTACTGGTTTTTTGCTCACCGGTATATGGGTCGGTTGTTGTACAACCAATCAAGCCAACAGAAAGAATCAGAGCAATCAGGTACTTCATGGTAAACCTCCAATAGAACATGCATGTTGTTTTTGTCAGACCAATATCCTGCGCAAATGTTTTACACAATGGCGAACATTATTGCTTACGGACTGTCGATGTGAATCGTAAACCCTACAAGTGAATTTTCGATGCATTCAACTGAACCAATACTGAATTGCAGATTCTAGCATTGCTGCAATCCAGCTATCTGTTTAAAGTGAACACCAATTCACACTTCCAGAAATCGTCGCCGCACTTAACCTTGTAATAACCGGCCTACATCAACAGGATTCTCACTATGAAAATTCAATTTCCGTTACTGATATTAACGCTTGCGTGCAGCACTTTATTCCCGGGCTGTAAAAATTATTCCGTAAGCCTTAACGACAAAACTGTTTATACGCCGGCCCCCTTATTTACCAACTATCAGATAGCTGATGCAAAATTACACGCATGCGTCGAACAAACTATTTACGATTTAAAAATCACCAAAGCAGATGAGTTAACACGTTTGAATTGCAGCAATGCGGGAATTAGTTCATTGACGGGTCTGGATAAATTTTTTGCATTAGCCGAGCTGAATCTGGCCACCAACCAGATAAACGATATAAGTACATTGGGGAAATTGGGGCGCCTGGAAGTACTGCTGATTAATAACAATGCAATTGCAAATCCCGCCCCGCTCTTGAATTTACTACATTTGCAGCAGCTCGATATCACTGGCAATGCGGGCATGAGCTGCAAAGATTTATATCAATTAGCAAAAAATCTGCAGCACCAAAAACCGGAGTTGAAATTTCCCGAGCAGTGCAATAAATCGTAACGAGAAGGGATTTTTTGGGAAGGAGCCGCGCCCCGCAATCGGGGCGCAGAAAATCTAGACCGCACCGCGCACAAACATCAAACCTATAGTGTTGCGCAATTGATGCACCACGCGCATACGTACCGGCTCGGCATTAATTGCCCCAACTGCTTTTTTAAACTTCACCATGACTTCTGTACCCACGGGTGGGCACACCTGGTTTTCAATTTGCACCTGAGCACCGCCATCGGAAATATCCCTGGCAAAGCCAACGATAGTTCCAAAACTCGGATGAGACATTTCCACACGTACTGAGGTTGATGTACGTTCAAATAAACGGCGTTCGTTCACTTTAGTTCTCCACCAGTGGTAGGCCCAAGGCCAGGACCAAATTATTGTTTGATTATAGGCAGGATTCGTCAAAAATCACTGCGGCGATTTCTTATACAAAACAACTACACAAAATAACGTTATAAAAAAAGGGGCCAACGCCCCTTTTTTGCCATCAAACTGAATTTTAGAAGGTTAAGCCCAAGCGTTGGCCAACCAACTCGTAAGATTCAACAACATTACCCAGATTTTGACGGAAACGATCCTTATCCAGTTTTTCGCGGGTATCTTTATCCCACAAACGGCAACCGTCTGGTGAGAACTCGTCGCCAAGAATCACTTCGCCCTTGTGAATGCCGAATTCCACTTTGAAATCCACCAACAGCATATTGCCTGCAGCAAACAAGTCTTTCAGTACCGCATTGATCTTGAAGGTCAATTCTTTCATGCGCGCCATTTGTTCCGGCGTTGCCCAGCCAAATGACTGCACGTGGTATTCGTTAATCATTGGATCGCCCAATGCATCATTTTTCAGGAACAACTCAAAGGTCGGCGGGTTTAACTCCAAACCTTCCTGAACTCCCAAACGACGCACTAATGAGCCAGCGGCCAGATTGCGCACAACGCACTCCACCGGGATCATTTTCATGGTTTTTACCAAGGATTCGGTATCAGACAGTTGTTTTACAAAATGCGTGGGAATTCCCGCTTCTTGCAACTTGGTCATAATGAAGGCATTGAACTTGTTGTTCACCATGCCTTTGCGATCCAACTGCTCTACGCGCTTGCCATCAAACGCGGAGGTATCGTTGCGGAACAACATGATCACCTGATCAGGATCATCAGTTCTGTAGATGGATTTGGCTTTGCCAGCGTAAAGTTGTTCGCGCTTTTCCATTGAATGGCCTGCTATGTCTGTAAAAGTAAAAATTAAAAAACCGATAACCAGTCGAACCCCTGATTCTGGCAGGCATAAGTGATTTGCTTAACCTCTGCCGTAACAGGTGCAAGAGCAGCCTGGGCTAGCTCCAGCGAATTATTTTGTTGGCTGATGTGAGCCACTACCAAATGTTGCAACCGTGCGCAGTTCAACCGCTGTAAAAACCCCGCTGCCTGCTGGTTACTCAAATGCCCCCACAAGCCACCTACCCGCTGCTTGAGTGATGCAGGATAGGAGCCTGATGCCAACATAAAAGGATCATGGTTGGCTTCCAGCACCATGGCATCAAGATCCTGATAATGCTCTTCGACATGAGCAGTAATACTGCCCAAATCAGTCAATATCCCCAACCTGGTCCCGGCACACTCAAAAATAAACTGCGCCGGTTCCCGCGCATCATGGGGAACCGCCACAGGCGTAATTTTAAGTTGATCCAGTTCAAAGGGGGCATATCCTTCTATCAGGCGCAGATCCGGCAACTCCCCCAGATCGCGACTTTGAAAAGTGCCCGGTGTCATGTAGACAGGCAGATCATAGCGGCGCGCCAAAGGGGCAACCCCTTTAATATGATCGGCATGCTCATGGGTAACCACTATAGCCGTCAAATCTTCTGCGCGTTTACCTAGCCGCTCCAACCGCTGATTAGTTTCCTTAACACTAAACCCGCAATCAATTAACAGGGTCCCCGCGCCCCACTCCACCAGTGTCGAGTTACCCCGACTACCACTTCCCAGTGAAGCAAAGCGCAGTGCAGCGGTCATTAGATCAGGTTTTTACGCAATACAGTTAACAGCTCACGCGCCTCATGGGGTGTTAATCGCTTACCATAAGGGTCGCGCACACGCACCACGAAATTCTCTTCTGTGCCAGTCACTACAATCAAATAACCAGGCGCATCCGGATTAACCTTTTCTTCATCGCGATCCGAGCGTGTAGCCTTTTCAAAGGCATCACCCACTGGCAGATTGCCTTGCAATTGCTCAAGTGTATAAGGGCTGGTTGGCGGTTTTGGGTTCAAACCAATGTGTAACAATCGCTTTAACCAACCCGGCTTATTTTCTTCCGGATCCAGGTACTCAACGTAGTAAAGACCTGCATCACCATTAACATCGTAAGTAGTGAAACCGTCTTTTTTGGCCGCATAACTGAGCGTTGCCAGAGTACGCACGCGATCCAGTTTGATCGTCATCAACGGTTCGCCTGCAAGCATGCTCAAATTCGCTTTTACTGAGCCACCAATATCCTGAGCCAGCAAGGAGGTGCCAACGCCATCAGCTTCGCTCGCCAAGGTAGCTGCGAGTTCATCGAGCAACCATTTTTCGCGTTCAGCATTTACCGAGCGACGCGGCCAGGACATATCTGGCGTGGGTTTTTCTGACGTGGGAACACTCATATGAGTGATATGGATTTCGGTGGTTTCCGGTTGTACCCCCTGATCAATCTGCATGCGATAGCGATCATAGGTCGTTAAATCAGTTTTAAACTGCAGCCAGCTAGTTTCGATAATACCCTTGCCAATATCCGCTTTACTCACCGCCAGGGTATTCATATTGAGGAAGTTGCGAATACGCGGCCAAACTTCTCCGGGGGCTGCATTGATTAAAATCCAGCTCTCGCCACCAACACGCTGAATTTTTACATTTTCCTGTTCCAGGTTGGCCGACAGGGGCATGGGGCGCGGCACTTCGTAATCAGCATCCGGGTCGTAGCCAAAATCTGCTGCAGTAATTGGAGGAATGGGATACAACTCCCCCATGCTTTCCGATTTTTTACCCGCAGGCAAAACCAACGGGGGAATATTATCGGCTTTTTGGTAGTCGGCTTCACGACTGCGAAAGACGCCGTCTTTACCAAAAAACATCCCGCAACCTGAAAGCGAAAAACCCAAACCCATAATGCACAACAACATCAAAGGGCGGGATAAATGAAATCTACTGGTTGTTATTGCCATTGTTTTAATAGGACTCATGAATCATCTCATCGACAGCAGCAGTGAAGCCGCTATACCCCGGCAACCTGCATGGCTGTTTTAACCTGTTGGTGATACTGCTCTGACAAACGCGTCAGCGGCAGGCGAATGCCCGACTGGATCAGGCCCAATTGCTCAACGGCCCACTTCACTGGAATCGGGTTGGACTCCACAAACATGGCAGTATGCAAAGGCAGCAAGCGCTCATTGATTGCTCGCGCTTCTTCAGTCTTGCCCGCCAGTGCCAATTCGCACATACGTGCAATGGCCGCAGGTACGACATTCGCCGTGACAGAAATATCCCCTTTGCCACCTAAAAGAATTAAATCAACGGCAGTCGCATCATCACCAGAAATGATGGCAAAGTCTTTGGGCGCTTGATCAATCAGTATTTTGGCGCGATCAAGATCACCAGTGGCTTCTTTAATACCAATGATATTGGGCACTGAAGCAAGGCGCAGCGCCGTTTCCGGTTTCATATCCACACCGGTGCGGCCAGGTACGTTATAGAGGATTTGAGGAATAGCTACGGCGCGCGCAATGTGGGTATGGTGCAACACCAGACCTTCCTGAGTCGGCTTGTTGTAATAGGGAGTTACCAACAAACAGGCATCTGCACCTACATCTTTAGCCGCTTGCGTCAGTTCAACTGCTTCAGAGGTGGAGTTAGCGCCAGTACCGGCAATCACCGGAATACGGCCATTCACTTGATCCACTACTTTTTTGATAACAGCCAAATGCTCATCGACATTCAGGGTTGCAGACTCACCTGTAGTGCCCACCGCAACAATTGCATGGGTGCCTTGCTCCAGATGCCAGTCCACCAATTTATGCAGTGCGGCCCAATCGAGGGAGTTGTCTGCATGCATCGGGGTAACCAGGGCAACCATACTGCCTTGAATCATCGGAGCGCTCCATTAGCTAACAACAGTGGCTAGCAATACTAAAAAGTGGGTTAATCAGTTAATTAAGACGCGCAATGGTACTGAGTGGGCCTGCGCGAAACAAGCAAAACCCGGTTGGAATGCACGAATAGTTATTTTTTGAAATCGAGCATGCGCTGCAAGGGAATCATTGCTTGCTTGCCCAAAGCCGGATCGACATGAATTTCGTTATCACTGCGGTCAAATACTGATGCCAGATTATCCAGCACATTCATCGCCATCCAGGGACAATTGGCACAAGAGCGACAGGTAGCACCACTGCCTGCCGTGGGCGCAATGTGAAAGATTTTATCCGGATTCACCTGCTGCATCTTGTAGAAGATACCCTGATCAGTCGCCACGATAAACTCGCGGTTTGGCAATGTTCCTGCCGCCTTGATCAATTGCGAGGTGGAACCTACAACATCAGCCAACTCAACAACTGCCTTGGGTGACTCAGGATGCACCAGCACAGCAGCATCGGGGTACAGTAACTTCAGATCTTCAACGCCCTTGGCTTTGAACTCCTCATGGACAATACAGACGCCATCCCACAACAACACATCAGCACCGGTTTTTTGCTGCACATAAGCACCTAAGTGCTTATCTGGCGCCCAGAGAATTTTCTTGCCCTGGCGATCCAGATAATCCACCACATCCAGCGCAATACTGGAGGTCACCACCCAATCAGCACGCGCTTTTACCGCAGCAGAAGTATTGGCATACACCACAACGGTGCGGTCCGGGTGTTGGTCGCAAAATGCGGAAAATTCATCGATTGGACAACCCAAATCCAGCGAGCAAGTTGCCTCGAGAGTTGGCATTAGCACCCGCTTTTCCGGAGTGAGGATTTTGGCAGTCTCACCCATAAACTTAACGCCTGCCACAATCAGTGTGTCGGCGGAGTGATTTTTACCAAAACGGGCCATTTCAAGGGAATCGGATACGCAGCCGCCTGTCTCTTCCGCCAAGGCCTGAATCAATGGATCGGTGTAATAGTGAGCAACCAGCACAGCATTGTGCTGCTTGAGCAAGGACTTAATTCGGCCCTTGTATTCCGCTTCCTGTTCAGGAGTGTACTGGGGCGCACTCCAGGCGCGCGCAAGGTGTTGCTTAACCAGATCCTGCGCTGCTGAATCGCGCGCAGCCAAATTAATAAATTCAGACATGAAATCGCCTCAGAGAAAGACGCATCAGCAACAGGATTTTTACCCGAAGTGCGGACGAGTTAATTTGTGCGCAATTTTATCACACCCACAGCGCCGGCATGACAGCTTGTAACAACACCCAACAACAGGATCACCAGCAAGCAATTATGTGCGGCCAATAAAAAAGGGCACTTGATAAAGTGCCCTTTTCCGCTGGAGCTACAACTTGATTGAGTTGCACTGCCGAATATGGTGGGTCGTGCTGGATTCGAACCAGCGACCAATTGGTTAAAAGCCAACTGCTCTACCGACTGAGCTAACGACCCTGAATAAGGTTCGCAAATACACTTTCTAAAGCACGCTTTGTTGAAGTGGTGGGTCGTGCTGGATTCGAACCAGCGACCAATTGGTTAAAAGCCAACTGCTCTACCGACTGAGCTAACGACCCTAAATGCGAGGCGCGTATAA
>JAGKWY010000192.1 GCA_021151625.1 Gammaproteobacteria bacterium | reverse complement strand
CCGAGGGAAATAGCCATAGAAGTCACTCTAATAAGTAATACAATTTATGTATTATTAAGCCGCATAAAAAATTGCCGGAGTGGCAATCGCGGGCTAAAGTTAAGTCCTTGGGGCAATTAAAGCAAGGTTATTGAGCTGTAACAATTACTCACAAAAAGCTATAAAAACTGAATAGATTACTCATATATTCAAACGGTTATGGCATAACCCTAAAAACTGTGTTAAAAGTTGATCTTTCAAAGATGGCGTTATTTTGACGCTGTTTCTTGTGAAGGATTTAAGCGCGCGTCCCTGGCTTTAATTTAACAATATCAACCGATCAACGCGTATTTCTGGCAACTACGGCAATAACAAAGGCAAGGTCAGAGTATGGAAGTAACTTACGAAAGCCTGAAAGTGATGGTTATAGACGACAGTAAAACCATCCGTCGCACGGCTGAAACACTGCTTAAAAAAGCGGGCTGTATGGTGATTACCGCTACCGATGGCTTCGACGCCCTGGCAAAAATCGCCGATACCCGTCCCGACATTATTTTTGTGGACATTATGATGCCGCGTCTCGACGGCTATCAGACCTGTGCCCTGATCAAAAATAATAGTGAGTTCAAAACCACCCCGGTCATCATGTTATCCAGTAAAGACGGGTTATTCGACAAGGCCAAAGGGCGCATTGTCGGCTCTGACCAATACCTCACCAAACCCTTCAGCAAAAGCGAGTTGCTCGGCGCAATTGAAGCGCACGTCAAACACTTAAAAGCATCCTGATCGGATTTGAGCTCTGCCCTTTCGGTGGAGTTATGAGGTTTTGGCTTTACTGTTAACTATCTGGATCAATTCCCAAAGGACTGTCTAATATTCGCCGCGTCCCTGCGGAGCCCTTATTCGTTTTTTGGAGCAATTATGGCCAGAGTATTGATTATTGATGACTCACCTACTGAAACCTACAAGCTCACCAGCATGCTGGAAAAAAATGGCCATGTAGTCATGACCGCTGACAATGGTGAAGCAGGTATAGCATTGGCGCAGAAAGAACTGCCCGATGTTGTACTGATGGATGTAGTTATGCCTGGATTAAATGGCTTTCAGGCAACTCGCCAATTGACCAAGTCACCTGAAACTGCACACATCCCGGTGATTATAGTAACCACAAAAGACCAGCAAACTGACCGTGTCTGGGGCATGCGTCAGGGTGCAAAAGCTTATTTGTCCAAACCCATCACTCAGGAAGTATTGATGGCTGCAATGGCTGAAGTATTGCGCTAACCGATTTAACTAATACGCCAGCAGAGGGTACTCGCGACAGCAATCAGGAAGTGATAGCGCGACAATAACAACAGACGTCAATGCCGACCATTTGGCTAACCAACAGGGCTTGATGCAGACAGTTACGGATTTGCTATGTCAGAACCACAGGCCGCTTTCCAGGCCTTGCTTACATTGGCGCAACGCAGTCGCGCGGCCGCAAAGGGTTTGCCTGCTCAGGCAGACATACGGCCCCATTGGAGCGGTATAGGCTTTTCATTGATGGGCAACTATTTCGTTGCGCCTATTGGTGAAGTATCCGAGATGCTTGAAGTTCCCAACCACACCCATCTCCCCGGAGTTCAACCCTGGGTAAAGGGTGTTGCCAACGTGCGTGGTCGTCTGCTGCCGTTGTTTGATTTGGCGATGTTTTTCGGCGATCGCCTGACCGGCAGCCGCAAACACCGTCGGGTATTAATTCTGGAAACTGAAACTCTGTATTCCGGCCTGATCGTCGATCAGGTATTCGGTATGCAGCATTTCCCTATGGACGAATACAACGAGCAAGCTGGTACTGTAGCGGAAAGTATTTTGCCTTTTGTCACTGGCAGTTACCCTCAGGGTGGAGAACAGTGGTCGCTATTTCGTCCAGCCCTGCTGGCAGAGGATCCGCGTTTTACCAACGCTGCCAAATCCTAGGTCTGCAGCAAATTGAGTTAAAAACGTTAGACAGTTAGTCCGAACTAATTTAGTTCCAATAAACAAGTGAGACCCAATCAACACTGTTTGTTTTGGTAAATTCGCCAGATACAAACTGTGCAGTGGATAGAAAAAATAAAACCGAACGCTGGTTAGGAGTGCTTAGATGAAAACTGATTCAAAGATTGCCGCGCTCAGGGCAAAACCGGTCACGGTTGTCGCTCTTGTAGTTCTGGTAGCCTCATTCTTTGGTGCAATGGCACTGATCTTTTTGATCAACCAGAGCAAAACCAACGACCAACGCTACTTGCAACAAGCGTCTGACTTGCGTGCGCAAGCCTATCGCTTGACCTCTTTAGCGCGCGATGCAACGTCCGGTGACGAAAAGGCATTCGACGAGCTCAATGGTGTAGTGACCACCATGGGTAGCACCTGGGACATGCTGAAGGCCAGCGACGAGACCACTCGTGAAAACCTGGCTGGCGAATTCAGTAAGTATGAATCTATTTGGGCCAGAGCCAAAAACAACGCCCAGACGATTGTTACTAACAAAGACTTGATCGTATCGCTCAACAGCGTAGGTAAAACCCTGAACGATAACCTGCCAACCCTGCAGACTGAGCACAACAATATTGTGGATATCCTGATGGAGTCCAATGCACCTACCGATCAAGCTATTCAAGCCCAGTTGCTCTCCTGGCGCGCCGAGCGTATTGGTCGTAACGTGGATAAAATGCTGCGCGGTGACGCCGATGCCAACAATGCGGCGGACGTATTTAACCGCGACGCCAACTTCTACGCCCGTGTACTGACCGCCATGAAAGATGGCGACCCTGCCCTGCGTATTACCCGTGTATCTGACAGTCAGGCACGTGCCAGCCTTGAGCAAATCACCCAGTTGTTTGACGGTGTAAACAAATCGATTCAGGAAATGGTGGAAGGTTCTACCACCCTGACCCGTGCTCGTCAGGCATCTGACGCCCTGCTGACCGATACTCCACAACTGCTGGAAGCCCTGACCGCAATCTCTGACAAGGTTGCTGTGCAAACTGACGCTCACCCGTTCATCAACAACCTCAGTGTTATTGTACTGGCCGCAATTACTCTGGGAGCCTTGTTCTTCCTGGGCTTTAACCAATACCGCGGCGCACGGAAACGCGCTGACGAAACCGCTGAAACCAACGAGCGCAACCAAACCGCGATTTTGCGTCTGCTCGACGAACTGGCCGACCTCGCGGACGGTGACCTGACTACCACTGCAACCGTAACCGAGGACTTCACCGGTGCGATCGCGGACTCTATTAACTTCACCATCGACCAGCTGCGTATTCTGGTAGCGCGAATCAACGAAACCGCGGTAAACGTATCGGCCGCTGCGCAAGAAACCCAGCAAACTGCACTGCACCTCGCTGAAGCATCTGAACACCAGGCGCAAGAAATCGCCGGTGCATCTGCCGCGGTAAACGAAATGGCCGTGACCATTGACCAAGTATCAGCGAACGCCGCCGAATCGGCAGCGGTAGCGGAACGAGCGGTATCTATCGCCGGCAACGGCGCCAAAGTGGTACAGAATACTATCCACGGCATGGATACCATCCGTGAGCAGATTCAAGATACTTCCAAACGTATTAAACGCCTCGGTGAATCGTCACAAGAGATCGGTGATATCGTAAGTTTGATTAACGACATCGCGGACCAAACCAACATCCTCGCACTTAACGCTGCGATTCAGGCATCGATGGCCGGTGACGCAGGCCGCGGCTTCGCGGTGGTAGCGGACGAAGTTCAACGCCTTGCGGAACGTTCCGCAGCAGCAACCAAGCAGATCGAAGCGCTGGTAAAAACCATTCAGAACGATACCAACGAA
>JAGKWY010000191.1 GCA_021151625.1 Gammaproteobacteria bacterium | reverse complement strand
CAGTTATTTTTGTTTCTATTTTTAGCGGCGGTAGCCGTTGGCACCTTTGCTGGCGGCCCACTTGGCGACAAGATTGGCCGCAAGCTGGTGATCTGGGTTTCTATCCTTGGCGCGGCGCCTTTCACCTTGCTATTGCCCTACTGCAATCTGTTCTGGACCGGTGTGTTCAGTGTGCTTATCGGACTCATCTTGTCATCCGCGTTTTCTGCAATCGTGGTATTTGCCCAGGAATTAGTGCCGGGTAAAGTCGGTTTGATTTCAGGATTATTCTTTGGCTTGAGCTTTGGCTTGAGCGGTATATCCGCTGCTGCCCTGGGTGGATTGGCCGATGCCACCGACATTATTTTTGTATTTCACTGCTGTGCCTATTTGCCGTTATTAGGGATATTTACCGCCCTGCTTCCCAATCTCGGGCCACATAAATAGCTGTCATCAATAAACCAGGCAGCGCCATAAAACGGACTTACAGCGCTGGCCTGGATTTTGCTCATACCCTTCTATCACGCTAAAACCGTCGTTTTTCTGACAGAGGGGCAATGCACTATGGATAACGAGCTGTTTCTACAAATAACTGACACTTCAATAAAAATTGGGCTGGGCGCCTTGATTGCTGCCGTTACCGCCTGGGTTGTGCTGCGCCGTAGTGGCCCACAGCCGACGGGCAATAGTGCTGGCGACAACCGCCGCATCCAGATCCTGGAAGAAGTCTCCAGCCAAGTGGGTACCGTCACACACATATTCGCCAAATATTCGTCACTGGTGGTGGAGTCCATCCAGTTTGGCGAACGCTGGCCACAAGCGCGTCGCATAGAATTGGAAAGCGTAAACAGCGAACTGGTTGCCGAGTTCAAAAAAATGGCGGAAGCCGAAGCCAAATTATTGATGCTGGGTGAGAAAAACCTGGAGCGCAGCCTGCGTTTGTACGGTGCCAAAATCGCTGTATACCGCAAACAGGTTTACGTTGGCCGCAAGGATATTTCCCTGGAGCAAATCACCGCCCTCAAAAATGCCATCACCCAGGTGCGCGAGCAGTTTTACGATATGCTCAGCCGCAAGTACGATCGTTTGCTTGCGAGCGTGTAATAAATGCATCAAGAAAAAGCCTGCAAAATTGCAGGCTTTTTTATTTTGTTAGCACAACAGTAATATCAATCAAACATTCAATCCGCTTTATATCCCATTAATCACACAAAAATTAAAAACCAGGGCATTAACCAAAAAAATTTCTATAATTTTTTCGCTTGAAAAAAATTCAAATCCAATTACAGTGCTTTGCAGGCTTAGCCGGCAAAGGCAATGCATAAATACAATTACAGCAAAATCCCACCACTACCAACAAATCAGAGAACTTATGGAGTCAACTGCGAACACCGACAGGTGATGATCCCAGTTGACACTATATCTGTATTTTCGCAATCCCTGTTAAGGGATTGAATTCTATTAAAAAACTTGACAACTATCACTTAATGGAAAGTTATCCGGGAGGTGTATTCACCCATAGAGCATTTGTCTGCGCAACAAAACTAACCGTTTTAGGAAAATCATTGTTCTCAAAGGAAATCATATGTTTAAAAAATATATATCTTCAGCCGTGCTTGGCTTTTTCATTTTTGTAATCAGCTCATCTATTACATTTGCTGCCGTTTTTACGGCTACCCCATCGCCCAGCACTACAGGTAACTTTACGATTAACTGGACAGGTGCAAATCAGGGAATCCCCCTTTTAAGTGAAATTGTAAATGGACAAAAAGTGTTTATTACTGGAGGAGGTGTTAACCACAGTGTCCAAATCACCGGGAAAACTAACGGACGTTATCAATATATTCTGGAGCAAAAAACTCCCGGCACAGGTACTGGCTTAGGTGCCAGCCAAACCTTATTTGTCGACGTCATACTGGGTACTACCCCACCGCCGATAAGTGTCAATGTGGATCGCTCCCTCTTCGTGCACGATACAGCAACAGTCGATGCTGCTGACTTTAGCCTACTGAGAGTGATGAATACTCTGGCTGCACAGATGTCGGCAGCTAATCCAGCCGATACAATTACCGGCACACAGCTTTTTGCACGTATGTGGGATGCACAAAACCCAACAAATGCGCCAAACCCACAGGGTATTGTCCGGTGTACAGGTGCACTAAATGGCTTTCCCGTAGAATGCCGCCCCGATCCTCAAGAAGGAAAGCAAGCGTTCGATGGTGCGAGATTTATTTCCGAATATCGCCCGATTGGATTGGTGAACCGTTTCGATTTACGCAACAAAACATCTCTACAGGATTGCGGTGAATACAGGATGGTATTTGGTCGACCCACAGGAGGAAGAAATTTTATTATTTTCGAAGCAGTAGTTCCCAACCCGACCCCCGGCGTTGCTAACGGTTGCTTGCCAATCCAGAATTTATGGAAAAATTTGACCACTGAAAATAATGCTGCAACACGTGCAAGTATTTTGAGTAACTTCTTTTTTAATGGCATACCTGCATCCAATGTGCGCGCCCCCATTGATCATCGCAATTTTGCTATTAATGCCGGGCAGATCAGAACCAACCAGTTTATTAGTGGTAGCTCCTGGAGCCTGAAAGAATATAAAGCCGTTGTTGAAAGTGGTAAAAACACACTGCAGGTCGTAACTGTAAAAAGTAATCCGGTAAGCAGTTTATTTACTGATACCAATACCGACAGCCGATCAGTGGCTTTCAGAAGTGACTTTATTAATAACCTGGGAAGCCTGCTTGGAAATCCTGCAACTTTCAGCCTGACGGTTGCCAACAATGCACATAACAATGTGCAGAGTCATGCATCTGGCCCCATTAATGAAAACAATTTTGGAACTCCGGCAAACTTTATTCCCGGCGGAGTATTCGCCAACCAAATCAGCTCCAGGCTGGCACAATTGGGTAGCACTTTGACACCACTACAAACGGTTAATCGCGCAACAGCAATGACTTGTGGCGGCTGCCATCAACCCAGTGCATTCGGCCTCACAGCTAACAACGCCATAGGCAATGGATTGAGTTGGCCAGAAACAGTAGGCCCTTCAAGTCCAGTCGGGTTTGTCCATGTTACAGAAACAGCATCCAGCGGAGTGTTCCCGTTGTCTCCAGCATTGATCAACGTGTTCCTGCCTGCGCGCAAACAGGATATGGAAAGCTATCTCAATAATAATGGCACAAACAGCGTGGCCCCACTGGCAGCTCCAGCCCAGTCAGCGCCAACAAACACAATAACCTCGAAACGCTCAGGCTAACCCCCCCTTTCTCCGGAAGAGCGTTACCGCCTCTTCCGGGGCTTCACATACACTGTTGAATTAGCAACAATATCTCCTGATTATTACTCAAGCCCCCAATCGGGCTTCCCCTTAACATGCTATCCATTGCTGAGTTTTTATTAATTATGCCTAGTACATCCAATGATTTCTGGATCGACGTCCGCACCCTCGACGAATTCAACTCTGGCCACATTGCAGGCGCCGCCCACATCCCCTACGAAGAAATCGCCCTGCGGATTGGTGAAGTAACCACCGACAAAAATGCCGTGATTCATCTTTATTGCCGCTCTGGCAATCGCTCAGGCATCGCCCAACAAACACTGCTGGCAATGGGCTTTAGCAATGCGGTTAATGAAGGTGGCTACGAAGCCCTGATCCAACAATATTCATGATCACCTGAAATAAAATTAATGCTGTCTCACCAGCCGCGATTCTGGGACAATAGCGGCTGGTTTAATTCCCTCGAATGCAGTCCCTATGAATACCGCCAAACACCTGTTTTCCTACGAAAAACCCAATATCCACGCCCAGGCCAAAACCTAT
>JAGKWY010000100.1 GCA_021151625.1 Gammaproteobacteria bacterium | reverse complement strand
CCAGGGCGCTTAAGGTCTAAAACGCCAAAGGGGTTGCTATTATGCGTTAGCAGCAACAAATCTGCCAACCACGCTGGCTAAAATCAAGCCAATAAACTCTTCAACAGTTCACTGTGACGCTCCGCCTGGCGCGCCAAACGGACATGCTGGCTGGTAATCAAAGCCTGAAACTGGGCCAAAGCGACAGTGAAGTCGTCATTGATAATCAGGTAATCCGCTTCCACATAGTGGGACATTTCGCTAATCGCTTCACTCATTCGCGCTTCAATTACCGTGTCATTGTCCTGGCCGCGGCCGGTCAAACGCTGACGCAAACAGGCCAGCGAGGGTGGCAGGATAAACAAGCTAACCGTACCCGGCATCAACTTGCGCACCTGTTGCGCGCCCTGCCAGTCGATTTCCAGAATCACATCGATGCCCTGCTTCAGCGTATCCACAACCCACTGCTGCGAGGTGCCGTAAAGGTTGCTAAACACCCGTGCATGCTCCAGGAATGCACCTTGCTCCAGCATTTTTTCAAAGGTTGCATGATCGACAAAATGGTAATTCACCCCGTCAATTTCACCAGGGCGCATAGGGCGGGTGGTATGGGAAACAGAGACACAAACTTCCGGGTTGGATTTCACCAGTGCGCTGACCAGACTGGTTTTACCAGCCCCTGAAGGTGCTGAAACTGTGTAAAGAGTGCCGAGATTAGCCATGAAGTCGCCTTGAAAATTCGAAACAGGTGAACAGAAAGCAAAGAATAGCGGAAATTATGGCACAGCTCGGGGCGCGGCTCAGCCGAAAGTTTAATGCCACCGGCAAAACCCTGAGGCAAGCTGCAAAAGATATGGCATAGTAAACCACTTAGACACCACCACAGCGAATCGACCATGCTCCGCCAACTACTGTCACTAACCCAAACCGCTGAACGCCTGCGTGTACGCCCCGACTATGTGCGCGAACTGGTCAAAAAAAAGCGCCTAACCTTTATTCACGGTGAACAGTGCGATGCTGCCGAAGTAGAGCAACTCGCCAAATTAATGGACAAACTGCGCAAGAATGGAATTGCAACCCTGGTGGAAATTACTGCGCAGGAAGAAAAATTTGACCAATAATCACGCCCGTTAAAAACACGGGCGTGATTAATGTTATTTGGCGGGTTTTTGCTGCTCCCGCACTTCGTAATAAGTCTGCTCGGAAATTTTCTGGTAAGCCCCTGAATCATTCATAAATGTTTTATAGGACTCATACACTTTTTTGAATTGCGGATCTTTAGCGGCTTGCTCGGCGTAAACCTGTTGCGATATCTGATAAAAATGCTTGAGCACTTCATCCGGTAATTTACGAAGTTGCACACCCTGGTTATCCACCAACTCTTTTAACGCGCGACTATTGTGTGCGGTATAGCTGTCGAACATATCCTGACTCATCGCGCGCGCGGCGTAAGTTACAATCGCTTGCAAATCTTTGGGCAAGCTTTCAAACGCTGTTTTATTAATAATTAGCTCCATCGATGGACCCGGCTCATGCCAACCCGGGTAGTAATAATATTTGGCGATCTGCTGGAAACCGAAAGCCAAATCATTTTCCGGACCGACCCATTCAGCCGCATCGATAACACCGGTTTGCAATGCGGTGTAAAGTTCACCACCGGGAATATTTACTGAAGTACCACCGGCCAAATTAAATACTTCACCGGCCAAGCCGGGAATACGCATTTTCAATCCGCGAATATCTTCCACCGAATTAATTTCGCGATTAAACCAGCCCGCCATTTGCACACCGGTGTTACCTGCAGGAAAAGGAATTAAATTAAACGGCGCATAGAGCTCACGCCACAATTCCAAGCCACCGCCATAATTAATCCAACCATACAATTCCTGCGCATTCATTCCAAAAGGCACAGCGGTAAAAAATTGTGCCGCTGGCACTTTGCCGCGCCAGAAATAACTGCCCGAATGCCCCATCTCTACACTACCGGCAGACACCGCATCAAACACACCCATGGCCGGCACCAATTCGTTTGCACCATACACATGGATTTGCAAACGCCCACCGGACATTTCGTTAATCACACGCGCCAGATTTTCTGCACCCACGCCTAAACCCGGTGTATTTTTCGGCCAGGAAGTCACCATTTTCCAATGGTATTGCGCCGTAGAAACGGCTGACGAAGCTTGAGTACTCGCAGCAACATTTTGTGCAGCATGTTTCGGTTTGGATTTTTCCAATACCAAAGCCGCAAACGTTGCCGAAAACGCAACAATCAATACAACGATAACAAGCGGGTACCAATTAATGGATTTATTGTTCATAGTTCCTTCGCTGTAATAGTTAACAAAAAGTATTTATTAAGGTTTATTAAAATTGTTGTAGCTTTTTTAGCTGCATCAGCACGAATCAATCACAACCCCTGCAACTTCGCGTATTGCATTACCAAACGCTTGGTACCGATTTTTTCGAATTTCACTTGCACTACAGCATTAGGGCCCTTGCCTTCAAATTGCAGGATGGTGCCTTCGCCGAAGATAGCGTGGGTAACGCGTTGGCCGAGTTTGAAGCCAGTGTCATCGCCGCTGTCACTCAGACTTTCGTGCGCGGAAGATTTGGAGGAAGGACGCTGGAAACTAACCGGGCGGGTGACGGCGGTTTTCAAGCGCACTTCTTCGATGCATACCGGTGGAATTTCCCTGACAAAACGCGATACCGCATTGAAGGTTTCATTGCCGTACAAGCGACGGGTTTCGGCGTAGCTGATGAATAGTTTTTGCATGGCGCGGGTGATGCCCACGTAGCAGAGGCGGCGCTCTTCTTCCAAACGATCCGGATCATCGGCCGACATCTTGTGCGGGAATAAACCCTCTTCCACACCGGCGAGAAATACCAGCGGAAATTCCAAGCCTTTGGCGGAGTGCAATGTCATCAGCTGAATCGCTTCTTCAAATTCATCGGCCTGGGTTTCACCGGCGTCAAGTGCGGCAGTATCTAAAAATTGTTGCAGCGGAGAAATAGTTTCATCGTTTTCTTCTGCATCAAAGGCGCGGCAAGCAGTAATTAATTCCTGCAAGTTTTCACCGCGCGCCTGCCCTTTTTCACCTTTTTCGTTTTGATGAAATAACAACAGGCCAGTATCTTCAATCACCATGCGTGCAATTTCATCCAGCGCCGGCGCTTCACCACGATCATCAAACGCGTAAGCGTCCTGCGCGAGTTTGATAATTAAATTTAGAAAAGTTTGCACTGCATTTCCCGCGCGTGCGGCAAACACTTTGTGCGCGAGCATTTGTTCGGTAGCCGCCCAGAGCGAGCAGCCCTGGTCGCGCGCAAATAAACGAATATCGTCCACCGTTTTACCGCCAATGCCACGCGTTGGAGTGTTGATCACACGCTCAAAAGCGGCATCGTCGTGACGATTGCTAATCAGGCGCATATAGGCAATCGCATTTTTAATTTCAAGGCGATCGTAGAAACGCAAGCCGCCGTAAATGCGATAGGGAATTGCTTCGCGCAATAATGCTTCTTCCAACACCCGCGACTGGGCGTTAGAGCGATATAAAATCGCCACCGAATCACGCTTGTTGCCCTGTTTTATCCAGCTCTGGATACGCTCCACAATAAAACGCGCTTCATCCTGTTCGTTGTAGGCCGCGTAAAGTGAAATGGCTTCGCCTTTGTCGCCCTCGGTCCACAATTCTTTTCCCAAACGACCAGCATTGTGTTTGATCACCGCGTTAGCGGCTTGCAATATATTTCCAGTAGAACGGTAGTTTTGTTCGAGGCGATACACTTCTGTGCCGGAAAAATCCTGCGAGAAGCGCTGGATGTTTTCAATTTTTGCGCCGCGCCAACCGTAAATGGATTGATCGTCATCGCCAACGGCAGTCACGCAGGAAGTTTTACCCGCGAGCACGCGCAACCAGGCGTATTGCACACTGTTGGTATCCTGGAATTCGTCAACCAAAATAAAGGGAAAACGCTGGCGATAGTGTTCAAGGATATGCGGTTTGTGCAGCCACAATTCGTGTGCGCGCAATAAAATTTCGGCGAAATCTACCATGCCGCCGCGCTGGCAATCTTCCTCGTAAGCGCGATAAATTTGCAACATGGTACGCACAAACGGATCACCGGTTTCCTGAATATGTTGTGGGCGGCGACCTTCATCCTTTTGTTCGTTGATATACCACTGCGCCTGTTTGTGCGGCCATTTATTTTCATCCAGATTCAGCGCTTGATAAACGCGTTTGATTAAACGCAATTGATCGTCGCTGTCGAGGATTTGAAAATTTTGCGGCAGGTTTGCATCTTGCCAATGGGCTTTTAGCAGGCGATGCGCGAGGCCATGGAAAGTGCCCACCCACATAGCGCGACTGTTAATGTGCTGGTTGCCACCGGTCGGCAGTGAATGGTGGAAGAGTTCATCCAGACGGCTGCGCATTTCGCGCGCGGCCTTGTTGGTGAAAGTCACTGCCATAATCGAATAGGGTGAAACCCGCTCCACCTGAATTAACCAGGCAATGCGATGCACCAGCACTCGCGTTTTGCCACTGCCGGCACCGGCGAGAATCAGCTGGTTAGCCGCTGGCGCAGACACAGCTGCGCGCTGGGCATCGTTAAGGTTATCGAGCAGCAGGGAAACATCCATAACATTGGCCGTAGGGCGGGCACCCGTAAAAATTCATCAAACTGGAATGGGCGCGATTTTACTGGCTAGATATACATATAGCCACTTTTGTTTTTGCTCTGCACCGCACCCCTCCAGCGAGATTGGCGCTATGCTGCCATGGTTGTCGGAGGAGATTGTTATGAATGATGTACAGAAAGTTTGGCTGGAGCGCTGTATTGAACTGGCCAAGGCCCAGGCCGATAGTGGGCAAGGCGGCCCCTTTGCGGCGCTGGTGGTGAAAAACGGGGAGATTGTTGCCGAAGGTTGCAACCAGGTGACCAGCACTAACGACCCCAGCGCCCATGCTGAGGTAGTGGCCATCCGCAATGCCTGTCAGACACTGGGGACCTTTCAGTTGGACGGCTGCGAGATTTACAGCAGTTGCGAACCCTGCCCCATGTGTTTAGGCGCGATTTTCTGGGCGCGCCCCAAAGCAGTCTATTTTGCGGCAACTCGTGTGCAGGCAGCAGCAGCCGGGTTTGACGATGAGTTTATCTACGAGCAGATCAAGCTGGGCGGGGCAGCACGGCGGATTCCTTTTTTACATAGTCCCCTGGAGAGCGCCAACCATCCCTTTGAACACTGGCACCACTGTATTAACAAGCGGGATTATTAGAAATTTTACCTGGCTATTTGCTGTTGAAGCTCTTGGCACGCGTCAGGAGCACCCCCACCAGAGCGGCAAATAACACCATCAAGGGTACGACCCCGGGCAGGGAGTTACTGGCCTGGACGCCAAGTTCAAATCCTGACTTCACCAAAACCTGTGGCGGCATCGCCTCCACTACCGCATCCAGCCCGGTCGATGGCCCCACCAGTATCAATTCATCAGCAACACAATTGGCATCCGAGCCTGCATCGATTGCTAATAGCTGGGTGCAATCCATCAGCGCCGCTTGGCTGGCTGTAGCAAATAACAAGGCAATAACTGCCACTGCAAACCTGAGGTTTGCACATAGATCTGAGTGAATCATTTCCTTTACCCCACAAATACGGGTGTTTAGTAACAAGACTCTAGCAGTGAAAAAGAGTGAAGCAAGTCACTCTTTTTCGGCAATTTCGATGCCAAAACAATCAAAAAAGATAATTTAAGCGCCAAGCCGTTGATTTTATTGGAGTGGAAAAAGGTTCGCTGTGCGCTATGTAGCAGATGGATATAAACAGAGTTCTAGAAAGGAAAAAATGATCCAGGAAGTTGGTTTTTTTGCAGCAAAGCTGCCACATCCATGCTCAGGGCAACGCCCGCGTGCACCAAAACACCGCCCCAAATAGAACGGGATTGCAGCGCCAGTATGCCAAGGAACAGACCGAATAAAATCGCCCCGGTTGCCTCCAGCCAGAGCTTGGGAAAATGGATCATCATATAAGGTACACACATCACCCAAATGGCGTTAGCACCCAGCGCAGGGCGCAGGGCATTGAGCATAAAGCCGCGGAAGAAAAACTCGAGGAACACAAACTGGCTTAGGTAGAGCAGCTCCCACAGCAACAAATCCAACCAGCTGCGCCCGGCGTTGCGGTAAAACGGGTAGTGGTGGACGAAATCCTCCCCCTGGCTAACCAGCACCACAAATACCAATATTGGGCTAAGTAGAAGCAGATAACCGCGCCAGTGCTCGCTCACCTGATTCCAGCGCCAGCCGAAATCGCACATGCGCTCCCTGAACACAAAACGGATAACCAGCCAGGGCAGCAGGATAAATGTGAGCAGGTGACAGCCAGTCCACCAGCAATAACCCGCCAGCTCCAGCCAACCCGAGGCCTCCAGCTGTTGTAAATAGGGCCTGCCGCGCAACTCGCCCAACCACTGCAACAGAGCATGCAAGTTAACGGCAAACTTGCCGTAATGCAGGATGAGCAAACTTACCGACACTGTTGCCAGCATCGCAACTACACGCCGCAGCGCCTGCGGGCGCGACAGCTGCCAGGAGGGCGCCGCCGCATCGATTTGATCGAGCGCGACGAGTATCTGGCGCGGATGCAAATCGGCAAGCTTCATGGTTATTTCTTCTTCGCCCTGGGTTGCGGGTGATGGCTGCGCTCGTACATGTCGAGGAATTTAAAGATGATGTCCTTGGCGAAGCGGCTTTCGGAATTGGTTAAAAAAACCATACCTATCTGCAAATCGCGGTTGAACACCATCTCCGTGCGAAAGCCCTTCACATGGCCGCCGTGGTGGATAAAGTTTTTGTAGCGCCCGTAGTCAAACACTCGCCAACCCATACCGTAGGCAGTATTGCCCACCGCTTTGCGCACACCGTAATAGTTTTGCGCCGGCGTGTTTTTGGTAACGCGCGACTGGATTGGATTAAGTACTTCCAACGACAGGGCTTCCGGGCGTTTACCCATTTGCCCAAGCAGGAATTTGGACATGTCGGTGATACTGGCATTGACCCCGGCCGCTGGTGCAACGCGATACCAGTTGGCCGTGACTGCAGTGGGAATCCAGCGGCTACCGTTGTTGATATGCGGCGCGGCGCGGTTGGGCGAAGCGTTGTAGCTGGCCAAACCATAGGAGGCGCTGCGCATCCCCAGCGGAGTAAAAATTTTCTGCGCTGCATACTTTTCAAAGCTGATGCCGGAATTCTTTTTGATCATCTCACCTGCCAAGCTGAAACTGACATTCTGGTAGGCGTAGCACTTGCCTGGCGGGCAAACAAAATTCACGTAGCGCAAGCGTCGCACTATCTCGGCGTAACCCATGTTTTCGTCGATAAAATGGGTGTAGGTGTGGCGCGGCAAACCAGAGGCCTGAGACAGAATATTGCGGAAAGTCAGCTGTTTGCCATAGCGCGCGTTCTTGAAGGCGACATCAGGGAGCAGCGAGGTGACGGTAGTATCCCAGCTGATTTTACCCTCGTTAACCAAGGCGCTTGCCGCTGTTGCGGCGAAGGATTTGGACAGGGATGCCAGGCGAAAGACGGTATCCGGCGTCACCTTTTCACGGGTTCCGGCACGGCGCACCCCATAACCCTGCAGGGATTTCACCTGCCCGCCCGAGACCACCACAATGGCCACGCCCGGCACAAAGGGTGCGACCTTCTTGGCCACATAATCCTCGAACTCAGCCACAAACGCCTCGGCATGACCGGCGGGGTAGCGCGGCGCGTCGACCGGAGCAGTCGTAATCAGCGGAATATCTTCTACCGGTTGCAGCGGTTCCTCAGGTTCAAGCGGCAACTCTGACGCAGTTGGCTTGGTCGGCCTTGAGGTACTAACTGGCTTGGCCGCAACAGCCGCCGGCGCAGAACTGGTAGCCTGTGACGCGACGACAACTGGCACCTGGCTAGCGGATAGAGAGCTGGCGACGGCAAGTGCAGGCGTTGATAGCTGAGGTATAACCTGGGCGGCGGCAGACATCTGCACCTGGTTGGTCACCTCAACCCGCGCCGCCGATGAAGCCGCCAGGGTTTGGGTAAAAGGCGTAGTTTGCAGGGTTTGGGCAGGGGCAATTACGGCAGTTGCACTGCTGGCGCTGGCCTGCTGCTGGAACGGCAGGGCGATGGGCACAGTTACGCGCTTCTCGCCATTAGCCAATGCAGGCACAGCGGAGGAAACTAGCAGAGCACACATCAGGCCCGTCAGGAGTTTTCTTGTCATTCTTCTCATCGATTAAACGGGCATCACCGGGTTAATAACAATGCTTGGATAGTCCATTACCGGTTAAGTTGCTTGTGCCCGATGTAAAAACATCTGCTCGCACAAGATAAAAATGCTGGATAAACAAACGCCACTTTTTAGCTGCCGGACACTTGGCCGGAGCGGTAAAAAGTGGCGATTTCCTTCCCTTAGCTCTCCCCCTTGAAAGGAGCGCAGATAATTTTCACAAACCAATCACAAGGTCTTGATGTATTCCACCAACTCCCAGCGCTGTTGCTCGGTTAAAGCATCTTGTTTTATGCCATTAATGGCCGGGGCATGGGCAGTGCCGTATTCATGGCCACTGTTGAAATCGCCGCGCTGGTTGGCGCGGAAATTAAACCCTTCATAGCCCTCGGAACGCAACCCGATTTTCACCGGATCAAATTCGCGACTGCCCACTTTAAATTCGGTCGGGCGATACAATCCATTTTCCGGATCCTCCTTGCGCTTCACCGGCAAGAGTAAATCGTAAATGCTGGGCACGGAACCATTGTGCAAATAGGGCGCGGTAGCCCAGATACCATTCAGCGAGCGCGCCTTGTAGGCCAGCAGCGAATTGTATGGGTTGGCCGTGGTGTCGGGCCAATAGTCGCCGGATTTTACACTGGCTTTGATTTGATTATCAAAGAGCGATTTACCCAGTAAATAGAGCTCATCCAGCGCGCGGCGCGGCCACCATTTGTCCGGGTCGGGCGCCGTAATAACCTCCCCGGTGGTCACCGCGGTCAATGTCTGGACTACCGGCGCGCGCTCCTTAATCACCAGTGAACCCACACTCTCGCGTTGGTAGGTATTTTTAAAGTTCCCCGAATAGCCGGTGTAATTCACGCTGTTCTCTGCCATAGCGCGATCCGTGTCCATCAAATCCAGGTGGGACATATTGGCCACTACAATGCGATTCCAGTCGGTGCGGTCGACTACCTGGTGGCAGGACTCGCAATGATCGGCGTACAACTGGCGGCCACGGCGGGCTTTTTGCCAATCGATTTGCCATTCCGGAAGCTTGCCAAACAGGGTGTTGGCCCTTTGTTGGTCGGGGTTATCGGTGCCGGTATCCAGGCTTGGCCAGACAGGCGAGGTCAGACTTTTCAAGTGCGATTCCAGACGCGACAAGTTGACCAGATCCACCGAGGAGGTGAACTTGATCTGCTGGCTTTTACCCACTTGCCCAGTGAGCAAGGAGGACAGGCTCCAGCCGCGCTCGTGGGCCGTCCAGTCCAGAATCGCAAACACACCAATCACCTCACCGGTATTGCGCCCCAGGGGACCCAGGGCAGCATTGTTCGCCAGACCATTCCACTGCACATAGTCGGAGTGGGTGATATCCCACAAGAAGGGGTAGCTCACCGGTGCATTGGGCTCATTAAAAATCAGCGACTTGATGTGTTCCAACTCCACCATGTCCAACCCCGGATACCCCTCTTTGGTGGAAACCAGCCGCTCCAGCACCCGTGCAAACTGCAGGTCACCGATGATGGTCTCACCGATCCCGTCCAACACCTTATCAACCTGGGCCTGGGTCAGCAGATCTTGATCCGGATTATCCGGGCGGGCGGCCCCCGCTAAAACATCGCGCAGTTGCGCCGGGCTGATGACATATTCCAGCACCCTGTTATAGATGCGCCCAAAGGCATCCAGGCGCGCATAGCCATACTCAACTTTCGAATGATTAATGTTGTTATAGAGGCGAATCTTGCGCGCCCAGCGCTTGAGGTCAGACTGGACCTCCGCAGTATCGGCATAGCCGTTATTCAACTCCAACACCCGGGTGACAAAGCGATGGTTTTTATCGCTGTTTTCCACCGCCGCCGCCAGGCTCCGCTCCAGATCCGTCAGGAAACCCACCATATCGGCCATGGCCGGGCCACCATCGATACGCATGGCCGTGCCTTTGTAGTTGACCTGACCGGTATGACAAGCAGCGCAGGTTAAGCCAACATAATCCTGTCCTTTATAGGACTCTTTAACAAAGCCAACGGGCAGGCCATCCGGGTTAAAAAAGGTGGGTTTTTGCGGTAGGTAGCGGTATTTATCGATCAGTTGCGGGGTAAGAAAACGCTCGCTGGAATCCGCCTGTTCCAGGGCAAGAAAAAAATCATAGGGGATCAGCGCCGAGCCCTGGGTGGTGTTGTAGTACCAAAGGCTATCATTGGCACTCCAGCCCTGGTCCAGATAGATAGGTGTTGCATAGCCCTCACCAAAGGCGCCATTTTCTACTGCTACCGCACCGCGCTCCGGGTCGTCATCCCAGCCCTGGTAGATCTTGCCCAAGGCGAGACTGATGGCCATGAATACTAGCGCCAACAGCAACAATTTCACCAATAACCAAAACAAAGCGCGGGAAAAAAAACGTCTCAGGCCGAGCACACCCATAGTATTAACTCCTCTTTAAATGGGTTTCCTACAAATACCTTTTTCTGGCAGGCAGATAAATCTTCTGATGAACGAAGCGCCTAAAGATACTATGCGCGCCAGCGAATGCCAGTTTTTATTGTTTAGCGACTTTTGTTAAACGACACAGGTTTTGCTGAAGCGCGCGACTTGCAACCGCAGCTTCATGGCATTAGTGTAGCCGCGTATTTTTGTCCCCTGATTAATGATTAATCACCTCCGAGGAAGCCTCCATGAAAAAACTCTCCATCATCCTTGCCACTGCCCTTATCAGCCTGACCAGCGCCTGCACCTGGGTAAAAGTCAGTGACCAAGGCTCTAACGTTGCCGTAGCCAATGCCGCCAACGTGCGCAGCTGCGAAAAAGTGCGCACTGTCAACGTGAAGGTAAAAGACAATTTTGTGGGTTCCATGAAGCGCGACCCAAACAAGGTTGCGACCGAGCTGACCAATATGGCGCGCAACGAAGCCAGCCAATTTGGCGGTGATACCGTAGTACCAGTGACCCTGGTGCAAGACGGCCGTCAAAGTTTTGATGTGTACAAGTGCAACTAATAGGTTGTACACCCGGGCCGGCTTAACCCCGGCCCGTTGTTTCCCCCGCCTGCGCCCTCGCCCAATACCACGCCGGTTTTTGCACTTAATTCCGCTTTCTTCGCCAAAACTTTGCTAGTGTTAGCGGCAGTGAATCGCTGTCTTATTCTTGTCACATAATTGCCATAATCTGGCGCAAAAAGTCTGGTGCTATGAGGTCCAAGGTGTCTAACGCCTATTTCAATCGCGAGTTAAGTCTGCTCGAATTCAACAAGCGCGTACTCCATCAAGCTTACAACCGCAGTTTGCCACTGCTGGAGCGGTTGCGTTTCCTGTGTATTTTTTCCACTAACCTCGATGAATTTTTTGAAGTGCGTGTCGGTGGCCTGGTGGAAATTATCGAGCGCAACGCACCACCCACCTCAGGGCCGGATGGCCTGACCCAGGCACAGACCCTGAACGAAATTTCGCTGCGCGCCCATGAACTGGTGGCCGAGCAGTACCGCATACTGAATAGCGAATTGCTGCCGTCCATGGCTGAACAGGGCATTCGTGTACTGCGCCGCGAAGATTGGACGCCGGAGCAAATTAATTACCTCAAGCACATTTTTTTGTCCGATGTGTTGCCCGTGCTCAGCCCGATCGGCCTTGATCCGGCGCACCCATTTCCGCGTATTCTCAACAAGAGTTTGAATTTTATTGTGCGCCTTGATGGCAAAGACGCCTTTGGTCGCAACTCCGGTCGTGCCATTGTGCAGGTGCCGCGCTCACTGCCACACATTATTGAACTGCCCGAAGCCTTAAGTATTAACGGGCGCAATTTTGCGTTTATCTCTTCCATCATCCATTTTTTCATGGCGGAAATTTTTGTCGGCATGACGGTGATGGAAAGCTATCAATTCCGCCTGACGCGCAACTCGGATATTTTCCTCGACGAAGAAGAAGCGGACGATTTATTGCGCGCAGTGCAGGGTGAATTAGCCTATCGCCAATACGGCGATGAAGTGCGTTTGGAAATTACCGATACCTGCCCAGCCGAGCTTGAACACTTTTTGCTGGAGCGCTGCGAAATTAAAGAGCGCGATTTGTATCGCATTAACGGCCCGGTGAATTTGAATCGCTACAGCGATTTATTTGATCTGGTGAAAGATGCGCAGCATTACTTCAAGCCATTTGTGCAAGCCATGCCCAAATTGCCCAAGCGCACCAACTCCTATTTTGAAGTGTTACAGAAGCAGGATATTTTGCTACATCACCCCTTTGACTCCTTCCAGGGCGTGGTGGACTTTTTGCGCGAAGCAGCCGCTGATCCCAATGTGCTGGCAATCAAGCAAACCCTGTATCGCACAGGTTCCAACTCGCCGATTGTGGATGCATTAGTAGCTGCCGCGAAAGCGGGCAAAGAAGTTACCGCCATCGTGGAATTGCGCGCACGTTTTGATGAAGAGCAAAACGTGGCACTCGCTGAGCGCTTGCAGCGTTTTGGTATCCATGTAATTTACGGTGTGGTGGGATTTAAAACTCACTCCAAAATGATTCTGGTGGCGCGCCGCGAAACCGGAAAGTTGCGCTATTACGTACACCTGGGTACCGGCAACTATCACCCGCGCACCAGTAAGATTTATACCGACTACGGATTGCTCACGTCCGATAAAGAAATTGGCGAGGATGTGTACCGCATCTTTTTGCAATTATCGAGCATGGGCAAAGCGTCCAAAATGGAAGCGTTGTTGTATGCGCCTTTCACCTTGCACAAGGGCATGGTGAAACGCATCCGCACCGAAAAAGAAAATGCCGAACACGGCAAACCCGCACGCATCATCGCCAAAATGAATGCGCTCTACGATGAAGAATTGGTAAACGAACTCTACGCGGCGTCGCAAGCCGGTGTGCAAATCGATTTGATTGTGCGCGGCGTGTGCCAGCTGCGCCCCGGTGTACCTGGCTTATCGGAAAATATTCGCGTGCGCTCCATTATCGGCCGCTTCCTCGAACACCATCGCGTGTTTTATTTTGAAAACAGCGGCATCGCGGAACTCTATTGCTCCAGCGCCGACTGGATGCTGCGCAACATGTTCCATAGGGTTGAGACCTGCTTCCCGATCAAACACAAACGCATCCGCGACCGTATCCTCGAAGACCTGCATCTATACCTGGCCGACAACACCCACGCCTGGTTACTGCAAGAAGACGGCAGCTACCTGCGCACCCAACCTAAAGAGGATGAAGAAGCTGTTGATGCCCAGGCAATTTTGCTGGAGCGGTGGTCGGCCCACAGCAGCTAATTCACTAAGGCGAGCGCGCTGACAAAGGCGCTTGCACCGCAAGTTTCACACATAAAAACCCCAGCTGCTTTTTGGCAAAATCAGGCCGATTCGCATCACAAATCCGCTAATTTGAGCGTCATTCTTTCACAAAGCGGGTAAAAGCAGGTTTCACATATAATCTGATTTATATAATCTCACCCCACCCGCTTCCGGCCACACACCGGATCTCTCC
>JAGKWY010000007.1 GCA_021151625.1 Gammaproteobacteria bacterium | reverse complement strand
AGCGCCTGATGTTGATCAACAACTGGTCGAGCGAGTTCAAAAAGGCGATAAGCGCGCATTTGATTTGCTAGTTATTAAATACCAACACAAGGTGTTGGCGGTTATCAGCCGCTTTATTCGCGATCATGCCGAAGCGCAAGATGTGGCTCAGGAAGCGTTTATCAAGGCCTATCGTGCCTTGCCGAACTTTCGGGGTGACAGTGCGTTTTATACCTGGATTTATCGGATTGCCATTAATACGGCTAAAAACCACATAGTTGCGCGCAATCGTCGCCCGCCAACCAGTGATGTGGAAATTGAGGATGCCGAGTTCTTTGATGGTAATGAAGGAATGCATGAGCTCAACACACCCGAGCGCAATGTGTTGTGTGAGGAGCTTGAAGAAACCATTGCTCTGGCATTTCAGGATTTACCTGATGACTTGCGTACAGCAGTCACCTTGCGCGAGATGGATGGTCTGAGTTATGAGGAAATTGCCGAGGTGATGGCCTGTCCGGTGGGGACTGTGCGCTCGCGGATATTCCGGGCGCGCGAAGCAATTGATAAATCCAACCCCCAGTGCTTGCCGAATCCCTTTCAGCGCTTATGGATAATGAAGCGTCTGAGCTGGAGTTGCAGCGATTGCTTAAAGCGCTGGATGCCGATCCCGAACTGAAAACTACCTGGTCTCGCTATCAAATTGCCAGTGCAGGCCTTAAAGGCAAGTTGCCAGTCATGGCCAGCAGTGATTTTGCGGCACGGGTGAGTGCGGCGATTGATGTAGAGGAAACCTATTCACAGGTTGCAGTTGCAACACCATCGGTAGCGACCGGTAATGTAGTTGCTATGCCGATGCGCTGGTGGCAGCAAGTAGGGCGTGTTGCTGTAGCGGCGTCGGTCGCTGGTGCGTTGATTGTGGGGGTGCAGCAGTATCAGTCAGTTGCTCCGCAGTCGGCTGAGATTGCAGCTAATACACCTGTAGCAACTCCAACTGCTGCTCCGGAAACCAAGGTGGCCAATTTGCCATCTGGTATTAATGCCCCGGCATTGTCGGCGCGTACTGTGGCGGTTCAAAGCGGTTACGAATCCCGTCCACAAGAAAATCGCCGGGTAATGTTTGTTCCGCGTCAGGAAGCAGCACCTGTGTATAACGAAGATATTTCAACCTATGTTAATCAGTTGATTCAGGAGCATACCGATAATGCTTCTACCAATGCGGGGCAGGGAATGTTGCCTTATACCCGTGTGATACTGATCGAAGAAGAGTAAGTTCCACAGTCCTTTCTCATATCCGACTTGTTGGAGACCTTGAGGGGCAGCTATGCTGTTCCTCAACTATCTCCCAGATTGAGTCCAGAATGCCAACTTTCCTCCCCTTGATTTCGCGATGCAATAAAGCATCGGGCTTATTGTTAATCACCTTGTTATGTTCCTTGCCAGCTTTTGCTCAGGATGGTTCCTCAGCAAGTTCGTCGAGCCTGGCGCAAACTGATACAGCTATAGCAACTCTTGATGTTGCCAGCCTGTTACAAAAAATGGCTACTGTGCCCCAGACCCTGAACTACCAGGGTTCTTTTACTTATCAGCACAAAGATAACCCGGCCCTGCAAAGTTTTAGAGTCTTGCATTGGGTTGAGGACGGCGTAGAGTATGAGCGCTTACAGCATTTGAATGGCCCAGCACGAGAGTTTGTGCGCGAGGGTAAGGCATTGGGATGCGACACTCTGGGCACCCGCTTATTGCAGGGAAAGATTAACCTGTTCGGAGCCAACCTGGCGCGGCTGGATCAGTTATACAAGTTTGAAATTCGCGGCCCTGAGCGAGTAGCCGGGCGTGAAGCCACTGCCTTACTGGCATTACCTCTGGATCAATTTCGTTATAGTGCGTTATTGTCGATCGATAATGAAACGGGACTAGTGTTGAAGTCGTGGCTAGTGGATGAGTCGGCTCGCCCGCTGGAGCGCTATCAGTTCATCGATTTGGATTTGAGCCCGGATATGGCCAGCTTGAAACAGCCGGTAGCGAAAGTTCATCGGGATACCAAGGTAGTTGCTGAGTGTAATCCGGAAACGCTCAAACAACCACAGCATTGGCAATTAGGCTGGGTGCCCCCCGGGTTTGTATTCGTCGACCAGCGTCAGGTACGACAAAAAATTGATATGTTGATGTATACCGATGGTTTGACGACCTTTTCGGTGTTTATTGAGCAGGCGGAAGGCGTGATTCCTGAGGGAGTTGCGCAACGTGGAGCAACCCTGGCAGTAATGGATGGCTTGAATTATCAGGGAAAAAGTTACCGGGTTACCGTGGTAGGTGAAATACCCGTCGTCACCGCTCAAAAAATTGCGCAGAATATAGGGGGGATTTAGTCCTCCCTTTTTATTGCGGAGCACCATCATGATTATCGAAACCGGCCGTATAGTCTCGATTGAGGCGGAAGGCGTGTGGGTGGAAACCATCCAGAAGACCGCCTGCGGCTCTTGCAAAGCCGAGCAAGGCTGCGGTCAGCGTTTGATTAATAAATGGGATGGTCACACCTCCTACATATGGGTGTTACTGGAGGGGCGCAACCCGGCGAGTTATCAACAGGGCGACGAAATTCAGATAGGTGTACCGGAAGAGGTAATCGCCAAAGGTTCTCTGCTGGTTTATATGGTTCCGGTAATAACTCTGGTGGTCGCTACGGCTATTGCACATACGCAGTTTGCTAACGAAGGTATTACTACACTGAGTGGTTTGGCGGGGCTGATTATAGGTGGGTTGTTAGTGCGTTGGCATTCCTGGCGTAATCGCTATAACCGTGACTTACAACCAGTATTGATTGACGATAGAAAACCTTTACATTTTTATCAGCCTGCAGAACAGCACTAGCATGCTGCGAATTAATTCCCACATTGTGATTCCCCTGCACGAAATTGAACTGACTGCCATGCGTGCTCAGGGGGCGGGTGGACAGAATGTCAACAAAGTGTCGAGTGCGATACATTTGCGTTTTGATATCCCTAATTCATCGCTAAGCGAATTTTGTAAAACCCGGTTGTTGGCGCTGGACGATAATCGTATTTCCAATGAAGGTGTGTTGATTATCAAAGCACAACGCTTTCGCACGCAGGAACAAAATCGTGAAGACGCGTTGTTACGTCTGCAAGATATTGTGCAGGGTGCAATCAAGATAGAAAAGGCTCGCCGTGCAACCAAGCCAACTTTTTCATCCAAACAGCGGCGCATGGATGGAAAAAGCCAGCGCGGAGCTATCAAAGCGACACGACAAAAAGTTTCTTTTGATTAAGAGTTCCCTCTTTATTAAATCCTTCCGCTTTATTAAATCCTTTTAAGGCCAACCACTCCTTGTTCTTGCGTTGCGATCTTTATTTGGCAAATAGTCGATTTTCTGAGTTTTCCGACTCAATTACTTCTTGCCATAGTTGCTGTTGCAATGTGCGAATATCTTCGCCGCCGCCTTTCATTAGCCAGTTTACCAATGCTTTGGCAACATCGGGATAATCGCGTGCTTTAGTAGGGGCTTTGATTGGCAACCATTTTCCTAATGTTTCCACATCAAACTGCTTGGCTACTTGCCCATAGCCTAATTTTTCCAACGCCAGTGCATTGGATTTTTGTTCCATTTGACCAGCGACGGGCTGCACTAATATTTTTTTGCCTAAGTGGATTGCTTCGCTGGGTAATTCAAAGCCTGCACTGCAAATTACTCCTTCGCAGCGGTGTAAATCTGCTTGAAACCCTTCGCGCGAAAATGGGCGTATATGGATATGGCCTTCGTCATAAGCGGCTGGCACTGGTTGATAAACAAAAAAGTGGTAGTCAGGAAACTCGCGCAACTGCGGCACTATGTCCTCTACTCCGGCAAAAGGGAGATAAACCAAATAGTGTTTGGGGGTGGAAGAATTTGGGTAATGGGAATCTTCTACCATGGGCGGCAATATTGGTTGGTTAAAGTGATGCCAATGCAAGCCAATGGGCATGGTCACTGGTGCGAAATTACGCATAAACCAATTGGTGAAAATATTACTATCCGCTTTGGGTATATCGTAAAAAAACGCATTTTGATGGGAGATTCCAATCACCTTTTTGCCTGCGCGTTTTGCTGCCCACGCTGAAACCGGCTCAAAATCGTTGATAATAAAATCATAGCCTTCGACATTAACTTTGTGCGTGTCCTGATACAGCTGGGTAAGGTTAGATGTGAGGGCTGTTTTTAAATAAAGTACTTTGCCGCTTTGGGTTGCGAAGGTTAGGCCGCGATAGGATTGAAAGTTGCCGAAAGCTTCCATATCAAAAAATTTATCGCGTTCGCGGCCAGAAAAAACCCAATCAACTTGCGCGCCGGCATTCGCAAGTGCCTTGGCCATAATACGCGCGCGCGTCGTATGACCATTACCTGTACCTTGAACTCCGTACAATATTTTCATGTAATCGGCTCTGTAATAAAAATAAATGTAAATAGTTACTGCTAAATAGTGATTAGCGAATGCAAATAAATTCCCCAAAAGGCGCAAGCACTTCCCAATAGAGCGCCAGCAACCAAATCCGTAGGGTAGTGAACACCTAATAAAACCCGGCTGGCACCAACTGCCGTGGCCCAAATAAACGCGGGTATCGCGAATACGGGATAGAAATTCAAAATCAGACAGGCAAACAAAAAGGCAGCAGCGGTATGGCCGGAAGGGAAACTGAATTGATCGGACGGAGTAATCCATGCCTGATAGCTGGTAATTTTCACTGCTGGACGATCGCGCTTGATCAAGTTTTTCAATAGCAAATATCTTTTTTAACATTGCTATGTGACTATTCTGTGAACACTCAATGAATCTGAAATGACAACAGCTGGAGAAGGCGAATGGGTAAACCAGGTAAAACCGGAATTGCGCGAGTGATCGATGCTTTTGGTTATTCGATGAAGGGGTTAGCAGCGAGCTGGAAATATGAAGCTGCGTTTCGGCAAGAAGTTGGTCTGGCGGTAGTTTTGATTCCGGCGGCCTTCTGGTTGGCACAAACCCATATTGAACTGATTCTGTTAATTAGCAGCGTGTTCTGGGTTTTGATGGCCGAGTTGGCTAACTCGTCGGTAGAAGCGGTAGTGGACCGTACTGGCTCCGAGCGCCATGAACTGTCCGGGCGCGCGAAAGATATAGGCTCTGCGCTGGTGTTTGTCAGTTTGACCTTGTTGGTAATTGTGTGGTCGATTGTGGCGGTTAACCGTTTTTGGTAAGTCTTTGCAGTCTGCGTTTGGTCAGTGCTTTTGGTTGCTGGCATCCAGGGAGCCAAGGAAGGCCAGGTAATCGTCAGCCAGACTTCGCTCCTGATTGCGGCGCTCAGCCGATTTGCGGCGCTTGCGATGGTACAGATCCATCGGCAAGTTTTTACAGGGGTCTCGATCCAGGCGGCGATCCGCGCCTTTACGACGGTCGATAAAAAACTTGTGGTCGCTCATGACTTTGCTTTTTTGCCCTCGCCTATGAACTGTTATGGTTATATCGCGCTGGATTAACTTGAATCTACTTTGCTCCAAGTCAACACAGTGTAGATCTTTGCCGGTAAAATGCCGCCAGTTTTTTTACATGGATGATATTGGTTAAATAGCCATCACCTATACCCATGTACCAGCTGCCGCAGGTTGTTGATATGAATCCAGTTGAAAATCAAATACATACCAAGTTAACCCAAAGTTTCCAGCCAGATCATCTGGAGGTGCGTAACGAGAGCTATATGCATTCGGTGCCACCTGGTTCCGAAACTCATTTCAAGGTGACGCTGGTGTCCTCCCGGTTTGAAGGAAAACGCCAGGTACAGCGTCATCAAGCGATCTATACATGTCTGGCGGATGAGCTGAAATCGGGTGTACATGCTTTGGCGTTGCATACTTTCAGTCCAGCGGAATGGCAAGCCAATAATCAGGTTCCAGCTTCCCCCCAGTGTTTGGGCGGCAGCAAAAACGACCAGTAAAAGAAGTAGTGGTTGTACAAAAAACAAACGCCTATAATGCGCGCCCAGATAAACCGGGCAATTGCCCGATCTTGTTTTAAGCCGGTAAGTGATCCTTATGAGTCAAATTGTTGTTGCTGCACTGTATAAGTTCGTGAAGTTGCCTGATTACGAGGCTATGGCTCCTCGCCTGAAAGAGCTGTGTGACTCCCTGGATATTAAAGGAACTTTGCTGCTCGCTGAGGAAGGGATTAATGGAACCATATCCGGTTCGCGCACGGCGATTGAGGGCTTGGTTGCTTTCTTGGGCGCTGACGGCCGCTTTGAGGGGTTGAGCTACAAAGAATCTTTTTATGAGGAGCAGCCTTTTTATCGGATGAAGGTCAAGCTGAAAAAAGAGATTGTGACCATGGGGGTTAATGGCATAGATCCCCAGAAAATTGTGGGTACCTATGTGAAGCCACAGGATTGGAATGCGTTGATTAGCGACCCTGATGTAGTGGTGATTGATACCCGCAACTCCTACGAGTACGAGATAGGCACTTTCGAACGTGCCATTGACCCAAAAACTGAAACCTTCCGTGAGTTTCCTGCCTATGTGGCCGATAATCTCGATCCCGCCAAACATAAGAAAGTAGCCATGTTTTGCACTGGTGGTATTCGCTGCGAAAAATCGACTGCTTATTTGAAAGAGCAGGGGTTTGAAGAGGTTTATCACTTGGAAGGTGGCATCCTCAAATATCTGGAGGAAGTGCCAGAAGAGGAAAGCTTGTGGCGCGGGGAATGCTTTGTATTCGATAATCGCGTAGCCGTGAATCACAAATTGGAAAAAGGCATTTATGATCAGTGCCATGGGTGTCGTTTTCCAATCACGGAAGACGATAAACTATCGCCACTCTATATGCTGGGTGTTTGTTGCCCTCGCTGTTATGACAAGCTGTCTGATGATCAAAAGGTTCGTTTTGCTGAACGACAAAAGCAAATTGAACTGGCTAAAGAGCGCAATGAAACCCATATTGGGGCATTGCCACCGGAGCGTCAGTTGCGTGCGGCGCAAAAACGTGAACAGCGTGAAGAACAGCGCCGAAATTCACTAGATGCGGCAAATATGGCGGCCGTTTCTGCGGGAAATAGTGTTTAACTATTTTGTCACACAATTACTGTATGATTTAATGGCGCCTTCATTGATGAGATTAAGTGGTACCTATGAATTTTGATGATTGGACAGCAGATGTAGCAGCTGGCACAGCAACTCATGCCAGTGGTTTTACCATTCGTATCGAGGGCAATCCCAAAGATCCTTCAGAGGTTTACCCGGGAAAGTTTCCGGAGGGAATCAGTTTTGTGGATCAGGCGCGCCTGTTGCGCTCAGGGTTGGAGTTTATGGCCAAAGCGGGAGGTTCTACCCCCAAATCCTGGCAATCAAGTCCAGTGCAGGATGCTAAAACAGAGGCAATTAAGGCGCGAGAGGAATTGGCCAAGCGTTTTGCTGATCGCCCGGATAAACCGCAGCGTTCGGTGCTCTCATTGAAAAAGAATTCCTGATTGTATTCATCGCAATAAAAAACGGCGCACCAGGCGCCGTTTTTTATTTGTCTACCCGCTCTAGAGCAGACCGCGTCTTTGCAATTCCAGATAGTGCCCGTCTACCAACTTGAATAAATCATCAAATTTTTGTCCTGCGGGTGCTATTACCAAATCGAGCACTTCAGCATCATTTTTCGGGCGTTTCATAATCTTTTCCAATTCATCGGCAGTGGCAGTCATAGCGCCAATAATTTTGTCGGTGCTTTCTTTGTCGCGGAATACGCGCCCTTGCTCAGTGAGTTGCAGGTACTTATCGCATTCCTGCAACCAGTCCTTGCGTTGCAATACAAAGTTTCTAATGTTTTTTGCTCCGCCGCGATGTGCAGTTGGCAGTTGCTTTTCACGATAGGTTTGCAGGCTTTTCTTGCCTTGTATCAGGAAGTCAACAGGGTGATGGTCAATAATATTTTTTTCATAGGGCTCGCCGATTATTAAAGTTATGTGAAAGGTGAACAACTGGTGTGTGATATAGATCACTTTTAAAGATACGTCAAGCTTTGTAAATAACCCTGAACTTGATTATAGCCATTGGTTTTAGCTTTGCAGGCAAACTGCTACCAAAGGTGTCAGTAGTATTTATAGAGTGACAATTTGGTTCGATGGGGCTAAGGAAATACTTGCGTGAAGGTGTGAGGGATGAGTAATAAAAAGGGGATAAGGAGTGGCATGGTCACTCCTTGCGGAAATTAGCCCAAAAACCCCAGTGGATTTTTAGTAATCGCTACGCTGACGATATAGGCAAACACAATCAGGGCGCTCACCCATAGTGCTTTGCTCAGATTGCGATTGGCGACTTTAAAAGTTGCTACGCCCAGTCCGATGTAAATAATCAGCGCAATAATTTTTGCCATCAACCAGGGTTGGCTGCCGGGTGATAAGCCCATGTGTACAGCTAGCACAATACCGCTCAAGAGCAATAAGGTGCTAATAATATGAGGTAATATTTTCGCCCATTTTTTGGTAAGCAAACTGGAATTGATAAACAACCAAATGCCGCGCAATACGAAGAATAATAGCGAGAGAGTAACAAAAGTCAGGTGCAGGTGTTTCAAGGCTAGGTACACGGTGTTTTCCTTTTGTAGTAATTGTTAATAAAAATCCTAATCCGGGCTTAGTGCTTTGGTGACCAGGGCTAACATGGCTGCGGATAAGGGGAGTTTCAGTGCGGCCTCATGGCCTTTGGTAGACATCTTGTTCCAGGTTTTGCGAATAATATCGATCAGTTTTTCTTCATCGTGTTTGCTGGCGAAGTCCTCCAGGTAAAACTCGATAAATACAAGGCAAACCACATCTTCCAATGCCTGGACTTCATCATCGCGTTTCAAGCTGCGTTTGAGCAGCAGATCTTTTACCCGCGCAATAATGCTTTCATCATAACCTTGCTCAGCCATAATCTCGCCCGCAATGTCGCCGTGTAGTTGCGCCAAATCCAGTCGCCACTTTTTATAGCCGCTACGATCCATAGGGTAGTCACTGCGTGGGATTTTCCAACGGCAAATATGCTGGCTGCGTGTTGCCAATTGCAGGGCTTCCGAAGGCGCTTCGCAAAACTTATGTAGTTGTGTGCTCATACGCTGCGCGTAGATCCATTCTTTGGCAACTGATTTTCCTTCAAACAGTTCAAGGTTGGGGTCTTGCAGGTTGGCAGTGTCAAATGCCGCCAGAGTGGCATTGAGACGATTTAAATCATTCATAGTGGAGTCTCTATTTATTAGCATTCAGTGTTGCCATTGGCGATATTGCGCAATTGTTCCATGTTATTGATCAACACTTCTTTTTTGTCGACATGGATAACCTCCTGCTTTTGCAGGCGGGTGAAAATTCGACTAACGGTTTCTATGGTTAAGCCTAAATAGTTGCCAATGTCGGTGCGCGACATCGGCAAGCGAAAGGCGGTTGCCGATAATTGTCGGCGGCTGTTGCGACTGGAAATACTGAGCAATAATGCGGCGATACGTTCTTCAGCGCTGCTTTTGCTAAGCAGGGTAATAATTTGCTGGTCTTGCGTAATTTCGCGGCTCATCAATTGGAAAAAGTGCCGCTGCAAATTGGGGATTTGCAAACTCAATTCTTCCATGCGGTTGAATGGAATTTCACACACAGAGGCAGTTTCCAGCGCAATCACCGAATTGGTGTAGCGATTATCCGCAATGCCATCCATCCCCACGACTTCGCCGGGTAGATAAAAGCCTGTGACCTGTTCTTCACCGTTATCGCTCAAGGTCATGGCTTTCACGGCGCCTGAGCGAATTGCGTAAACAGAATCAAAGGGTTCATTGGCTCGATATAAATAATCCCCCTTTTGCAGGGGCTTACCGCGTTGCACTATGTTGTTGAGCTTATCAATATCATCAATGTGTAGGCTAATCGGCAAGCAAATGGTATTGAGACGGCAGTTACCACAACTAACGCGTTTATCGTGCGGGCAGTTGGAGTCCTGGGTTTTTGCGATTGACTGGTTAACTGTCATAAAGCGACAACCTCACGCGAAATCGCGGGTAGGGATAAATGTTGTGTCGGATGAGATTGTTGCAGCTTTGCGGGGTAGGGTAAAGACGAAGTTTGTTCTTATCCTGACGTATAAATAGTTATTCGTTGCTCTTTCTCCGGATAGGTGAAAGCACTATAGTTTGGCGTCAGTGCAGAGGCAGTAGTGCGAAATGCAATATTGGCCTGATTGCGTGGAATATAAACAGTTAAAAAAGGGAGCATCAATATGCCGATAGTGGTTTTATCTTTATTAATCCAGGTTGCTCTGGTCATTCACATTCTGAAGACCGGCCGTCCTCGCACCTGGATTTGGTTGGTAATGATTTTGCCTGTGGCAGGTTCTATAGCCTACCTGGTTCTGGAGTTGCTGCCGGATTTTGCTGGAACCAGATCTGGAAGAAAGACCATGAGAAAGGTGCAGGATCTGGTGAATCCAGACCGTGATTTAAAAAGCGCTGCGCAGGATTATCAAATCGCAAAAACTACTGAAAATGCATTGCGTCTTGCGCAGGAGTTGCTAACCAAAGAGCAGTATTCGGAAGCTGCAATTCTGTATAAGGATTGCTTAAAAGGAATCCATGAGTTTGACCCGTTGTTTATGTATGGCTTGGCCCAGGCTGAGTTTGGTTTGGGGCAATATGCGAATGTTAAAGGATTGCTGGACGAATTAATTGCTAGAAACCCGGACTATAAAAATCCAGATGCTCATTTATTGTATGCGAGAGTGCTTGAGGCTTTGGGTGATAACCAGGGCGCTTTGCATGAATATGAGGTACTGGACTCGTATTACCCCGGTGCTGAAGCAAGTTACCATTTTGCCAAGCTATTGCAGAAGCAAGGGCATATGGAGCGTGCTTTGAAAGTTTTTGAGGCAATTTTAGCGAAAGCAAAAACATCGGGGAGTTATTACAACGAACTTCATGGAAAGTGGGTCAAGCTAGCGGCGTTGGAGTTGCGTTGTTAGTGTTGTGAAAAATGGGCTGGAACTCCAGCCCCAGGGAGATTAACCGGGGGTTCCGGTTAAGTGAAAGTGAGCGTCGCCAGTCGTATTTAGTGCGGCTGGCGATGGTTAAAATACTAACGGTTTATGCCGTGATAGAGGGAGTGACAAATTGCCGCAGCGGTTTGCGCCTTATAGCCAAAAGTGGATTTTTATGGCCCAAATTAAACCTTTACATCATGAAAGGGGCGGAATATAGTGCAGTTCAGCTGGCCCTTCTGCAGCATTATTTATGGTAAGTCCTATCCGTTGTTCTAGCAGTAAATCTATTAGTACCTCGTATTGTTCTTCATAAGTAACATCTGAATTCGCCAGCCTAAGCTCCTCTTGGGGTATTCAATTTATTATTTTGTATAGAGCATCGAGGTTTATCATGGCTAGAAGTACTGGCACCGTTAAGTGGTTCAATGAGTCTAAAGGTTTCGGTTTCATCGCAAGTGAAGCAGGTCAAGACGTATTCGTTCACTACAGCGCTATCACTGGCTCAGGTTTCAAAACCCTGGTTGAAGGCCAAAAAGTAGAGTTCGACGTTAAGCCAGGCCAAAAAGGCCCACAAGCTGAGAACGTTGTTGGTCTGTAATTGCTAGCCATCCGTTCCGGATGCGATTACAAAAAAGCCGCCCACAGGGAGAGGGTGGTATTCAGATCGATCTTCTCAGTCAAGCGGATAACCTATGTTAGAAATGTTCACCGGGCTCGGTTTTTTCATGGGGGCCAGCCTTTTTTTGGCACTCGCCTTCGTTCTCGCCTACGAATTCATTAATGGCTTTCACGATACCGCCAACGCGGTAGCTACTGTCATCTATACCAAGGCGATGAATCCTCACCTGGCAGTAATTGCCTCGGGTATTTTTAACTTTCTGGGTGTGATGCTGGGTGGGTTAGGGGTTGCCTACGCGATAGTGCACCTGCTGCCGGTAGATATGTTGCTGAACATCACCTCGGTGCGTGGCATGGTGCTGGTGTTTTCTCTGTTGGCTGCCGCCATTGTCTGGAACCTGGGCACCTGGTATTTCGGTATTCCCGCATCCAGCTCACACACATTGATTGGTTCCTTGTTAGGTGTGTGTCTGGCGAATGCGCTGATTTCCGATATTCCAATCAGCGAAGGTGTGAACGTTAAAAAAGCCATTGATATTATGCTGTCTTTGCTGATCTCGCCGCTGGTAGGTTTTGGTGTGGCGGCGTTGGTATTACTGCTGCTTAAAAAAATCTTCACTGGTCCCAAAATCCATAAAACCCCGCAAGAGCGCGAGCAAATCGATGGCAAAAAACACCCGCCATTCTGGACGCGTGTCACCTTGGTGGCCTCTGCCATGGGTGTAAGTTTTGTGCATGGTTCCAACGATGGTCAAAAAGGTATTGGTTTGATTATGTTGGTGCTGATTGGTTTGGCGCCGGCGCAATTTGTGCTGAATCTGGACAGTAGCAAATATCAAGTTGAACGCACCCGCGATGCTGCTGTGCATTTGCAAACTTTCTATAAAGAGCATGAGGCAAAAGTAAGCTCGGTGATTGATGTCAAAGCATCTGCTGATGCTGTTTTGCCGGAAACCTTTAAATGTAATGCCAAAGAAAGCATGCTGGTGATTAACTCACTAATCACCGAAATGCAGGGCATGACCCAATACCGCGATCTGGAATTGAGTGAGCGTCGCAAAATTCGCCGTTTGTTGTTGTGTATTGATGATGCAGCGAAAAAAGTATCCAAGCTTGATGGTTTTAGCGGTAAGGAAAAATCCGATTTGGATAGCCTGCGCAAAGACCTGACGGTCACTACCGAATACGCGCCTTTCTGGGTGATCATTGCGGTTGCTTTAGCGTTAGGTCTGGGTACCATGATGGGCTGGAAGCGCATTGTACTGACCGTAGGTGAAAAAATTGGTAAAAGTAGCATGACCTATTCGCAAGGTATGTCTGCACAAATTACTGCGGCCACGGCGATTGGTGTGGCGAGTGTGACGGGTATGCCTGTGTCTACCACGCACGTATTGTCTTCGGCGGTAGCCGGTACCATGGTAGCGAACAAATCCGGTTTGCAATTCAGTACCGTGAAAACCATTTTGCTTGCCTGGTTGTTCACCTTGCCAGCAACTATTTGTTTGTCGGGCGGTTTGTTTTACCTGGGTACTTTATTTATTGATTAGTGTCTGATTTATTGGCCAGCCCCTGAATTGCTGGCTAAGGTTTTTGGTTGGCTGATAAACAGTTTTCCGCTCGATATTTACGCGCGTTATGTGAGATTCACATAGCGCGCTTCTCTCCCTCCCCCCCAAAAAAATATCGCTCAAACCTTTCTCCTGTCCTGCATAAAAATCTTCTCCTGCTCTTGTCTCTAGTGCTGAATATCAATAGCCTTGGAACGTGTCTGGTTGAATCCAAAATTTTATAATTTGCGTCAAACTGATGTTGCTGTGCTGCCCATCAATTAATAAGGGATTCTATCTTGTATAAAAAATTTATCTCGCCCAGTGCGTCACTCATTATTATCAGCATATTGGTGATTGGATTTAGTGCAGTTCGCGCCCTGGGTGTTCTGGGGCCATCTTCATTGCGCTGGGTATTGCCGCTCAGTTTTTGCCTTATGGCGATATTGCCTTGGGTTTTGCTGACTACTGATGGTCGTCGCCAGATTGGGTTACAGCGACCAGACACAGCTTCGCGCTATTTGCTCGCCATAATTACCGGGCTCGGTGCAGCGCTGTTTTGTTTTGTGCTGGGGTATTTGCTGTTTGGCAAGGCGGTAGATAACTGGTTTGTGAATATCGGCAATAGCTACAAGGCAATGATGGATACCTCTACCATGTCTTTTTGGATGCTAAGCCTGATTTTTACCATACCGGCGATGTTGTTCAGCCCGGTTGGCGAAGAGATTTTCTATCGTGGCCAATTGCAAAAAACACTGGAGCAAAAGTTTAGTATCAATACTAGTACAGTGATTGAGTGCACCCTGTTTGCCCTTATTCATCAGGTGCATCACGGTATTATCAAAACTGAAACCGGGTTAACCTATTTGCCAGTATCCGGTGCACTCTGGTTTGTGTTGATGTTTCTGGTGGCCTGGATGTTCGCCTGGTTAAGAGCCAGAAGTGGCAGTATCTATATCGGTATTTTGTCGCATATGGTGTTTAACATCACGATGAACACCTGCATATTTTTATTCCTTTGGTAATAAAATTCTGTTGTGAGGCTTTGCGACAATGAATCTGGAAATAGAGAAAAAATACCAGCGCTTGCGCTCATTCTTTTTTGGTTTGTGTATATTGGCAGCAGGGCTTTTTTTTCTTATTACTAGTAAGAATATTCTGAAAACGCAAGCTGCAGAGAGCTGGCAAACTTATTCCGGGGTGATGGAAAACCAGAGAAACCAAGGCTATTCATTATTTCGTACCAACTGGCTGAAATACACCTATGAAATTGATGGGAAAAAGTATCAGGGAACTCGAATTGGTTATGGTATAAGCCGAACTGATGAAATTCGGTTATCCAGTCAATCGGTAAAGGTTTATGTAAACCCGGATGATTACACGGATGCAGTATTGGTAACCGGAGTTAAAAAATCCCATTACATAGGTTTGCTGTTTTCCGCCGGTTTTATGTGGTTGGGGTTTTATCTTTGGCGGCGAACTGCCTAGCGTTTAAGGCTGGTGCAGGGTATGTAATTAAATTTGTGTAAATTTAGCTGCATTTGCCCGGTTACTGACAAGAATAAGCAATTACCACCAGTCCTTCAGGTTAAGCATGCAATCCTTTTATAAAAAAATTCTTATTAGTTTTTTATGCTTACTCGCTGTCTCGGGACTGTTTAGCTATTTTTGTACCCAGCATAGCCAGGTAACTGCAAGGTTACTGCCAGCGAGTAAAAGCGATTGGGGTTGGCATAGCGAGTTAAATAATGATGCCCCGCAGGGTGGTTTATCTACCGTGACTGTGGCTGATGACCGGTTTAGCCTGAATTTTACCCTGAACCTATCGCACCAGGCGCGTTATCCCTATGCCGCCATGAGTCTTGCATTTGGCAAGAAGCCGGGTGTTTTGGAGCCCATTGATTTAGCGCATTTTGACAAGATCGTTTTTGATGTCAAATGTGCCCCCGCCAATGTACTGAACTTTTCCATAGTTACCTTTGATGAACGGGTTTCCGATGCTGGTGATTTTTTAAGTAATCGCAGCCCGGCAACTTTTTTTTCCTGTAATGATACCTGGGCACCTGTAGAGCTGGATTTGACTCATCTGGAAACACCACAGTGGTGGTACGACATGTACAAGGTGGAGTTGTCGCGCAAGGATTATCAATTGAACAAGGTGTTCAAAATGAGTTTCGGCAGTAGCTTCCAAAGTCCCTTTAATCTGGATTCCAATGTCCAGATTAGCGAAATCAGGCTCAGCGGGCGTAACTGGTTTTACACCTATCTGCAGATAGCAGGGTTGTTGTTAATCTGGAGTATCTATGGTGTCTGGTTGTTTCGCCAGCATACTCGTGCGCTGACTCAGGACCTGAAAGAGAAGCTGCAACGTGACCGGCCGCTACTGGCCTATCAGCAGTTATCGGTTGAGCCACATCGCGACAAAGACAAGAGTGCAATACTGCACTTTATGGCTACTCAATACGCTAATTCCGAACTCACTCTGGATGCTATGGCGGCCGCAATAGGGGTGAGTCGCACCAAGATCAACGATATCCTCAAGGCAGAGCTTGGCTTCACCTTCACCGGCTATCTGAACAAGTTGCGTTTAACGGAAGCTGCTCGTCTGTTGGCGGAGACAGAAGATGCCAATATTGCCGAGATTGCTTATTCGGTGGGTTATAAAAATGTTTCCTACTTCAACAAGTTGTTCAAGGAGGAATACAACTGCACACCTAAAACCTTCAAAAATCTTTCCGCTCAGACAGCTGCTAGTGAGCGGCAAAAACCAGATTGATCCGGTAATTCGTAAACGTCAGGCATTCCAACTTCAAATTAAATTAAAAAAACTTCAACTATTTGCAAATTGGAACAATTTTTAGGGCAAGTACTAGCTTCCCCTGGCCAATTTTTAGCAAACTCGCGCTCTATTTTCCCCGCCCTGCTGCTGGAGCTTAGGCTGTTCTCCGGCTGTGGGGTTTTTAGCTTGGAGACTCACAATGAAAATAATAAACCTACTTTTCTTATCAGGTGTTCTGGCAATAATCTCCGGCTGTGGTGGTGGTGGAGGTAGTGCAGGTAGCTCAAGTGTTCCCGGCAACGCATCGGTCACACCTTCAAGCAGCAGCTCAGTTTTGAGCAGTAGTTCAGTTTCTAGTGTCCTCGCCCTAACCAGTTCCTCAGCCTCTATTAGTAGTGCCTCATCGACTAGCTCGGTGACTGCATTTTTCCCTGACTACAACAAAAATCCTTTGCCCGCTGATGCAACAGGTATGCAAAGCAATGCCGCCCAGCTCGCCAGTAAAATTAAACTGGGTTGGAATATTGGCAACACTATGGAAGCCATTGGTGGCGAGACTGCCTGGGGCAATCCTCAGGTATCTAAAGAACTGATTCAATTGCTGAAGGCAAAAGGGTTTGATGCTGTGCGTATTCCCCTGGCCTGGGATCAATACGCCAACCCGCAAACGGCAGAAATCAGCGCTACCTGGCTCGAGCGAGTAAAGCAGGTAGTCCAATACGCGCTAGATTCTGATATGTATGTGCTGATCAATATCCATTGGGATGGTGGTTGGTTGGAAAACAATGTAGTTCCTGCCAGGCAAGAGCAGAACAATGCCAAACAAAAAGCCTTTTGGGAGCAAATCGCCACTGAGCTGCGCGATTTTGATGAGCGAGTGATGTTTGCCAGCGCCAATGAGCCCAATGTGGAAAATGCGGAGCAGATGCAAGTATTGCTCAGCTATCACCAAACCTTTGTCGATACCGTACGCGCTACCGGTGGCAAAAATGCCTACCGCGTATTGGTAGTGCAGGGACCTTCAACTGATATCGAGAAAACCAACAAGTTATGGCCGCAAATGCCGGTGGATTCGGTCAGTAACCGCTTGATGAGCGAGGTGCACTTTTACAGCCCTTACAATTTTGTGCTGATGAGTAAAGATGAATCCTGGGGTAAGCAGGCCTACTACTGGGGCAAGGGGTTTCATTCTGCAACGGATACCGAGCATAACCCCACCTGGGGTGAAGAGGAGTATATAGACACCTGGTTCAAAGCCATGAAAACCCAGTTTGTCGATAAAGGCATTCCCGTATTGTTAGGTGAGTTCGGGGCAATGCGCCGTACCAACCTGACGGGTGATGCACTGACTTTGCATCTGGCAGGGCGCGCCTACTATCACAAGTATGTGGTGCAACAGGCTTTGGCGAATGGCATGTTGCCGTTCTATTGGGATAATGGCGGGCTGGATAATTTCAGTTCAGGCATTATCGATCGCAAACAAAATACCATTGCCGATCAACAAACCCTGGATGCGTTATTGGAAGGAGCGGGAAAATAATTATGAAAAACCTGGTCACTAAATGCCTATCCATTAAATGCCTATCCATTAAAAGTGCCTGCGCGTTTTTTTTGCTCTTCTCATCAGCGGCTTTATGCGCACAGGAGCGTGTGATTGCAGTAGATGTGTCTCAAACTAACGGTGAATTAAATCGCTTTTTTGATGTAAGTATCGGAGCCGGGCGTGCCAATGAAGGTCTGCGTGCCGATTGGCAACAGCAGTTAGCTGAAATAAAACGCGATGCCGGCTTTCGTTATATTCGCATGCACGGTCTGCTTACCGATGATATGGGCGTATATAAAATTGATGCCCAGGGGCGCGAGCATTACAACTTCCAATATATAGATGCGCTTTACGATTATATTCTCAGCATTGGTATGAAACCTTTTGTTGAGCTGGGTTTTATGCCCTCGGCGCTGGCTAGTGGCGATAAAACTATTTTTTGGTGGCGTGGCAACGTCACACCGCCTCATAGCTATGAGAAATGGGAAGCGTTGATAAAAAAACTTACCGAGCATTGGACACAGCGTTATGGTACAGAAGAGGTTGCGAGCTGGTATTTTGAAGTTTGGAATGAACCTAATCTCGATGGCTTTTGGGCAGGTAGCCAACAAGATTATTTCAAACTCTATGCTCACAGTGCACGGGCAATCAAAAGTGTAAATCCGAATTATAAAGTAGGTGGGCCAGCGACTGCTGGTGCAGCATGGATTCCAGAGATGATCGCCTACTGCGCACAACACAAAGTGCCGTTAGATTTTGTAAGTACACATTCTTACGGTGTTAATCAGGGGTTCCTGGATGAGTATGGCAATACGGGCACAGTCTTGTCCAAAGATGAACTGGCGGTTGCGCGCGATGTATTAAAAAATCGCGCTGAGATTGCGGCATCGGCCATGCCTGATCTGGAATTGCATTACACCGAATGGAGTTCGTCTTATACACCGGCAGACCCAACCCATGACTCTTACCATCAGCCGGCTTATATCCTGCAAAAATTAAAACAAGTTGGCAGTGCAGCGCAATCTATGTCGTATTGGGTTTTTACTGATATCTTTGAAGAGCCGGGGCCACGCTTTGAGGCATTCCATGGCGGCTTTGGTTTGATGAATACCCAGGGCATAAAAAAGCCGGCATACTTTGCCTATCAATTCCTCAATAAACTATCAGCAACTGAATTAAAAAATAATGATGCCCAATCCATTGCAGCAACAGATGGTAAAGGCAGTGTGCAAGTGTTGTTGTGGGATTCTACCTTTACCTTGCCGGAAGGCATCAATAATCAGCAGTACTACATTAAAGATTTGCCGCCCGCAAGTAAGGGTGAAGCGGCCATTCGCGTGAGTGGATTGAAAAAGGGTAGCTACAAACTGGCGCTTTCTCAAGTAGGTTACCAAAAAAATGATGCCTATACGGCTTACATTCGTATGGGGTCGCCGGCGCAATTAACTCGCGCGCAAGTCGCTGAACTCAAAGCACTGGCGACCGGTAAACCTTTTGTAGAAAAAACTATTCGCATCGCTCGTGATGGTAAATACCAGCTGGATTTGCCACTGCGTGAAAATGATGTGTATCTGGTTGAGATAACACCCCTTCGATAATGCTTTGATTGTTGTGCTTGCGAAAAGTAATAAAAAATAAAAACTTCGCAAGCACATATCTTGCTATTCGCAAGAACATATATTGCCAATAGAGACTACAATTTTCCGCATTACCCCTCTTAAATGTTTCTATTTATTAATTTAAAAAGTAGCTTCTGTTTCTTTGTCGCAGGTATTTTATATGGTTGATAATTCCCGCAGAACTTTGTTTAAGGCCTGTGTAGCAGGCACTTTGGCTGCACCTTTGACAAAACTTGCCGCAGCATCTTCTTTACCTTGCGCCACCTCTGCTACAACACAAACTGCAATAGTGCCAGCAATTCCGCGCTGGGGCCGCAGTATAGAAGGGCAGCGCATCGCGGATTTGGGTAACGGCACGTACCTGAATCCTATTATTGCCGGCGATCATCCAGATCCCACCATCCTCAAGGATGGCGATGATTATTACATGACGTTTTCATCCTTCAATTCCTATCCGGGCATTATTATTTGGCATTCGCGCGATCTGGTAAATTGGGTGCCCCTTGGTCCGGCGTTGCATAAAAATATTGGCACTGTGTGGGCGCTGGATTTATGCAAACATGGAGATCGCTATTACATTTATATTCCCGCCGCACCCGATGGCAGCCCCTGGTCGATTTTTGTAATTTGGGCCGACGACATCAACGGGCCCTGGAGTGATCCCATCGATTTAAAAATTGAAGGTTGTATCGACCCGGGGCACGCCGTTGGTGAAGATGGAAAACGCTATTTATTCGTCAATGGTATTCGCAAAATTCGCTTAACAGATGATGGTCTTGCAACGGATGGCCAACTTGAAAATGCCTATAGCCCCTGGCGCTACCCGGAGGATTGGATTGTTGAAAATTTTGCGCCGGAAGGCCCGAAATTAATGCGGCGTGGCGAGTGGTTTTATTTAGTTACCGCGGTTGGCGGCACTGCTGGCCCGGTCACTGGCCATATGGTTATTGCAGCGCGCTCGCGCTCTATTCACGGCCCATGGGAGCATTGCCCGCACAACCCGTTAGTACGCACATTATCTGAAGCTGAGCCCTGGTGGTCGCGCGGTCACGCAACGCTGGTTCAAGGGCCAAACGTGAATGGCAAGGAAGGTGATTGGTGGATGGTATATCACGCCTATGAAAATGGTTTTAGAACACTTGGCCGACAAGCCATCCTCGAACCTATTGAATGGACCGACGATGGATGGTTTCGCGCAAAGGGTGGCGACCTTTCTGTTCCTCTAGTAAAGCCGGTTAAGGCTACTCCAGATAAGTCAGCAAGCGTAAATTCCAGCGCTGCACTTTTTTCCGGCGCGGCATTATCCGATGATTTTTCGCGCAATAAATTCGGTAGTCAATGGGCCTTCCACAATCCCGGTAGCGCCGATTTGCAGCGTTTACATTTTGGCAACAAAATGTTGGAACTGAATGCAGCTGGAAAATCACCTGCAGACAGCTCGCCCATCACTTGTGGGGTGGGGGACAGGGCGTATCAGGTGGAAGTCTCGCTCAATGTAGTGCAGGGCGCCGAGGCTGGCTTATTGCTGTTTTACAACCACAAAGCATTTGTCGGATTGGGATTTACAGCAGAGTTTGTAAAAACATTCCAATATGCGGAAGAGCATCCCTGGGCACGTGTGCCCTCGAATTCGTCACAAGTGCGCGTGCGTTTAATTAACCAGCGCAACGTGATTACTTATCAGTATTCTTTTGATAATGGGCGCAACTGGAAACTGCATCCCACCCGTATGGAAGTGTCGGGTATTAATCACAATGTGTTTGGCGGATTTCTCAGTTTAAAAGTAGGTATCTATTGTGCCGGTAAAGGCAAAGTGCAAATTAGTGATTTTCGTTATCTGGCTCTTGCCGAGGTTTAAATTATGCCCACAATTTCCCGTCGTCAATTTATAAACTCATCTTGCCTTGTTGCTTGCGGTTGCTCCGCACCTATACAACTTACGTTCGCAGCGAAAAAAGCGCAGCTGGAAAAATTGCAGGTGCCGGAATATGCGCAGGTAAAGCTGGGCGAAAGTCGTTTGTTGGAGCAATTTACTTATCAGCAGCGTTTATTTATGGGCATTGACGATAATAAATTGTTAAAGCCCTTCCGGTCGCGCGCTGGCTTGCCTGCACCCGGGGATGATATGGGGGGCTGGTACGATGACTCGCGCGATTTTCATATTGACCCAAATGACTGGAGTACTGCTAATTGGCATGGCTATATACCGGGGCACAGTTTTGGCCAGTATGTGTCCGGGTTAGCGCGCAGCTATGCAATTACTGGTGATGTTGCTATCGCTAAAAAAGTGGATGGTTTAATCAAAGCCTATGCCACCACAATCTCTAAAAAGTTCTTTGAAAATTATTATCTGCCTGCTTACACCTATGACAAGTTGGCAATAGGGCTAATCGATGCCTATCGTTACGCCGGTGTAACGGAAGCAAAAGCAGCGTTAGAAAAATTAACCGATGCGGTTTTACCATTCTTGCCGGAAAAAGCCTTAACACGCGAAGAGCGTCGTCAGCGACCTTACGCCCAGGAGGCTGAAATTTGGGATGAGCCTTACACCTTGCCCGAAAATTTATTTATTGCCTGGCAATTGGGTATGGGTGAGCAATACAAAACCATTGCCCTCAGGTTTATGCAAAATGAGGCATTGTTTGACCCCCTCGCTAAAGGGATAAGTCCGTTTAAAGGTAAGCACGCCTATAGTCACGTGAACGCCTTGAACTCAGTGATTCAAGCCTATCTGGCTACGGGCGAACAAAAATATTTGCAAGCGGCTAAAAATGGTTTTGATTTCATTGTGGCTCAGTCATTCGCAACAGGTGGTTGGGGGCCCAATGAAGAATTAATTGCTGCTGATGATACTGAAACACTGTTTAATTCCCTCAGCGATACCCATCGTTCATTTGAAACGCCTTGTGGTGTCTATGGCCACTTCAAAATTGCGCGCAGCCTGTTGCAAATTACGCGTGCGAGTGTGTATGGCGATAGTATGGAGCGCGTGCTTTATAACACGGTACTTGGGGCAAAACCCACACTGCCTGATGGCAGTACGTTTTATTATGCGGATTACAATCACACGGCAACTAAATTTTATCGCGGTGAGCAATGGCCCTGCTGTTCGGGGACGTTTATTCAACTGGCCGCTGATTATGGCATTAGCAGTTATCTGCAAGATGATAAACAGCTATTTGTTAATTTATATGTGCCCTCACAGGTGGAAATGCGTATCGCCAACCACACCTTTTCCGTACAGCAAATAACCCGCTATCCATTAGATTCCCAGATCGAGTTGCTTATCCACAGCAGTAAGCCCATTGCCTTTGCACTTAATCTGCGTATTCCTGCGTGGGCCGGAGCAGCGACAAGTATTCTTGTTAATGGTAAAAGAATAAATCAGCCAATTAGCGCCGGTAGCTTTGTGGAAATCACTCGCACCTGGGCGGATAAGGATTCAGTCAAAATCCAATTTGATATGGGGCTGCGCCTTGAAGCGCTCAACGCGAAGCATCCGGAAATGGCTGCATTGGTCTTTGGTCCCCTGGTGCTGTTCCCTGTCAATTCCCCTGACGATATCTATTCCCGTGAGCAGCTAATGGGTGTAAAACGCAAAACCGAAACTGAGTGGCAAATAAACACAGCAGGTAAAACAGTAATGTTTAAACCTTTTATGCATATCGATGATGAAAAATATCGTTTGTATAACAGGGTTAAAGTTTAGCCGTGGGCAAGTTGTTTTTGTCCGGATGGCTTGTCTGGATTGGATTAGGCGATGATCTGTGAGAAACTTCGGGCGCAGGTTTTTGTGACCTGTTTTAATTCATGAATTAATTGAAAAAAGGGATCAATTTATGATGTCGAAAAAGATGTTGGTTGCCAGCGCGCTGCTGGCAGTAACCATGCAGCCTGTTTACGCGGGTACTGCGGAGAATGGCATTGCAATTAATGGATTGCCGCCCAATGGTCTAACCATTAACGGATTGCCGTTGAATGGTTTAACGATTAACGGGTTGCCGTTGAATGGTCTGACGATAAATGGTTTACCACTGAATGGTTTAACGATTAACGGTTTGCCATTGAACGGCTTGACTATTAATGGCCTTCCGCTAAATGGTTTGACGATTAATGGGCTACCATTAAATGGACTGGAGCTGGAGGCGCTTACCAGCAATCCTCTGGTGGATCTGGCTGATGAACCATTGGCTAAATAAGTTTATGATTTTTTCTACTCATCGCCGGCAGTTAATCGCCGGCGTTTTTTTTATTTTATGCGGTGTCTCCAGTGTTGCGGCGAAGGAATTTCCATTGCGCAATGAGGCGCTTGCACAAACTGAGCAGGGGCGGCAGCTGCTCAAATACCTGGTTAGCTGCGCATTGCCTGCAGAAGATAGCGTTGTAGTTAGTGTGCAAGGGGAAAGGTATGTATTTCCGGGAATGTTAGGTGGAGTTCCTGCCTGGGTTGAGCGTGCATTAACGAATAACGAAAAGCACATTTTGTCTGCTTGTATTGCCGCGCGCACCAATTTTTTCCAAAAAACTGTGCGTATTTCATTGCGCAGTGATAATCCTGCTGCTCCGCAAGGATTTCAAACAACGATAGACGAACGAGATGGTTATCCATTCTTTGAAGCCGGTTTTTTTGGTAACTATTTTGTTGCCAATCCGGTGAGTTATGTTTGTCTCGGCGAACAAACGGATGAGCGCAAACAACACCTGGAAAATGTGTTCCGTGTCTGTTCCCTTCCACATGAGAGCCTTGTTGGTTATAGCCGGTGTAATTTAAAAATTGTCGGCAAATGCAAAGACAAACCGTTTGTGCAAAACGGGGTGGATTATTCAAAAGGAGTGTTATGGGTGTATTTACCTGCACCAACACTTGCTACAGCTAAATAACTTTATTACTCACCTGATGCTGAACTGTTTTCCGATAATGGGGAGAAAATGTGCGTGGCCCCCATTATCAGAAATTAGTTTTCCCTCAAATAGTCGTTACACCTTAACCCAGGCTGGGGCAACTACCGGGCCATGCCCCAGAAAAAATCCGAAATGGATATTCATTTCTCCCACAGGTTCAAGGTAGCGGCTATTAGCAAGCGCACCTGAATCTATCGCTTCAAAGCCAATCGATTTCACTAATTCAGAAACAGTTGCTTTTGCATTTGCGTCATCGCTGGCAATAAAGGTTTGCAAGGTTTTTCCATTGCGTCCTTCAGTGCTTAATAGCGGTGCGAAAATGGTATTGAATGCTTTTACGACCAGGGCATTGGGGGCAAGTTTTTGAATTTCTTCTGCCGCCGAGGTGCTGTGGCCAATCACCAGCTCTTTGTAATCCGCGCTGATGGGGTTGGAAATATCAATCAGCGTTTTATCTTGCAAATTGCCTGCATCCTGAATGGTGTTTGCCAGTGCACCATAGGGCACTGCGAGAATAACCAGGTCCGCGTGAGTGACGGATTCGGCAATACTACCTCCACGGGTGCCGCGGCCGAGTTGTTCGGCCAATGCGATAGCTTTTTCTGGTTCGCGTGAACCTATGTTGAGTTGATGGCCGGCCTTAACCAGTTCCTGTGCCAGGCCTTTCCCCATATTTCCGGTACCAATAATTGTGACTTTCATGACGCTCTCCTGTGGGATGAATTGACCTGCCCACTGTATGACTTGAAACATATTGGGATAAATGGTGAAAATGATTCATTACTTGAAACGGAGTGTTTGTAATGGATCGATTACTGAGTATGGGTGTATTTGCCAAAGCGGTGGAATCCGGGTCTTTCTCGGCGGCGGGCGATAGCTTGAATATGTCTTCCCAACTGGTGGGTAAACATATCCAGGTTTTGGAGCAGTACCTGGGAGTTAGGCTGATCAATCGCACCACCCGTCGCCACCATGTGACGGAAGCCGGGTTTGCGTATTACGAGCGTGTAAAGATTATTCTTGCCGAAGTAGATGCAGCAGAGGGCATGGCGGCGATGAGTAGTGGCACCCCGCGCGGTCGCTTGCGTGTTAACGCACCGGTCACTTTTGGTGTGCATGCGCTGGCTAAACACCTGCCGCACTATTTGGCGGCCTTTCCGGAAGTGTCGGTCGATATGTCCTTATCCAATCGCTATGTAGATCTGGTGGATGAAGGCATCGATGTGGTTTTTCGGGTGGGTGAATTATCCGACAGCGGTTTAATTGCGCGGGCACTTGCGCCTTATCGTTTGCAATTGTGCGCGGCACCTTCCTATATCGCCAGGCATTCGGTTATTTCCCATCCCAATGATCTTGCGCTGCATGAATGTCTGGGCTTTTCCCATACGGAATTGCGCAGCCGCTGGACCTTTATGGGTTCAGACGGTGAGTTTATTGCGGTGCCTGTGAGTGGGAAATTAATGGTGGATAATGGCGAGGCCTTACTCGTAGCGGCGCGCGCGGGCATGGGTATCCTGCTGCAATCCAGTGAGTTGGTGCGCGATGATATTGCGGCGGGGCGGTTAGTGGAAATCCTGCCGGAGTTTCCGGTACCGGCACGTGCCTTTCATTTGCTGCACGCACCGGATCGCCGTATGACGCCCAAGCTGCGCAGTTTTATTGATTTTGCAATTGCGACCTTCGGAATAGATGCGAAAAGTATTTAATGGTTATTTGCTAATTAGAAAATGATTATTCATCTTTTCTTGTGTGATCGTTTTATGAATTACACTAAAAAGTAATTCCGTTCTCACTGAGACATTTCTTCCGTTTCCAATAACTAATTAGCGCAAGCGTTGACAGTATCTGGTCTGACGCTTAGTTTGCGTCGCACTCTAATAATAAGCGTAAAAATATTCGGTCAATAATCAATAACTCATTGCCGAGGAATTTTTATGTGTAAAAAAATCGCGAAGATAAAAAATACATCAGCGGTTGTTATGGCGCTGATTTCTCTTTCAATCCCGATGCTGGCCAATGCGGCCGTTACAATCCAGGAAAATGATCCAGGGTTTTGCAGCTATGACGGTGTTATCAGTAGCGCAAATGCTGGCTATACCGGTGCGGGTTATGTCGATATCAATAATTCCGGCGGGCAGGGGATCAGTTATCAAATAAGCGTGCCTGCATCCGGAAGTTATGCGGTAACTTTTCGTTATGCAAATCTAGGTTCAACCAGTGCGGGCTTAACGGTAAATGGCTCATCAGGCAGCTTGTCTTTTCCGCGCACGGCGTCGCTTGCTAGTTGGAGTACGGTAACTAAAAATATTAATTTTACTGCGGGTGTTAACCAATTGCGCTTGCGTGCAACCGGATCGCAAGAAATTGCTAATATCGATTCACTCACGGTGAGTGGCAATGCAGTGGCTGCGCAATGCGGCGCGGCTACATCCAGTAGCCTGGCAGTAGTTTCATCTGTGAGTACTTCAGTCAAGTCTTCCAGCTCTTCAATAAACTCTTCTGTTGTTTCGCTACAATCTTCCAGTCGTATTTTCAGTAGCTCTTCCAGTAGTTCGTCCATTCAGCTGGCGAGTTCATCCACACAATTTATTTCCAGTCGCTCTTCATCCAGTGTACCCATTACGGAAGAGCCGGATTTTTCATTAACCGGTTTTGCTACTGTTGCTGCGCTAGGGGTTCCGGGAACAACCGGTGGAGCGGGTGGGGCAGTAGTGCGAGCAACAACCTTCGAACAATTGCAAACTTATGTAACGGCTGTTGAGCCCTATGTGATTCAGGTGGAGGGCAATATTCAGCCTCCCAGTGGTTACGTAAAATTTAATGTAGCTTCTAACAAAACGATTGTGGGTGTAGGTAATAGCGCAAACCTGCGTCAAATTGGTTTCCGCATTGGCGGTGCTACCGGTTGCCTGGATGCTTACAACGCGAATAATAATTATGTTTCCAATGTGATCATTCGCAATTTAACCTTCCGCGATGTATATGATGCAGGCACCAATCCCGATGCGGACGCAATCACCGTTGAGTGTTTTTCTCATCACGTATGGGTGGATCACAACACTTTTATTTACAGTGCGCCCAATTCCAGTTTGGCCGGTCGTATTGATGGTGCGGTAGATGTAAAACGCGGTGGCGACTGGGTAACGGTTTCCTGGAACCATTTCTATCATTACAACAAAACCATGTTGCTGGGGCATGTGGATAGCAATGCAGTGCAGGACTCGGGTCGTTTGCATGTGACTTACCATCACAATTATTTTGAAAATACCTATCAACGTCACCCGCGCGTGCGCTTCGGTAAAGCACATGTCTATAACAATTATTTTTTCAATGATCGCACTGGCCCAGCGCGTCAGATTTCTTATATCGCATTAGCGGGTCCGGAGGCAGAGTTGTATCTGGAGGCGAATAATATTCTGGTGGATAGTGGTGAGCTTTACGTAGTCAGTGAAGACAGTGAACAAAGCGCAAAAGTCACTTTCACCAACGACAACATTGTGAAATTATTTAGCCCAACTGCTGAATGGATATTACACGTAGATAATGGCCAAGCCTTTAACCCGCGCGACTACTACCAATACACCATCAACAGCGCATCCTCCCTGCCAACCCTGGTGCCCACCTATGTAGGCGCAGGTAAGCTGGCGATATTCCAGTAATTAATCTTCAGCAATCAACTTAAGGCGGCAATGCCGCCTTTTTTGGTTGGATATACAGTGTATTGCCATTCAACCAACACCCATGCGCGTATATCTCCTTTACACTGCGCAGTATCCTCTTCCAATCGCCACAAAAGCCTTCTATATTCAACGCTTTAGGTACCAGAGCACCCGGCAAAATGCGCAAGCTCTGGAATATTAATGCGCATGCGCGTTGTTCCCCCCTGGAAAATCTCCAAAAGAGCCAACCAATTTGATCGCTTTCAAAGGGTTAGATAAAAGTGCTAGGAGATTTTATTAGGAGAGATAACGCGCATGCGCGGTATACAAATGTTATGCTCACTAGGATAGCGCAAATTGAATAAAAAATATTTACTAAAGCCGAATGAATTTAAAGATATTGCATTGGGTTTCGGCTCGTGTATCGCAACGGATGAAATTACCGTTAATGGAAATAGAGTTGGGTTTATGTACCGAGAAAATCCAGACAATGAAATCGACAGTGGATGGCGATTCTTTTCTGGGCTTGAGAGCCAAGAATATGTAGACGAGCCTAATAATCTAGAAATTTATGACGTTAACACTATCGCAAACTATGACCCAGAAATTATTAAATATCTTTCAGCGCCTATTGGTTCGGCATTCGGTAGAGCTGAAAATGGTGAATTTATCGCTGAAGAACTACCGTTAGACCCTGATATTTAATTTTAATATTCGATTTTTGGCTTATCGGAAATAAAAAAGCATAACAAGGTGCTGCAACTCGCGCACTTCGTGCGCTGGACAGTTTGTAAGTCGCGGCTTTGTGGTTTTGCTGCGCAAAAGTAATCCACAAAACCACAACTTACAAACTGCCGTTGAGCACGGCGTTAGAGCTCCCTTTTATGAAAATAATAACTTCGCCTGACGCAGCTCATTTAAATCAATTATTACTTTGGTTAGAAGCCGAACAAAGAGCGACAGGACAAGGTTTCTTTTGCAATTGGGAGGTTATTCTTCATGCGCACAAAGAAAACTCACTGTATGTAATTGAATATAATGCTGAAGCGCTTGGTTTTTTGGCGTGGCATGGATGGGAGCCATATGAAACAATAAACATACTTTCCATTCACCCCAAACATAGATTGCAAGGAATGGGAAAACTGTTAGTAGACTTTTATTTAAACTCCGCTATAAGCAGAAACATAAAAAAAGTCAAAGTCGAGTGTGAGCCGTACACATCTGAACCATTTTGGCTTTCCTTTGGGTTTTCTGAAAATGAACCTTGCCAAAGAATTAAGGGAATACCCATGGAAAAGCTATATTTATATTTGGCCTTGTGAAGTAAGTGCTCTAACAAAGCAATCAACCGGATGGTTTTTAAGTTGCATTTTTGCCATTCCGCTTCGCTTCATTTTACGGCAAAAGTGCAACTTAAAAACCACCGTTTATCGCGGCGTTATGTGAAATCAAGTATGAAAAATGAAGAAATACAAATAGAACTTGATAAGCGAAATCCGAACCAGAAGGCTTTGCTTTTGCTTAGCTATGGGCACCAACTAACGGTAATGTCTAGAGAATCGTATGAATTTAAGGGGGCAGGCGTTACCAATCCCAGACTATTGAGAGACGCCAATGAAATATTACATCGTGTGTTTCAAGCACTAACTGAGCTGCAATTACAATCTGAAAAGAGCTTTTCTCTATCAGGCGTTTCGCACTGGATTTCGTGCGAGGAAAAGAGTGGTAGTATTGTGCAGACAAGCAATCAGGCTTTTTCAATGGCTCTTCAAAAATGTAAAATCACATAACAAACGGTTGCAACACCGCTCCAGCGCTTCGCGCTTACGCTCGACAGATTGTAAGCAGCGCATTTAGCGAATCGCTGCGCGAAGTTTATCGTAAATGCGCCGCTTACAATCTGCGGCTGAACCGAACGTTACATCAGCAGTCAGAGGACGAAATGAGATACTTAATATTAATGATCATGCTACTTTCATATAGTAGCTACGCTTGCTATTCCCCTCCTGAGCGGTATTTTTTGAATCCCGATAGAATGTTCTTTCTTTCAGACGGTGTCGTATTGGCCAAAGCGGTAAAGGAGAGAATTCCTAAGGAAAAGGCACGGTTCGATTCATTAAAAGAGTTTGAGTTCGAGATCATTAATTTTTATATAAATCCTTATGCCCGCGAACAAAGAGAACCAATAAATTTTAACCTGCTTGGTTTTTCTCAAAAAACCAGAGCTGATTCAGACTTCTCCGCTCATGAAAGTCTCGATTTTTGGGCAAGCTCATTAGCTGGAAATGGTGAGCTGGCTGGAGACTGTAATGCATATGGAGCTTATGAAGTGGGTAAAACATATCTAATATTCTTGAATGTTTCTCATCCAAAATCTTATGAGCTTATTGAGTCAAATGCAGATCGCTGGCATAACCTTGTGAAATATCTTGCGAAGAAATACGAATGATGTAACAAAGTGCTGCAACTCGCGCACTACGTGCGCTGGACAGTTTGTAAGTCGCGGCTTTGTGGTTTTGCTGCGCAAAAGTAATTCACTAAGCCGCGCTTACAAACTGCCGTTGAGCACGGCGTTAGCTATTAAAATAAAGTATTAATTATGCATAACACACTGTGTGAAACATTTAGATTGCTTGCTTTTCGAACCTTTGATCAAATCGGACGCGCTCGTCGTGTTGGACATCAGCCACTTGAAGAAACTTTCACTGACATAAATATTCTTGAGCTAAAAGATAGGCATTCCACAGAGGTTTTTTCCCATAATTTTAGCAAGCATCAAGAAGGTATAAATGGCGCTGATTGGGAGTGGTGGTTTACTGATGTAGCAAAATCAAAATGGCTTGGTGTTCGCGTACAGGCAAAAATTCTTCATCTTGGATCAAACACATTTTCTCATCTTCACTACAAATCTGGAAAAGCAAAAACTTATCAATTGAGTAAGCTTAAGAGAGAATGTCAAAAAGATGGTCTTGTTCCTTTGTATTGTTTTTATCTTTATTCTCAGCCAAAGTTCCTTAATTCAATATCGAGGTGTCGTACATTTGGACATGTGTCAGAGTCTTATGGTTGTTCAATAACTTCTCTAGCTCATATTGAGTTGCTTCAAAAAAATGGAAAAAATGATCTGGCGTCAGTTATACAAGGAGCATACCCTTGGCATTGTTTAGTTTGTTGTTCTGGCTATGGCGGTTACACGCTTCCTGAACGCGTTTGGAAGTTATTAACTTCAGGTATGGGTATAGTCACTCATAGAAGGCGCACTAGGACTGAAAATCAGATTGAAAAACCAGTCATGGGTGTGCGCGACAAGCCGCCACAATATGTTCGAGATATTCTAAATAAACAGAATCCAGAACAGTCCGTAAATGTTAACTATGTAGTAGTTGTAGTGGAGTCTGAGCAAAGCTAACAAGCGACTGCGGTAAAAAAATCAATACCTGCAACGCAAATTTAGTTGGCTTATCACTCGCAATTATTCCGCACCATGGTATTCAAAATCGTCATCATCTTTCGCATGCAGGCAGTAAGTGCAACTTTCCTGTGCTTACCCTGCTCGACGAGTTTCTTGTAAGGTTTCTTCATCCCGGTCTGCACTGAATTGCACTCGGTTTCGCTTATTGGCCATAGCTCGAATTTCACTTGATAGTAGTGCACACTACAATTTTTCTGTGTTGATCCTTGCCGGCAAGGCTAAAGGAAGTTTTCGCCAAATCAATACTGAGTGTTGTAAGATTCATGAAGTTGCTCCTCCGGTGGTTGTGATAGCACCGATAACTTTACGCCAGCACCGTACTGCGTGTTTAGAGTGGGAGTTCATATCATTCGTTATGGATAATTAAATAAGGAGTAGAGAGTGAGATCTGATTCAAGGAAAGGTGCTATAGGTATAATTTTGCTATTAGCAATTAGCCCACTAATTAGCATGGTAATAGCAGCGATATTAAGTGCAGCTCTAGGTTGTAGTAGTGGGGCGGCCGGTATACGTGGTTGCGCATTTTCTTCATTTAATTCAGTTGTAGAAGTAATGGTATCACTAGGTTATTTGGCAATAATCACAGTTCCCTTGGGTTTTCTAGCAATAATAGTTATTGCATTAAATGCTAAAAAATAGAGTTTTATAAATGCTAGCTGTGTTCGTATTGATATTTGATTGTATAGTGCTCACACTAATTTAACTCTCCAAGCCATAACAAGCGACTGTAGTTAAAAATTAATGTCTGCAACGTAAAGTTCATCGCATACACAGCTTACAAGTTGCAGTTGAGTGTAGTGTTGCGCACCAAGCTCTGATTAGAGATCGTATATGAATAAATTACTGAAGGCGCTATCAATAGCTTCGATTGCCCACAAAGATCAAAAGCGTAAAGGAGATGGTGGTGCACCTTATATTAATCATCTAATCGAAGTTGCTTACCTATTGTCAGAGTATGCTCAAATAAATGACTGCCGAGTGCTTGAAGCAGCAATCCTGCATGATGTTCTCGAAGATACAGCAATACAAAAGGAAACCCTGCTTGAGGAATTTGGCCAGGTGGTCTTGTTTTATATTGAATCGGTAACGGATGATAAAACCTTATCTCTTTCAGAAAGGCGTGAGGCGCAGTTAAGGCATATTTCTGCGGCGTCAATGGAGGTAAAACTAATAAAACTTGCCGATCATTGCAGTAACGTTGCAAGTATTCCGCCTGATTGGGATAGAGCAAGAGTTGTTGAATATTTAGAATGGTCGTATCAAGTGGCATCTAAATGTTTCGTGGCAAACGAAAACCTGGAAAAAATATATGTTAGCCGTTTTGCGGCTAGTATGAAGGTTTTAGAAAGCGTATAACAAATTGTTTTGATGTTGTTGCAGCTTTTGTGCCTTTGTTTAACTAGGGGTGATCCTGCGGGTTTTTGTGCAAAAGTGTTCCGCAAAATGTCAGCTAACAAACTGCGGCTGAACGCTGCAATGGCTTCGCCAGGTGTAAATACATGCTCCATTTTATAGATGCAGAAGCAAGGCATGCCGAGCTTCTCAGAGATACATTGATCGCATCAAAAGGTTACTGGGGTTATTCTCAAGAACAGCTTGAGCAATGGCGCGCTAACTTAACATTTGAAGATGAATATATTGCTCGTAACACAGTCAAGCTGGTTATGGCGGAATCAGAAGTGATTGGGTTCTTTGCGTTAGTTAAGGGTGATACTGATGAGCTTGATCATTTTTGGTTATTGCCAAAAGCCATTGGCAAAGGCTACGGCAATTTGGTTTTTGAGCAGATTCTCGCAGAATGCAAAACGCTCGAGATAGCAGAGTTTTACATTATTTCTGATCCTGATGCAGAAGGTTTTTATTTAAAAAAGGGAGCATTAAAAGTAGGGGAGGTATATAGCGAGCCCCAGAAAAGAATGTTGCCTAAATTAAAATTTACGGTGGTGCAAGCAACCTGATGTTGACGTTCAGCGTTGGGAAGAGAGACTGGCGATTTATGTACAATACTACCGCTAATCCTGAATAAGGTATGTTGTTATATAAGGATCTTATTGGAGTAATAATGTTAGAGTTTAGAGAGTTTGAAGAAAAGGATGAAGAATTGTTGGTTTCGTACTTGAATGACGAATCTTTAACACGGTTTCTCTCAGCAAGAATTCCTCAACCATATACTAATGAATCTGCACGTTGGTGGGTAAATACAGGCAGTAAAATTGGTGTTGTTTATGCAATTGTTAGCGATGGAATATTGGTCGGCACAATTGGCGCTATTCCGGGTGAATTTGAGCGGCAGAGAACTGCAGAAATAGGCTATTGGGTTGCAAGGCCTTATTGGGGTAAGGGGATTGCGTCCCAGGCGCTAGAGAAATTTACTCAATTGATATTTGAAAATACTAATTTCATCCGGTTGTATGCCTCCGTGATAGAAGATAATAGGGTCTCTGCAAAGGTGTTGGAGAAATGCGGTTATCGTTTAGACGCAGTGTTGGAAAAAGCTATTTATAAAAACGGTGCTGCTTTCAATGAACTACATTACAGTAAAATTCGTATATAAAAAGACTTCCCTTCTTGATTCAGTGTAATGGATAGTGACGAACATAAGTTAAGTCGCTTTCACTAAAGCTGCTGACAGATACAAACCTGTCAGCAGCTTTTTGTTTTTCATGGTATTGCTCGTAGCATTCAAAACCCGCGCGAAATGCCAATATGAATTAGGAATTCAACTTCATAAGCTTCACCTTCTGCTGATCCCACTGAGTCGTTAATAACTATTTAAAGTCGCTTGAGATAAGCAACCAGGTCACTTTTTTGCTGAGCGGTAAGCGATTCCTGTGGGCCTGTATCTCCATCATCGTCCTCTTCTTTTTCGCCTTCGAGAGTGAGTGATGGATATTTAGCTAATAAGTGATCACTGTAGAGATCTACAACTTCTTCCAGAGTATTGGAAATATTGTTATGCCAATAAGGTGCGGTTTTTGATATGCCGCGAAGCGTTGGAATATCGAGTGCTTCAAAGTCATAAGGGTTGCCGGTAATTGCCGCGCGACCGGGATCGGTGGTAAATAATTGTGGTGTGAAATTTGGACCATGCACGGGGTTGCAATCAGCATCAAACACCGGTGTCAGAATACCTGCCCCATTATTGGGGTCGCCATTGCCGTCTGGATTGCCGTCTGGATTGCCGTCTGGATTGCCATCTGGATTGTCGTCAGGCCCACCTTGATTGTCATTGCCGCCGCAAGCTGGATTATTGTCTGTGGCATCTGGTGCGGGCGGTAAATCAGCAACAATTTGATTGCGGGTCGCATCGGTGTAAAACCGGAAACGATATTGAGGAAATTCTACATCCCTGGTAAAACTTTCGTGCTCTGTCGCACCTATTTGAACCAGATAATTCTCAACCGCCGAACCAACATTGATAAATTCATTCTGTGTTTGCGGTGCTAAAACAGCCGTTGGAGGATTGGTTGTTGGTGTTTGATAAATAACCGTGCCGTCGGGTTTTAGGGCAGGGAAGGATTGCGCATGAACTTCACGATCAACAATAGTGGCCTTGTTCACACCGCCATGGCAGGCTGCGCATACGGCGTCAAATACCGTGCGACCTCGTCTCTCTTCTTCGGTTAATGATAATTCACTTTCTACATCCGGAATCAGGTTGCTGCTTAGCCCAAGTTTTAGCATGTCAGCGACAGCATAGGATCGATCGGATGTGAAAATACTGCGCTGAAAAGCGGCGATTTGTGTTAACTCCTGTTGTGTAATATCGCCGCCTTCGCTATGACCAGTAACGGCCCCTTGTGCCTGCTCCTCCAGAGTGGTTGCCCGACCATCCAATTGATAGGGGGCTGTTATTGCAACATCGGCAATCGATGGGACTGAGCGCCACACTGTGATTGTGCGATCCCCCGGAGTAATGACATTGCCCTGGTCATCAATCACATCCATATTCGCAGGTAAGGTTAATGGAACGCGCACCAATCCCTTTTTCAAGTGCTCAAATGTGAGCACTTCTGCGGTGGGATCGTCCGCATCTATCGCAGCAAATAGAGGATCATTGGGGTTGGTATTCCACAATCGCATCACGTGTGCTGGTGTAAGTGCAAAATTATCTTCAGCCACATGACAGCTTGCGCAAGATCTTCCGTTAGTTTTTGCAAAAGCCTGGTGAAAAAGTTTTTCACCGGCTTTTATCTCCGTCTTGTTACTCTTGGAAGAGTTGGAGTCGCTACCGCAGGCCGTTATAGTACACACGGTAAAAAAAATCGCGATGCTGGTAAAAATATTCATTGCTAAAATCCTTTTGCAATGCCAATCAGAATTGACGCTGATCCGCTTGTATCGGCTTCAACAAAAGGACTATCCTGAATTTCGTCTGGTAACATACTGTATTTCACGGTAGTCATCAGCGACCAGTTATTGCCAAATGGGCGAAAGTAATTAATTCCAACATGGGGAATGGTAACGGCGCCAGGTTTATAATTAATTACGCCTCGCGCAACTTCTTCATCCAGTGTTCCGTAATAATAATTAGCCATATCTTCTGACAACCAGGTCACGCCTGCATTCGGTGTAAGCATTCCGCCACCCAATTGCATGGGGTAGCCATATTGAATAGATGCCTCTTGACCCCCGCTGGTGTCGGTAATATCGGCAAGTAATTCCACTTCTATTTCGCCAGCACTTCCACTCCATTTCAGGTTCATACCTGCATCTAATCCAAAATCACGGTCTTCTAACAATTGATAATAAACTCCGTTGCTGGCGAGCTCTTCTTTGCCCAAGTCATCCACTGAAAATCCATCAAAGCGGAATTTCGCAATGGCGGATAATTCGAAGGATTCACTGCGGGTAAAGGTCCAGCCAGCAGTAATTCCACGGAAATAAAAATTTTCGCCTTGGTAGGTTAGTAGTGGAATTGGCAGAACACGTGTGCCTTCACCTGCATAGGGGCTGTCATTCAGAATAGCGCCAAGGCCCACCCCCCAGCGTGGTGGTTCCCCTTGGGGACCGTCACCAGGTCCGCCTTCCTGGGCTGACACGTTAAATGCAATTAGGGAGACGAGCGCGGGGAAAAATAATGATTTCATTGACACTTAACCTCAGTAAATTTACCAATGGGAAAAATTTGGTTTGCCGCTACGAGCAGTGCCTATAGCGGCAAATTACCAGGAGAGGATAAGTGACTGATGTCGGAGAAATGTCGTAGCCAGGGAAATTAAAAGAAGGTTAGCGTCTTACTTTTATTTAGATCTAACTTTGCACAGGTACCACCTGTGGGTGTGTTTTCAATTAATAACTCCCAGCCAAAGCGATCGCATATGCGACCAATTAGAAAAAGCCCAATGCCTTGCCCGCGTGCGGGGGAGGCAAGGCGTAAGCTTTCGCGGTATCGACGCGCCGCTTCGACAGGATCAAATCCGACCCCGGTATCGGTTATAGAAATAACACCATTGTGAAGTTTTACTTCAATCAAGCCGTCATCCGTATTTTCAATAGCATTGCGGATTAAATTACTCACAGCAATACGTACCATTGATTCCGGTACCGAGACCAGTATTGGGTCAAGCTCCAACAGTGATAGTTGTACAACTTTATTATCCAGTAGGTGTTTATGGTCGTTAATCAAACGCGGTAGCACCTCATGTAAAGCGGTAATATCATTAGTTTCAGTGTTAGCTTCGCGCGCAAGATAGAGTAGTGCCACCATAGTCTCCGATAAATCATTAGTCGCATTTTCTATGCGGCTCAGCACGGGCTTTGAATAATCAGGTAAAGGCATTTGCTTCAGGACATCTACAGCACCAGAAATAATGGCGATAGGTGTTCGGAATTCATGACTGGCTTGATCAAGTAGACTTTTTTCACGTTCAATAAATTGTTCTACACGTTCAAGATGTGAGTTGGTTGCTTGCGCAATAATTTGAATTTCTTCCCGTTGATAATCTGTTGGTAATCTGGATTTTTCACGCCCAGGTGAAATTGCTTGTAATCGATTGGCGAGATCCTGGACTGGGCGTACAAGATTGGCACGCAGCCATATAATAACTATGGCTATCAATAAAAATAGCAGGGCACCCACCGCACCACTAATGAATGAATCAGTATTTTGTTGGTTTTCCATTTCCCCTATATCAATAGTTGTAATCAACTTGCCTGATGGTAAATCAATAATGAGTGCATGAAAGCTTTCGCCTTCCGTATAACTCATTTCATTATTATCCATTAATATTCCCTCCGTGGAGTAGTAGCCGGCTGGTAAATTCCAGAGATGTGCAGGTATGGAGGTGTCTTGCGCAGCGGACGAGTGACTTAAATACCAGGATTTTATAACGCCAGTTGTTGGTAATAGGACGGTGTCGTCTCGTTGAATTTGTGCTGCGTGTTGTGCGGATATGGATTCCAGTAAATCGCGCCATATCTTATGCTCAATCAAGCGTTGGCTGCTAAATGATTGAATGGAAATTACTGTCAACATAACAATGCCAAAAAGCAAAAGCGTTGCACTGATTGCCCAGTACAAACTCTTTGGTTTTTCCAGCGATAAAAATAATTTATTCAAGATCACCCAACCTGTAACCAGAACCTGGAACTGTATGTAATATTGCCTTTTCCTCATCCTGCTCCAATGCTTTGCGCAACAAGTGCATGTGAGAACGCAACAAATCTGTGCCGGGCGTTGCGTCGCCCCAGGCGGCTTGTTCCAAACGCGCACGTGTGACCACACGCGGGCTTTCGCGCATTAATAATTCCAACAGGCGGCGGCCGGTTTTACTCAGCACGACTTTTCGTTCGCCGCGACGAACCTCCAGGGTGGTTAAGTGGAAGCGAAGGTCGCTGACTTGTAATACATCATCCGGTGCGGCGCATTGTTTGCGGCGAAAGACTAATGAGCGCAAGCGGATTTCAATTTCCGGCAGGGCAACGGGCTTTACCAAATAGTCATCCAGCCCTGATTCAAACCCATCCATTTTGTCGGCTAGCTGATCGCGTGCGGTGAGCATAATAACGGGCACTTTTTTTCTGGATTCGCTGCGCAATTTTTTTAGCAGTGTCAGGCCATCCATGCGCGGCAAATTCCAGTCGAGCAGGATTGCATCGTAATCATTGGCTGCGGCAAGGTGTAATCCGGAAACGCCGTCGGGTGCAGCATCGAGTGTATGACCACATGCCTCCAGATAATCGTAGAGGTTTGCCGCAAGTTGCGCGTTGTCTTCAATAATCAGGATGGACAAGGATTCATTATTCAAACTGTTTCACCATTCAAGATGCATCACCATTCAAAACCTATCGTCAATTAAAATCTACCATCAATTAAAAAGTATCATCCATTAAAAAGTATTACGGATTGTGTGAGTTTCAGACCTGTGCAGATTAATAGTGTTCTGTTGCTGATTAATTCTAGCCTTAATATTTTCAAGCAGATCATCTATCTGGCTATAAACAATGGGAATGACCAGCAAACACAACACTGTTGAGCTGATCAGCCCGCCAATTACCACTATCGCCATAGGCGCGCGAAAGCTCGGGTCGGCGCCCATTCCCATGGCAATGGGCAGCATACCGGCGCCCATTGCAAGGGTGGTCATTACAATCGGGCGGGCGCGTTTACGACAGGCATCGATAATGGCCCGTTGCCGGCTATAGCCGTGGTCCCGCCGCGCCATAACGATGTAATCCACCAGCAAAATGGAATTTTTTGTGGTGATGCCCATCAACATAATCAACCCAATCATTGAGGGCATGGACAAGCTTGAACCACTTATCCATAGCGCAAAAAAAGCACCGGGAATCGCTAACACCAATGCGATTAACACAGTAAGAGGTTGCGCAAAATCTTTTAACAATAACACCAGCACCGAATACACACAGAGCACGCCGGCGAACATAGCTATCGCAAAACCCAGCACCAGTTCGTCCATCATTTCTGCATCGCCAGTCGCGGCCACACTTACGCCTTGAGGTAATTTGCGCAGGCTGGGCAAGAGTGCTGCAGCATTTTCCACTTCGCTCAGCGAGCGGCCATTAAGTTCCACCTTGATGTTGATATTGCGCAGGCGATCATAGCGCGTCAGTTCCGCAGGTCCGGTGAGCAGCTGTAGCTCCGCCACACTTTCCAAGGGTACTGCGCCATGAGTGCCAGGCACGGGCAAGCGGCGCAAGCTATCCAGATCATTGCGCCCTTCATCGGATAGGCGCACAACAATGGGAATTTGACGCTCGCTAAGATTTAATTTCGCCAGCGCCTGATAATAATCGCCCGCAGTGGCAATACGCAGTGTCTCGGCGATGCTGGCCGAGGTTACACCCAGGTCGGCAGCGCGAGCAAAATCGGGGCGCACTACCAATTCAGGCCGAACCAAACTGGCCGATGAAGTCACCGCACCTATACCGGGAATGCTGCGTAGTTCGCGCTCAACCAGACTCGCGTGTTGTGCAAGCAATTGGCCATCTTCTGCGGCGAGCACAATTTCATAGCCTTCGCTGTTGCCACCCATACCGACACTAATGCGTGTGCCGGGCAGTAGGTTCAACGCATCGCGCATCTGCTGTTCAAGCATTTGCCGGCTAACGCCGCGGCGTTTATGGCGCGGAGCCAGGTTTACCGTGAGTACGGCATTGGTTACACCGGCTGGCGCGCTGGCTTCATCGGGATCACCGGATGTAGCGCTCACACCAATAGCAGTGTAAATCGATTCAATGTACGGATTTTTTTGCAGGAGATAACGCGCCTGTTCGGCTAGTGCTAATGTCTCCTGCAGTTTACTGCCGGGCGGCAGCGATAAACTGATTTGTGTTTGGTTACTTTCATCCTGTGGGATAAATTCGCCGGGCAGATTCGCAGCAGCCATAAAACCTGACACAACAAATAACAGTACCAACGCCAGAGTTATCATTTTGTGTTTAATCGCACGGCGTAAGTAATACAGATAATAAGAAATCCAGCGCGGCGAGGTATTTTTTTTCGGCGATAATGTTGATTCGTGGGGAGCTTTGAGTAGGTGCGCTGCCATCATGGGTGTAAGCATGCGTGCAACCATCAGTGAGAAAAATACCGCGATGGCGCAAGTCCACCCGAATTGGAAAAAATATTTTCCGATAATGCCGCCCATCATCGAGGTAGGTAGAAACACCGCAATTAGTGTCAGGCTAGTGGCAATCACGGCCAGGCCAATTTCGGTGGCGGCATCGCGCGCAGCAGTGAAGGGCACTTTGCCCATAAGTAAATGCCGTTCGATATTTTCTATTTCAACAATCGCATCATCAACCAGTACGCCAATTACTAAAGAGAGGGATAACAGTGACACAGTATTTAAACTAAAGCCCATTAAATGGATAACAATAAAGGTGGGTATCACAGAAAGTGGCAGCGCTACAGCGGCGATAAACGTAGCGCGCCAATCGCGCAAAAAAAAGAACACCACCAGCACCGCGAGCAAAGCACCTTCGTATAACAACATCATGGAGCCGGAATAATTTTCCTGTACCGGTTCGCTAAAATTAACTGCTTGTGCAAAGTGAATATCTGGATAGTCGCTTTGTAATTGCCGGATTTTTAATTGCGTAGCGGCAGCAACTTCCAGTTCGCCAGCGCCGCGTGAACGCAGTATGTCAAAGGCCACAGCTGGCTTGCCGTTCATCAGTGCCAGCGCGCGTTGTTCGGCAGTGGTGTCCAGCACTCTGGCGATTTGATCCAGGCGAATTCGTCGGCCATCGGACAGTGCAATATCCAACCGGGCAATTTCCTGTGCAGATTTTGCCGTGGCAAGGGTGCGGATGGATTGCTCCCGGTTACCCATATCAATCCGGCCACCGGAAGCTTCCAATTGCAGTTGGCTGAGTTGTTGGGAAATTTCGGCAGCGGTGATATTTAAAGCCATTAATTTGTCGGCTTCGAGTTCAACACGTATTTCGCGTGTTACACCACCAATACGCGTAACCGCACCTACACCAGTCACCGACATTAACTGCCGGGTGATAGTGCTATCGACAAACCATGACAGGGCTTCAACATCCAAGCCTGAAGATGTCACTGTGTAAGTCATCACCGGCGAGCTTGCCAGTTCCATTTTTTTGATCACCGGGTCGAGCATATCTGCGGGCAAATTAGCGCGAATACTGGAAATAGCATCGCGTACATCGCCCACTGCATCCTGTACGTTTTTTTCGATACCGAATTCCGCGGTGATGCTGGCAACACTATCGGTCAATGAACTCTTGATATGTTTGATGCCCTGGGTATTGGCCAGGGCATCTTCAATTTTGCGTGCAACATCAGTTTCCAACTGTTGGGGTGAGGCACCGGGCAGAACAGCGGTGACAGTGATAATCGGGAAATCAATATCGGGAAAGTTTTGCACTTTCATTGCCTGAAAACCGTAGAGCCCGGCGAGTGTGAGCAGAATAAATACCAATGAAGTTGCAACAGGGTTGGCAATCGCCCAGGAAGAAATATTGAGGTTCATTATTATTGTTCCTCAATAGAAGCTGTGACGGAAAGGGGATTATCAACTACGCGCACCTTATCGCCTGCACTTAAAAAACTGAGGCCAGAGGTGATGACATTTTCAGCGGGTGAAAGCCCGGTAATTATTTCGACGCGATCATTCACTTGCCGGCCAATAACGATTTTTTTCAGTGATACAACCGACTGTGCACCAACTTGCATGACATAGTGAAAGCCATCACGCAATATCACAGCGCTTTGCGGCAGGGTTAAGCTTGTGGTATCACCCACTTCAATGTAGCCGCGCATAAACGTGCCTGCGCGCAAGTTGGCACTGGCTGGTAAATCGATATACACCAAACCGCTGTGGGTGTTGGTGTCAATTGTCGGCGCAAGCCTGCGCAGGCTGCCTCTTATCAATGCCTGTTGCTGGTTGGTAATAACGGCGTTTTGTCCCTCCGCTAATTTTTCTATATCGGACATAGATACCTGCGCGCGCCATTCGAGGCGGCCATTTTCAATCAGGCGAAATAATTCCTGCGCCGAGGGCACCACAGTGCCAATAGTGGCGGAGCGTGCGCTAATAATTCCATCGCTGGGTGCATGCACGCGCGTTTGTTTCAGGCGCAGACGCTGCTTTTTTTCAAACGCGTGCGCCGCATCCAGTTGCGCCTTTGCTGTCATGGTGGCTATGCGTGTTTGGTCGAGTTGTTGGGTGGAAATTGCCCTGGAGATTGCCAGTGTTTTTGCACGAGAAAAATTCAGTTCTGCTTCCTCGGCCGCTGCCGTTGCCTGCGCAACTGATGCGCGGGCTTCCTCAAGCTCGGCCGCAATAATATCGCTATTAAAACGCGCTAATAGTTGACCGCGCTTGACCTTATCACCCACATCGACCAGCACTTCAATGAGTGTGAGTCCATCGCTTTCCGCGCCGATACTTGCCTCCTGCCAGGCATGGACATTGCCAGTGGCAGGCACCTGCAGGGGAAGCTGCTCGCTCCGGGCTTGAGTTGTCACCACCGTGAGTAGTGGGGCTGCAGGGCTTTCATCCGCTTGCGGTTGAGGCGCTTGCATTAGCAGCACCAATACCAACACAAGCGGCAGCATGATCACCGCTGCCAATATCGTTTTCCGCTGTGTTATTGCACTCATTATTCAATCGGTATTTTGTTGGGGGGATTTAAGTCAGGGTAAAGCAGGGATGTCGTAAAAATGTCGCGCCCACTAAGGTGCAGCGTGGCTTCTAATAGCAGCTACTGCTATAACCGCAATGATTGGGAGCTGAAAGCAGGTGAAAAGAGCAGGCCGGGGCTATATTATCGAGCGATAGAAAGTGGCGGTGTGAAGGCCGCGTTTCCCGGGGAGTTACCTATGCTGGTACGCGCAATAATTGCATTTCTGGTATTGCCCGGTGTGGTTGCTTTCGGTCTGCCGCTTGGGTTTATTGGGGTTACACGCGTGAGTATTGTGTGGCCCATGGGTTTTATCTTTGTGGCTTTAGGTACGATTGCCCTGTTGTGGTGTGTGCGCGACTTTTATGTATCTGGCAAAGGCACGCTGGCGCCCTGGGCACCACCGCAAAAATTGGTCACTGTCGGGCTTTATCGTTTTAGCCGCAACCCTATGTATGTTGCTGTGTCGTTAATTTTGTTGGGATGGTCTGCGTTATTCCTTTCCTCTGCATTAGCAATTTATGCGCTGACTGTGATTGCAGCATTTCATCTGCGTATTACCCTCGCCGAAGAACCCTGGTTAGCGCAGAAACACGGTGAAGAGTGGCAAAACTATGCGCGTAATGTCAGGCGTTGGTTGTAAGTTTTTTTGAGTGAGAATGTGAGCATGTCTAATTTATGGTCTGCGGATATTTATCAAAAAGCCTGGGCGTTCGCTACACGCAAGCATTCCGGGCAAACTTATGGTGGTACGCATGAAGGCGAGCAAATTCCTTATATAAATCACATTGCCAGTGTGGCGATGGAAGTGTCGCTGGCAACAGCAAAAACGCTGGACGTGGTAGACGCAAATTTAGCGATTCAATGCGCGTTATTGCACGATACCATTGAAGATACCGACGCGACCTATACGGAGGTGTGCGAACTTTTTGGTCGCCCAGTTGCGGATGGGGTTATGGCGTTATCCAAAAATGAAAATCTGCCCACCAAGCAAGCGCAGATGGAAGATTCTATCGCCCGCATAAAGTTGCAGCCCAAAGAAATCTGGATGGTGAAGTTGGCGGATCGCATTACCAATCTCTATCATCCGCCATTTTATTGGAGCGATGAAAAAATTCTGTCCTATCAAAAAGAGGCGCAGTACATTCTGGATCAGCTAGGCGCAAGTAATGAAGCGCTGGCAAATAGGCTGCTGCAAAAAATTAATGAGTATCCCGCGTTTTTAAAGGGTGCTGCCTAACCCATGAACTGGCTGGCGCACGCCTATTTATCCAAACCGAATATTGAGTTTCGTGTGGGTAATATATTGCCGGATCTGGTTTCCATTACCGAACTAAAGCAATTCTCACCTTCTTATCAAGAAGGTATTCATTGCCATAGGGCGATAGATGCCTTTACCGATTCCCATCCCATTGTAAAAGGCAGTATTAGCCGTATGCCCCAAAACTATAAGCGTTTTGGCGGTATTCTAACGGATGTGTTTTACGATCACTTTCTTGCAAAACATTGGGATCTATATTCATCTGTCAGTCTTAACGAATTTTCCCATGGTTTTTATGCAGACTTGCAAACAGTAAAAAGTAACTTGCCGGGAGATGTGTTTTATAAGTTTCAGAGAATGTTTGAGCACAAGATATTTGAAACTTATCAGGATATATCTGGAATAAGCATCGCGCTTCAACGTATAGATTCAAGGTTGCGCCGACCAGCCAAACTCGGGGATGCAGTGGGGATATTGGAGCAGTATTACTCGAGTTATGAAACGGAATTTTCTGCGTTTTTTGCAGAATTGCAAAAGTATGTAGAACCTTACACACAAGAAACTCAAGCCCGGGCATAGCCCGGGTTTTCATTTATAAGGCTTCGATCAGCTTTCCGACACTGACTAAATAAAGCGCTGTTTTAATCGGCAATGTTTCCATTGCAGCAATAAGCTTCTTATAGCGCAACAACTGACCTTTATAAGTTTCCATTTCTCGTGCAAAGAAAGCATCCAGGGTTTCATTGGCCTCTGGTTCGCTGCTTTTGTAATCCACAATCCAGCGAGTCCCATTTTCTACAAAGGTGCGGTCGATGATGGATTCTTTGACGTCCTGCTGGTCCTTTTGCATCAATGATAATTCACAGGCACTTTGTGTGTGTTCACAATTGAGTAGCCAGTGGCCCGTTTCGCTGTTCAGTGTATTGCTGATAACCGTACTGATTTTTTTCAGGGCATGTTGCAAATGATCACCATTCCAACCGAGTTGTTGCAACTGGATTTTCCAGAAGGAATATTGTTGATGAATAAAATCGTCTGCCGACACGCATTCGCTTGCTGTCACTAGTTTATTTTCCACCAGGGCTTGCAGGGCAGAGTGGATGACTGTGCCGGTATGGCGAGCAAGGCGTGCACTAGTCGTTTCCAGCTCAGGCAGGTTGAGTGGGTTTTGCTGGTGCTCTGTGGGCGATTCTTCATTTGTAGTTAAATCATATTCGTGGCCGCGATAGTTTTTTAACAGCGTGATTTCCTGCAATGCAGGAAATTGCCATTGCGGAGGTAAGCGTAAAAGATGTTGTAATCCGGGTTGATCGGTGATGATTGAATCCCGTTCTACGGTTGATACGGATGTATTGCTACCTGCAATAGTGTTGGCCTGCTCTTTAACGAGTGGCCAAATGCTATGCAGCAATGAGTTTTTCGCTGGTGCCTGCAGTTCTTCCTCTTTGCTATTGATGCAGGCAATTAAATGCAATTGTTTAATTGCACGGGTACAGCCTACATATAACAAGCGCGTGGATTCAAAGGCTTGTTGTTTTTCCTGTTCGCGGCGCATAAAGGTGTAAAGGCTGTCTTCATCTTTACCGGTAGGTGCGAGCGAACCAAGTAATAATTGTTTTTCCCCGTGATGGTTAATACGTTCCTGCCACAACAATAATTGCTTGTCGTCTTTGCGGGCGCTGCGATCCAGGCCAGGAATAATTACCGTATCGAATTCCAGGCCTTTGGATTTATGGATGGTCATCACCTGCAAGCGCGCGTCGGCGTTTGCTTGCGGGGCGGCAAATAAACGTTCAATGGCTTGATGGAAAGCTTGCCAATCGCGAATGCTGCCACCTTGTTGGTGTTTGTCCAGCAGTGCAAAAAAACTCTGGATATTATCGCGATCATTTTCATCCAATAAGGTTGCCGGCCCACCTAAGGCTAACCAGAGGCCTTCAATCCATTGTCGCAAGGGTTTGCGGTAGCGCTCTGCCAGGGTTTGTTGCAATAACGGAACAATACGCGCGAGTATTTGTTGGCCGGCATGGCTAATACCGGAAATACTGGCGTAATGTTGTAGTTGCGGCCAGATAACCCCGAACGCAGTTTCACTGGTGCGCGGATTTAATTCGTTAAGCTGTGCGATGGTAATACGATGCAAATCATGATTGTCCAGCCCACACCAGGGCGCGCGCAAAATTGCCAGCCAGGCAATGCGATCTGCCGGGTTTAACAGCGCGCGCGTAAGTGACAGTAAATCCATAATTGCCATGCGACTGGCGAGACGATCAATTTCGGTGGCCTGATAACTTAACCCGGCTGCATTTAATGCGGGCAATATTTTTTGAAGGTGATTGCGTGTACGCACCAGTATAGCGATGCTGCCATCCGGATTTTTATTGCGTGCTTCTTGTACTAACTCGACAACTTTTTCTGCTTCCTGCCATTGCGCATCTTGCCTTGGGTTGGAATAGCGGGAAAAGCTTTCATCCTCGTCATCGCCATTTTTTTCTGCGGACTGATCCTGGGATTCATAACGGCTGATATGAAATTGCACCGCATTGCCGTGTTGTGCGCGATCCAATTCCGGTTTGAAGGCAACAGAAGGGGAATAGCTTACCGCGCCGCGACTGATATCATCCTGTGCGGGAAATGCATTTTTAAATACCTCATTTACCCAATTAACGACACCAGCTTGCGAGCGAAAGTTTACGCGCAAATCCAATGCGTCCAGCGCGACTGAGCCAATGCCTTGTTGGCGCGCATCCAGAAACAAACCGACGTTGGCATTGCGAAAGCCATAACAGCTTTGCATGCCGTCGCCCACAATAAATAAAGTGCGGCCGTCGTCAGCTTGCCAGCCGCTGGTTAATTTTTTCAGCAGTTCCAACTGCGGACTGGCGGTATCCTGGAATTCATCCACCAGAATATGGCGAATGCGATAATCCAGTTGCAGGGCCAGATCACTCGGGGAATCTTCATCGCCCAGCGCAATGAGTGCGGCCTGGCTGATGGCGGTGTAGTCCGTTGCACTGAGCTGCTTAAATACCAGGGTAAGTTGCGCGGCTAAAATGGGCAGAATGCTGGTGAGGCTATCCAGCAATTGCCATTGATGTTCAGCGTAATGTGGTGCGGGCAGTGCACGCACTTCGTTGAGCAATTGTTCGGCCTCGGGTGAGGTATCGGTAATTGCTGCAGTTAAATCACTGAAGCGAGTTTTTAATTCAGCATTTTCTTTACCGGCGGGAAAACCTTCCGCCTTGGTCAGGCGTGCGCGATAAGTGCCGCTGTTGGTTAGCAATAAATCGGCAAGGGCAAGCCACACCGGAATAACCGTTGGTTCTGCAGGTGGTAACCCGCTAATGCCCAGCAATTCGTGGATACGGTTTTTACGCTCGCCTTCTTGCTGCAAGTTGGTTGCTGCTGCATCGGCAATGCTGCAAATTTCGCTGCTGTGTAATAACAGCGCTTCTTCAACCAGCTCCAGATGTTCGCGAATCACCAATTGCAATACATTTTCCAGATAGCGGCGCGCATCTTCATGGCGAGCTTGCAAGAGCACGCTTAACCATTGTTCGCGTTTGGCGAGCAGGCTGGTTAATAGATTTTCTACCGCATTCAGGTTGTTATCCATATGGCGCAGCAGGCGAGTTAAGTCGTCGCGGAAGGGCGAATCCTGCTCGAGCAATTTAAACAATTCGCGCACGGCTAAACGATAGGCTTGGTTGGCATCTTCCAGCGTATCCGGTTGCGCACCTATACCGCTGGCGAGTGGCAATTGTTTGGTGATGGAACGGCACAGGCTATCGATAGTTTGCACACGCAAGCGCTGCGGGCTTTGCAATAAATTCCATTGCAATTCCCGGTCGCGCTCCAGTACCTTTTGCGCGAGTTGCCATGTGCGAAGGGCATGGGGATCTTGCGGTTGAGGATTCTCCGCCGCTTGCCAAAGGGCGTGGATAATCCGGTCCTGCATTTCGCCGGCGGCTTTGCGCGTAAAGGTAATCGCGAGAATTTCTTCCGGCTGTTCGCACCAGGCGAGCAAGGTGAGCACACGCTGGGTTAGCAATCCGGTTTTACCAGAACCGGCGGGCGCAGATACCGCAAAGGATTTGTGCGGGTTTAATGCATCAAAACGAACCTGTTGGTCTATTGGTTGACTGCTTGCTAGTTGACTGCTTGCGGATTGACTGTCCGTGAATTGATTGCCTGTTGCGGCCGGCGAATTATCGGTGGGGGATTCAAAATCAAAACTCGATTGCGACATTAGTTGGCTCCTCCGTTAGTACGCAGGAAATTTGCTATCGCATCCTGTTCCAGTAAACGGTTGAGTGGTAATAAATCTTCAGCATATTGCGCTGTGGTTGAATTTTTCATATCCACGCGTGCATCGCCTTGAATAAACGCTCGGGCGAGTTGTTGTAAATCTTGCGTCCAGGTATCAACCTGTTCTTGCCAGCTGATTTTTCCAGTATCAATACCTGCGTGTTGTATGTGTAATTCGCCGGTGCCCAGCCATTTCATTGCCTTGGCATTAATTTGTGCAAAGCTGATGGCTGCTACCTTGTTGTCGGCGGTGACAGCATAGAGCGGTAACTGCGGCTCATCCATACGGTTACCTTGCCAACTTTTAACGCTGGGGCTACCGGTTTTGTAATCGATCAGGATTAGTTCGCCACTGTGTTCAAGTTGATCGATACGGTCGATACGCAACTTCAATGGTAAGCCAGCGAAAGTAATTTCCACTTCCTGCTCAATTGCTATCACGCTAAACGTCGGGCGTGTTTTTTCCAATGTGAGCCATTCCAATATCAATTGTTGCAAGCGCTCTTGTTCAAGCTGTGCGTAGACAACACCAATATTGGTGCCGCGCTTTTGTTTGATGGCATCAACAGAGGCTTGCGTGGTGTTATTTACCAGATTGGTGAGCGCGGCATCATCCAGTGCTAATAAATTTGCCTGGGTTTTTAATTCACGCCAGATAACTGCCAGTGCATCGTGCAATAAATTTCCGCGTTCAATGGGTGAGAAACCGGCGATGGGATCATCAACTCGGGTTGCGCCCAGGCGCAAACGCGCAAACGCATTAAATGGGCAGGCGGCTTGTTCTTTAAATAAGTTAGCACCACCGCGCACAGGTTCTTGTTCAACTTGTAATACCGGGGCCTGCGCAACCTGAATAGTTTGCGGCGATTGTTGTGCGGCTATCTGCTGGTAGTTATACGCGCTCGCGCTTGTATCATTTACAACGAGTTGCTGAATTGGTGTAAGCGGCCAACTGCGAATTAATGCACTGGGGCTGAGTTCGCTGTCTTCGTCGCTATGGGCCGAACTAAAAATAACCTGCGCGGCACACTGGCGATAATGCGCTGTAAGCGCGCGCGCAAATTCCAATTCGCGTTCTGCACTGGCGTGCGGCATTTTATGGGTGCGTTGCAAATTCGTAGGCAACAACGGATTAGGTGCAGGCACTGGCGGCCACTGGCGGTGGTGTAAGCCCATCACCCAGCAGTGGCTGAATTGCAAACCGGCGCCTTCTAACGCGCCGAGGATTTGAATCGGTGAATGCGGTGTTTGTGCCTGGAAGGGCGTTTTTCCGGCAATGGTACGCAATTGTTGCACGGCGGCGAGGTAGGAAAATTGAATCCCGGTATTGTCCAGTTGGATAAAATTTTCCAGCAAACTATTCCACTGGCTGAGTTGCTGGTGCTCCTGGCTATCTAACCGGCGTGTGCCCGGCCAGCCGAGCAGATCCAAATGCGTTTGGAAAAAATCACTCCAGTATTGTGCGCTGTGGTTGCCATAGGTTTGGCGGCGATAATTTTCCAGTTGAATTAAGCGTGTGCTCAAACTGCTATCGTTTTCGGCAATGCCCAGTTGATCAGACATTTTTTTACAGAAGTAACGGATATCGCTCAGGCTGATTGTAAATTTTCCCTGCTTGCGCAACGCGGTAATTAAATGGGTGCGCAATACCAATTCACTATCGGCATCACCAAAAAATGGTGACAGCAACAGATGACAAATGCTTTCCAGATCCCAACTGGTTTTTTGTAGCTCCAGTAAATCCAGAGTGGCAGCAATAATCGCTGTTGTCCCCAGCGGTGTGCCAGCGGAAAAGTTAAAGGGCAGTGTGTAGCGGGGTTGGTCCGGTAGCAGCGCCAGCGGCTCAAACACTTCCACAAAAATGCGTTCCACCTGGTCGCGGCATTGGCCGAGGTTGGGCACGATTATGCCAATCATCGCCTCGGGGTTTTGTTCCAGTTGCTGTTTGCTCCACAGCGCTGCACTGCGAATTTCCTGTTCACTGCTATTGGTTTCAGTGCGCAGCAATTGTGCGGATTGGTTTTCCACTTTGATGCTGTTTAACTGCTGGCAGGCGCTATTAATTAAATCCTGGTGGAGCGGGGGAATATCATCAAAACCGGTGAGATGGATAATCGCTTCTTGCGCAATGACAAATTGTTTAAAAGTATCTGCCAAAATGGTGATGGCATTTTCCTGGGTAATAAATCCCAGAGATGCAAGCTTTGCGCGGAATTCACCCAGCCAGGTGAGCCAGCAATAACTATTGCTGGCCACATTTAATTGTGGCTCGGCAGTGCGAACATCCTCTTCGGTTAATTGCCACAGTTCCAGGTTGCGCAAGGCACTGTCTGCAGCCTGGGCTAGCGGCTCAGGTTGCAAGAGGGCGGCAGCCAGGGACGATTGGCTGATAATTTTTTCCCACAGCGCCTGACGTTGCAGGTTATTAATGATCTGGCGTGCTGCCGGTGCATAGGCACGGCGTTGCAATTGCGACCAGTTGAGGTCGATCCACTGGCTCAGTGAGTAAATTCGCGGGCTGCTCCATACCCCTTGTTCTTGCTGTTTGCCGTAAGCGCGCAGCATGTGGTTACGCAGACGGTTGTTGGCGGTGATGATTAATTCGCCGTTATTAATGGCAGGCAGGTAAGGAGTAATATCGAAATAGGTATCAACCATGATGTTTTCTGGCGCTATTAGAGTGGGGCAATTATGCCTTTTATTTGAATCCCTCCCTAATTATTAAATCCCGGCCCGCTTATTTGAATCCCTCCACAACCCTCCCTTTTGCAAAGGGAGGGAGAACTGCTGTTGATGGAGAGGCAGTTATTTGGTTATAAGTCAGCAGATAAGTAGTTGTTGGATAAAGACTTTACACTCCTTGCGGCTTGTTTGGCCAAGGGAAACATGCTAATTTTCGTCCCCATAATAAGTAGCACCAAATACTTCATCTGCAGATGCGTAATCGCAATTCATGCAGATACCCCCGGCACCTAAGGTCAATACAAACAGGTGAGTGTTTCATTAGCCAGCGTGACTTTTTAGCAAACTTGCTTAATGCGGCTATGATTCCCTTTGTATTCCATAACTATAAGCATGTGACCTTATGAACCAGCAAACCGCCCTTGGCCAGCAATCCGTTGGCAATTACCGTTGGACTATTTGTGGTCTGTTGTTTTTCGCTACCACGGTTAACTATCTCGATCGTCAGGTATTAAGCCTGCTATCCCCGGAGTTGATGCAACTCTACCATTGGAATAACAACGACTACGGCAATATCACAGCCCTGTTTACCTTTGTGTATGCGATCTCCATGATTTTTGCGGGTCGCTTTATCGATAAGTTCGGCACCAAGAACGGCTATATCATCGCCATTGCCATATGGTCTATAGGTGCAGCAATCCACGCGTTTTCCTATGAAATGGGCGCTGGTTTTTACACCTTCCTGAGCTGGATTGGGTTGGCGGATATCGACCAGGCCAGTGGCACAGTGAATGGTGTTGCTGCTATCACTGCCTATTCAGTGGCCGGTTTTATGATCGCCCGCGCGGTACTGGCCTTTGGTGAAGCGGGTAACTTCCCGGCCGCCATTAAGGCAACTGCTGAATACTTCCCCAAGAAAGAACGCTCCTTTGCGACGGGTATTTTCAACTCGGGTGCTAACGTAGGTGCAATCCTCGCGCCTTTGACTGTGCCGGTAATTGGTGTGATGTGGGGCTGGCAGTGGGCATTTATTATTGTCGGCATTATCGGTTTGGCCTGGATTGCCTTCTGGTGGGTGTGGTACGACAAGCCGAGCGAGCAAAAACGTTTAAGTGCTTCCGAGCGCGCTTACATCAACTCTGACGTTGCCGAAAGTGAAGCCGTTGAAGAAGAAGTAAAAACCTCCTGGGTTTCCTTGTTGAGTTATCGCCAAACCTGGGCATTTGCCTTTGGTAAATTTATGACCGACGGCGTCTGGTGGTTCTTCCTGTTTTGGTTGCCTATTTATTTGGGCAAACAGTACGGCATGGAAAAAACCGAAATTGCTTTACCTATCGCGCTTATCTATACCCTGACCATGTTCGGTAGTATCGGTGGCGGTGCCTTCCCCAGTTACTTCATCAAAAAAGGTATGGATGCGTTTAATGCGCGTCGTACGGCGATGTTTGTTATTGCACTCTTCCCGTTAGTGGTGTTGTTGGCTCAGCCCTTGGGTCATATTTCTGTGTGGATTCCGATCCTGCTGATTGCGGTGGGTGCATCCGCTCACCAAGCCTGGTCAGCCAATATTTTCACGACTGTGTCTGACATGTTCCCGAAAAAGGCAGTGGGTTCAGTGGTAGGGATTGGTGGTTTCGCCGGTGGTATGGGCGGTGTATTGCTGAATAAATTGGGTGGTGGATTGTTCGACCACTTTGAAAAAGTAGGCAATACCGCTATGGGTTACACCATTATGTTTGCGATCTGCGCAACCGCTTATCTGATTGCCTGGTTTGTTATGCGCATGCTGGTGCCTAAATACAAGCCAATTACCGACTTGTAATTTCTCGTTCGCATTAGCTGTTTGTTGTACTTTGGAAAACCGCCGCCAGTTAACTGCCGGCGGTTTTTTTATTGTGATGGGTTTATGTATGGTTAGAATGGTTTTATTAATGATTATTTAATATCAAATAAGTCTAAACGTTAGACCGGATTTAACGCATTTATACACTGCTAAACATAACAAACGGTCAATACTTATCAGGCGTTTCCCATTTCTGTATCAACAGATCGCATGAAAACACCTGCATGAGGAACCTGATATGTCTGCAACCAATAATAACTCTGCTACTGCCAAGACCATTATGAGTAAAACGCTGCTGAGCGCCTATGAAGGCTGGACTATTCGTCGCTTGGCCGATTTCTTTATCAAACACGGAATTTCCGGCGCGCCGGTGATTGCCTCAGACCACGAATTGGTAGGTGTGGTAACCGTGTCGGATATTTTCAAATTCAGCAATATGGAAGAGAGTCGCCGGCGCGAAGCGCTGCGTAATTATTATCGCGAAAGTTGCGAAATTGACCTGGATGAAACCAGTTTGCGCGAGTGGAGTGGCCGTGCTGAACAAAACTGCACCGTGCACCAAATTATGCAAAAAGAAATTATTACCGTGCGGCAGGATGCCAGTGTAGGTGAAGTAGCTGCGGTAATGGTGCGCAATAACATTCACCGTGTGGTGGTGACCGAGCATAAAATTGCTGTAGGTGTTATTACCAGTATGGATATTTTGCGTCACCTGCAACCCGATGGGCATGAGTTGCGCTTAGTCAGTTAGTTATATTTTTTTGTAATAGTATCATTAGGATGAAATCCCCAAAACTTCGGTTGTGGGGATTTTTTTATGGGTCGCGCAATTTTCGTTGTAAAAATTACATTAATAAAAAATACCGCAATTCAGTTATTTGTCCTGCCAATAATAAATATTGCCATTTCATTGTGTGAAATTTGCATTTTTTATAATTTCTTGTAATTCCCATCGTTAAAAAATCTGCAGGAACTCGTCAAATTTGTCATGGTCATTTTTACTGAGCATGATAATTCGAGGAATGCTGTCATGAACAAAATTTCTATGCGAGAAAAAGCAGGGCTAATGCCGTTGATAACAGTGTGTGCCATTTGCACAGTGTTAGCTGGTTGTGCCTCTACACCCAAGGCACCCAATGAAGCATTGCAAGCGGCAGAGCTGGCTATTGCAAATGCTGAGCAAGATCGCGTTGCAGATTATGCGTCGCCAGAGTTGGGGGAGGCGCGCGATAAATTAACGGCGGCGCGTATCGCCGTAGTGGAAAAGGAAATGGTTCGCGCAGCAAGATTGGCAGAGCAAGCGCGGGTAGATGCTGAGTTGGCCAGCGCAAAAGCCAAAGCGGCTAAAGCGCAAGAGGTTAACGAACAGCTCGATAAAAATATCAATACCCTGCAACAGGAACTGCAACGTAATTCTGGAGGTTCGCTATGAAATCCTTTAATTCAGTGGCAATTGTTTTAGCAATTACCGGGTTGTTGGCCGCCTGTGCCGGCCCCAAAGTTCCCGACGAAGCGGCGCAAGTACGTAGCAAACTAACACAGCTACAATCCGATTCAAAACTGGCAAGCCTTGCACCTGTCGCTATTAAAGAAGCTGAAGCAGCAGTGAGGTTGGCAGAAGAGCCGCAAGAAGATAAAGCACTCAGTCAGCATTACGTGTATTTGGCTGAGCGCAAAGTGGATACGGCAATTGCGCTGGCACAAGCGCGTTATTTGGAGGATGAACGTAAGGATTTGAGTAATCAGGCAACAGCTGCGCAATTGGATGCGCGTACACAGGAAACAGAAGCCCTGCGCCGCCAGATTGCTGAGCTAAATGCAAAACAAACTGAACGCGGGTTAATCGTTACTCTTGGCGATGTATTGTTTGAAACAGGCCGATCTGATTTGAAAGCTAATGCGCATACCAACCTCTCCAAATTGGTAGCTTTCCTTAACCAGCAACCCGAGCGTTCGTTGGTAATTGAGGGGCACACCGATAGCGTTGGTAGTGATAGTTACAACCAGGAATTATCCCAACGCCGCGCGGACTCAGTGAAAGTATTTTTAATTGGACAGGGAGTTTCCTCTGCGCGCATTACTGCAGTTGGACAGGGTGAAAGTGCCCCGGTTGCCAGTAATGATTCCGTATCCGGCCGTCAGCTAAACCGGCGGGTGGAAATTGTTATCGCCAACTAAACCAATTATTTATCAATTTGCAATCATTAGCTTTTGTGTAAGTTTGTGTGATGTCAAATTAAACCTTGAACCAAGGAGTTTGTTATGAAAACTATTCATTATTCCATTACGGCAATTTTCCTGGCTTTTATTTTGGCTGTTACGGGGTGTTCATCGACATCCAAAGAAAAAAGTACCGGGGAGTACTTTGATGATGCGGTGATTACTACCAAGGTTAAAGCTGCATTCGTTGAAGATGATGAGTTAAAAGCAACGGAAATTCAGGTGGAAACGTTTAAAGGCGTTGTACAGCTGAGTGGGTTTGTTGCCAACCGTTCACATATCAGTAAGGCGGAACGAGTTGCCAGTGAGGTGAACGGAGTAAAATCAGTGAAAAATGATATTCGTGTGAAGTGACCTAAACGGTCAGATAAATAATCAGGGAACTCGTCGATAGATAATGTGTGGTAGAACATTCAATATCAGATGAGATTAAAGGGATAGAGTTAATTAAAGATAATGGGTTGTTTGTGAGGCAACCCATTATTTTTATATAGAGCCTGATATTTTATTGAGATCCAAATAGCTTGTTTTGTGAATGGAAAAGTTTTTCAGTGCAGGCGCTAGTCGCTCAGCTTCCGGCGTTTGCTTGGTAAACACAGCAATATTATCCATGGGCGTAGTGTGAGCTCCTGCTTTACCCTGCAGCAGATATTCAACCCGGCGCGCAATAGCTTCACCGGAATCAATCATTTGAATGGTTGCCGGCAGCTCTGCAGCAAGTTCTTCTTTTAACAATGGAAAATGAGTACAGGCTAATACCAGCTTGTCCATCTGCGTAGATTTTTCGTGCGCGAGTAATGGCTGGATTATTTGCGCAATTGTTGCTTGCTCGATAGTTTCACCGCGCAGCTTTTGTTCTGCAATCTGCACCAATTCACTACTACCAAGCGAAATTACTTCACATTGGGGCGCGTATTCGCGAATTAGCTCATGGGTGTAAGGGCGTGCGACTGTAGCGGGAGTTGCGAGCAGGCCTATTACCCCCGACAGGGTTTGCCGGGCAGCAGGCTTAATGGCAGGCACCACGCCGACAATCGGCAAGCTCAGTTTGCTGCGCAAGTGAGGCAGGGTGAGGGTGCTGGCGGTATTACAGGCAATCACCAGGATATCGACCGGGTATTGCGCAAGCAGGGCGCTAATAACCTTGTCCACCCGCGTAATCAACTCGGCTTCGCCCTTGGTGCCATAGGGGAAAAAGCCGTTATCCGAGGCGTAAACCAGCGCTAATCCGGGCAAGCGCTGCTGGATTTCACGGGCCACGCTCAGGCCGCCAACGCCGGAGTCGAATACCAGAACCCGCGGTCCAGGGGCGGAATCTATGCTGGGTTGAGTAGAGCTACTTAGGGAATCGGTCATGTGCGGGTTAATCAAATCGCCTGAAAGTGGGCAAGTATTGCTAAAATGGCAGCCGATTTTAACGGCCGGGGCCAATAATGCCTAGCGGCGTTTGCATTCTGGAGTTTTCCTGTGAGTTCATCCCTTATTCTTCTCCTCGCCGCCTTGGCGGGATTGGTTTCTGGTGCATTGCTGGTGTATTGGCTACTGGGGCGTCGCCAGGAACAGGCAATACTGGCGAAAACCTTTGAGTTGGAGTCGGCCCAGCAACAGGCTCAACATATCCATGCCCTGCGTGAAGCCAGTTTGCAGCAAGAGTCTGCGCAACTAAAACAGCAGTCGGTAGAACTTAAAGGCCAGCTTCAGGGAACCCAGCAACAAGTACAGCAGTTGCAACAAGAGCTGGGTGATAGTCGCCAGGACGCTGCGGCGCTACGCGAGAAAACCCGTCACTTTGATGCATTGCAACAGCAATCCCTACGTAAAGATGAGCAACTGACTCTGTTGGAAAAAAATGCTACCGAGCTGCAAACCCGCCTCGAGCAGGAGCGCAAACATTTTGCCGAGCAGTTGGCGCTGTTGCAGAACGCCAGGGCAGATTTGGCCAAAGAGTTTGAAAACCTGGCCAATAAAATATTTGAAAACAAGCAGCAGCAATTCAGCAGCAATAGTAAAACCCTGCTGGATAGCACTCTGGACCCGCTGAAATTGCAACTCAGCGAGTTCCGTAAAAAAGTGGAAGATGTTTACGAAAAAGAAAACGCCGAGCGCAACCGTTTGGCGGGGCAGGTAGTGGAGTTACAAAAGCAGGCGCAAAAAATCGGCGAGGATGCCGTCAACCTCGCGCAAGCCTTAAAAGGTAATACCAAAGCCCAGGGTAACTGGGGCGAAGTGGTATTAGAGCGTTTGTTGGAAGAGTCCGGTTTAACAAAAGGGCGCGAATACGATACACAAGTGAATTTCACTGGCACCGACGGCAGCCGGTTAATGCCCGATGTGATTATCCATTTGCCGGAAAACAAAGACATAGTGATTGATGCCAAGTGTTCATTGGTCGATTACGAAAAATATTGCAGCAGTGATGATGAATTTGAGCGCAAGCAATTTCTCGCGAACCATATCAATTCGCTGCGTAGTCATATCAAGGGTTTGAGCATTAAAGATTACGAAAAGATCGACGGCATTAAAGCACTGGATTTCGTATTTATTTTTATCCCGATTGAAGCGGCGTTTATGCTTGCCTTGCAACATGAACCTGCCTTGTATCGTGAAGCTTATGATCGCCACATAGTGCTGGTTAGCCCAACTACCTTGCTAGCCACCCTGCGCACTGTCGAAAATATCTGGCGCTATGAAAAGCAAAATAAAAACGCTGAGCGTATCGCCAAAGAAGCGGGTGCATTGCATGATCAATTTGTGCTCTTGCTGGAATCGCTGGATGCCATCGGCAATGCAATTAACAAAACCCAGGAGTCTTACACCAAGGCGCGCGAGCGTTTGCAAACTGGTCGCGGCAATCTGGTAAAACGCGTTGATGATATTCGCCGGCTGGGCGCCAAAACCAAGCGCAGTATTTCCGGTGCACTGCTGGAAGACGCTGGTGTAGACGCAGAGACTTTGTTGCTGGAAGAGGCAACTGAAGAGTCAGGTGAAAACACCTGATTATCGTTTGAATGCCATTATTTGTAAGTAGTTGCTGCCAGTAACTGTTTACCAGTTAGTGTTAATCGACTGCGGTTGTGTAGTTGTTAGTGAAATGTAGAGACAGGTTATGAATTGGTTGTGGTGTTTTATTGTATTAGGTGCGCTGATTATCGTGGTGTTAGCGGCTATTGCTACGCGGCTGGTGTACAAAGTCTATCGTCAACAAAAAGAACGCGCAGCCAAACTTAAGGCATTGGAAGAGGCCAATCAAAAAGCGCAACAAGAACAGCGTGAATGGTTAAACAAAAGTGTCCAGATTCTCGCCCAGGCATTGCACAACGATGAGTTGAGTTTAACGGAAGCATGCATTCGTATTTCCGGTTGCCTGGATTCCCTGAATGTTCAGGTTGCTGTTAAAGAAGAATTTTCAGCGTTCTATCAGTTACGTGACAAAACGGCGCATATTCCCTATCTGGAAGCCTGGAAGCAGTTATCCAAAGCCGAGCAAAATCAATTCGATATTGAGCGCTTGCGCCATGAATCCACTTTTAATGATTTTGTAATGGATGCGGCAAAACGTATTCAGGGCAGGGCGTTTTAATGCAACCATTATTTGCTTGTCGCGCTATGCAAGCCAGTGACCTGAATGATGTTATGCGAATTCAGCTTGAAGCCTATGTGGATGAAATGGTGGAGGACGAAGCGATACTTGCTGCGCGTCTGGCTAATGTACCTGATACTTCCTGGGTTGTTGAAGGTGAGCAAGGTGTGTGTGGTTATTTGGTGGGCTATTTATCCCATGCGGGTTCAGTAACGCCTTGGGGCAGTGAATTTTCGCATAAGCCAGATGCAGATCATTTGTATTTGCATGACCTTGCAATCAGTAAATCCGCGGCGGGTTGTGGCTTGGGACCCCTGTTGGTTAAGCATTCACTGCAGCAGGCAAAATTACGGCAGTTATCTGGTGCTGCTTTGGTTTCGGTGCAAGACTCCAGAAGGTTCTGGCAAAAAATGGGCTTTACCGAGTTTGCGGATTTAACACCGACCCAGCAACAGCATTTGGAGTCTTATACTGGGCCTGCGTTTTATATGACACAAGTTTTTGTGTAAATCGATGCGGGTTTTCTAAATCGACAAGATTATTTTTTCTGCAAAATCACACCGCACTCTGCGTGATGGGTGTAAGGGAATTGATCGAAGAGGGCAAAGGCTTTGATCTGGTGTGTTTGGCTAATGGTGCGCAAATTATCGCGCAGCGTATCCGGGTTGCAGGAAATATAAATAATATTATCGAAGCGCTGTGTAATGCTGGTAGTGTGTGGGTCAAGGCCTGCGCGAGGTGGGTCGACAAAAATGCTGGAAAAATTGTAATCCGCCAAATTCACATGGCGCAGGCGATTAAACTCGCGTACACCATCCATTGCTTGCGAAAATTCCTCACTCGACATGCGTGCGATCTGGATATTTTCAATCTGGTTGCGTGCAATATTGTATTGCGCAGAATCAACGGAGGTTTTTGAAACCTCGGTTGCCAAAACCTTGGAAAAATTTTGTGCCAGTGGCAGGGTGAAGTTGCCATTACCACAATAAAGCTCTAGCAAGTCCCCGCCAAATCCCTTGCTGTTTTCTACCGCCCAGCTCAACATGGATTGGCATACACCGGCATTGGGTTGGGTAAAGCTCGCTTCCACTTGCTGGTAAAAATAATCGCGCCCCAATACCTGCATACGTTCAATCACGTGGTCTCGTTCTACCAATAAACGCTGCTTGCGGCTGCGACCGACAATATCAATACCCAGTTGCTGTTTTAGTGCTTTCGCTTTGGCAATCCAATCCTCAGTCAGCGGCTTATGATAAATCAGCGTAATCAGCGCTTCGCCACTTTGGGTGGTGAGAAAATCGACTTGATAAAGTTTATGGCGCAGTAACTCATCAGCGTTAATGGCCGCTAATAGCACAGGCATTAATTGGTTCATTAAGGCTGAGCCAACCGGAAATTCATAGATGGCGTAGGGGCGTTTGGCTTCATCAAACATGACATAGTCGGTGAGCGCTTGTTTATGCCATACACGAAACTCGGCACGCATGCGGTAATGCTGTTCTGCGGAGGGGAATACCTGTATTTCTGGTAAAGCGAACTCGGCAAAATCCAGTTGGATCTTGGTGAGCTTTGCATTTAGTTGCTGTTGGTAGGAGGCTGGGGAAAAATCACTGTTGGTCATAAATGGCTCAATACATAACAAGGCGGGCTGCGTAAGTGCGCAGCCCGTTTGCCGCCATTATAACGTCTTCGACTCGCATTTGCCCCAGTCGCAGGTGAGGACTTCGACTGAGTCATCTCCACAGAAATTAGCATAAGCCTCTATAGGCCATTGGTTCACTATGCTCAGGGTAAAACCGGTAGGACATTTTCCCTCATGTTCTTTAACCAGTTTGTAATAGGTTGGCCCGGGAGCTACTTCAGTGATGCCACCAGCAAGGCTGGGGATATTGGTAATCACTTGGTCCAATGGCAAATGAGTTAACAATTCAGCGGTGTAGGGCGCAATGTTAGGGAGTTTTGCCAGGTTATTCGATGCAGAGTTAATTTTGTTCAAGCGAAATTCGCAGGTTTTAATCTGGTTTAGCGGCGTGCGTTGGCTGAGCGCCAACTCTTTAATTGCGCGCTGCTTTGCCTCACGCGCTAATTTGATGGCGGCGGGGGCCAGTGTTTTGCTTTGGTACTCGAAGGTATTGGCAGCTTGTTGTTTGCTGTAAAGCTGGTCTGCCGACAACAACAATTGATTGTTAGTGTTAAGCCAATCCTGCTGTTTGCTAATAGCATCAACTTCTATTTCACCACCTAATGAAGCGCAACTTGAAAATAGCGTGGAGTAATAAACGGCCTCTTCTAACACCGAAGTGGCAGCTTGCGCCAGGGAATCAGGGCTTGGCGGTGCCACCGGTGGTGCTGCGCAGGCTTGCAATAACAAAGCACTTAGTGTGGCGGTAGGCAGAAACAGTTTGCGATTCATTTATTCTTATCCTGTGCTGAACGATAGGGTGGTTGATTGTTATCCCCAATGTATTAGAGCGGCAATCTGATAATAAAGCTGCTCCCTTTACCCGGGCTGGTTTTTACATCAATCGTTCCCTGGTGGCGCTCGGTAATAATGAAATAAGAAACCGAAAGTCCCAAACCTGTGCCTGAGCCAACTTCCTTAGTGGTAAAAAATGGCTCGAAGATATGTTGGCGAACAGTATCGGTCATGCCGGGGCCATTGTCCTGTATCTCTATCACAAGTTGGTGTTCCTGAGGGTAAGCACGTACCCATATGCAAGGATTATCAATTTCCTGGCTGAGCAATGCCTGTTTGGCATTACGCAATAAATTCAACAGTACTTGCTGTAATTCAGGGGCAGAAGCATTAATTGCAGGTAGGTAATCGCTAAATTCCGTAATGAGTTGAATGCCCTGTGTGCCTGGTGCTTTTGGTGTACTGCTTTGGTTAAGTGCAATGGTTTGCTCGAGTAGGTGCTTGATATCTATCAGGCTGGTTTTGCGTTGGGAGTTGTGCGAAAACTCCAGCATATTGCGTACTATGGTTGCCGAGCGTTCGCCTGCTTCACGGATTGAATCCAGCATCAGCGGAATTTCGCGCGCTTTTAAATAATGGTCTACCGCATCAATATTTATTCCCAGCTCATTGGCGCGCTCAGTGTTGGTGCCGAAATGAATATCGGTGCGACGCACAATATTTTGTACGTTTTGCAATATCACACTGAGCGGATTATTTATTTCATGAGCTATGCCGGCAGCAACTTCACCCAATGAATACATTTTTTCATTTTGAATCATCAGGTTTTCAATAGTCACTTTCATAGTGACATCGTCAACACGAATTACTGCCCCTTGTTCGCTGCTGGATATGAGGGGGTAAATAGTAATTTCGAAGTAACGCTTTTTTTCATGTTCCTGGTGTTGCGTGTGTTGAATGGAGTAGGGCTCTCCACCGCGAATTGAACCGCGAATTACATTGATGGTGACTGGAAATAGCGGTAACAGATCGGTGATATTTCGGCCCAGGGCTTCATTGGAAAAAATTTCAAACGCATTTTCGGCAGCGGCATTCCAGTGCGTGACCTCACCGTAAGCAGTAACGCCAATAATAATTGAGGGCATGGAGTTGATCATGCTTTGCAGGTAAAGCTTTGTTTCGCGCAATTGACGACCGGTCTGCTCGTGGCGAGCGACTTCATCTATTAACAAGTCATTAATACGATGGAGGCTTTTGGTGCGATCCTGAATTTTATCTTCCAGCGCTTTTTGCGATTCTTTGAGCGCTTTGCGTGCGCGTTTATTACTCAAGCGGCTGCGTTGCAAACCAATGATCAGCAGCGTCTGCAGGATGAGCAGGAATATTACTAGCAATCCCATCCAGGAGCTCGGCTCGCTGGCGGGCAGGGTAGTGCTTAGTGTTTCAGCAACGGAAGTCTGGCTCATTGTGTAATGACTTGAGGTAATAGCAGGTTATTAAATCTAGCAGCTTGTTGGTTAGACCTTAATATATCGATTGCTGGAAGATGCAGGTATTTTTTTAGTCGACTACAGGGTTTTCTGTTGGCTTTTTATCCACTATTGCTGAAGGTTTAAGCGATTTCGTAAAAGTTTAAATTTCTTGTGAAAAAACGTTTGACACTCAAGCCAGATTCGTTAGAATGCGCACCTCTCAACGAGGGGCGGTTAGCTCAGTTGGTAGAGCAATGCCCTTACAAGGCATGGGTCACAAGTTCGAGTCTTGTACCGCCCACCAAATCCCGTCAGGGAGGCTCGTTTGAGAAGCATTCGCGGACCGGTAGTTCAGTCGGTTAGAATGCCGGCCTGTCACGCCGGAGGTCGCGGGTTCGAGCCCCGTCCGGTCCGCCACTATACTAAAAGCCCGCACTTAGTTTTAAGTGCGGGTTTTTTTATTTGCTGTCATTTTGCAGGTGCTCCCCGGTTTTTATAGCCATTTGATAGTGGGCTAATAAAAAATCGGTATACATAAAATTGTCATCTGCAATTGGTAATTTAGGAATCAGGGAGTAAAGTTCCAGAACGACACCAGATTTGGTAGTCGGTCAGAAGGGATGAGCTCCCTCTGTCAATTCACTTTAAAGGAGTAGAAACCATGCAAGACTATATTGAAGACCTGCTGGATGATCTTTACGACGACGTCGATGACGAAGCTACAGAAGATTATTCAGATATCTAACCCGGGCTTATGCAGCAATTTGCTGCAGGCTCGCGGTGCCTCTGCTTTCTGATCCCTCTCCTTCATAACTCCTGCATGTTTTGAGACGACTGCCTATGTCTACCCCTTCCGCAGAATTACTCGAAGCGGTTTTTCTGTATCAGGATGAACAGATTTCCCGCGAGTTACTCTACCCCGAGTTCGAGGCCATTTTGGATGGGTTTATCCCATTTCCAGATTTTGCTAATACCACCGCCAAGGCCGCCTACATCCAGATAGATTCGTCCCTGTGTGTAACGGGTCTTGTGTTTTTCCTGATTTCGTTTGATGCCAGTGGCATGGTGGATCGCCGCTGGAATGTTCCTCTGCGCCAGTTGATCGATGCCACGGGTACTGGCCCGGATATGGGGGCGGGTGCTATTCGCCTGGCCTGCTATAGCCAATGCCCGATTGCCTGGCACCAGAAAAATTTGTGGGATCCGCTGATGGATACGGGTAACAACAGTTTTGTTGCCATACGTAAAGCGGTGAAAAGCAATCGCCTGGGTATGGTGGTAAAACCGACCAAACGGGAAAAAGCCAAGGCTGCTCCAGCGGTAAAGCCTGTGGTTGATAATGCGCGCGAGCAGGAAGTGCTCGAGCAAAAACTTCACGATCATTACGCCCAGGAGTTGCGCGATAAAATGGCCATGCTGATCAAGGAGCAGCGCCTGCGCATAGCGACATTAATGAACCAGCACCAGGCCAAAGTGCATAGTATGCAGTTGGAGCATCAGGAACGCGCCCTGGCATATCAACAAAAGTTTCACGAGTATGAGCAACAAAGTCGCGATTTAACCGAGCGCAATAGCGCACTTAAGGAAAATCTGGATGCGCAGGTTAATAAGATTGAAGGTATGCGCGAATATTTTGCGCATAAATTAAAAGCAGCGCAGGCGGGTGAGTTCAATCAAGTTCAGTTGTTGCAAGAAAATTTTGCGTTGGAAATGGAAGCCAAAATTAGTGCCGCAACTGCAGAATTGCGTGAAATGCTGGATATGCGTGAAGTGGAATTATTTTATCGCCACCAGAATGAAACGGCGTTAAAAGAAGAAATTGTTAATTTAAAGCGCGAACAACAGCAGCTGCTGAAAAATAGCGGTGATCAGTTGTTGGAGCGCTTAACTAAAGCCGGTATTAATTTAGTGACCTTCTTGCCTGGCTTGGGTGAAATGGCAATCCCTCTGGATGATATAGGTGTTTATCTGGAAGATGCCCAGGCATATGCTGCTGAGAAGGCGGGGGTGAGTGAGGCAATTTATCTGTCTTGGCTTGAGCATCACCAGTCGCCCTGCTGCAATGCGGTAGATCCACGTGGGCATAGCTGTGGGCGCAGTATTACTATGATTGAAACGCCGTTTGAATTTCATCCGGGGGAAAGTGATCGCTGCAGCCAGCACCAGACGGTGGTTTATTCAAAAGTGGCTGAACGTCGTTAAGAATTAGTGTGTTGTTAAGAATTGGTGTATCGAGTGGTTCAATAGGTTGATGTAAGCAGTGGTAATTGATTCGGACGATGATTTTTTTAAACTTGCCTGTGCAGTGCCGCTGCAAGTTGCGACTACGCCAGTGATGAGCGCTGCAGGAGTGGAGTTAGTTGTAAGGCGCGATGACTTAATTGATGTGAGCTTGTCGGGTAATAAGGCTTACAAGTTGTTTTATAACCTGCGTGCGGCGCGCGATGCAGGTTATTCCCGAGTGCTGAGTTTTGGTGGTGCCTATTCCAATCATTTGTATGCGCTGGCCATGGCTGGCGCAAAGTTTGGTTTCAATACTCTGGGGGTTGTGCGCGGTGAGCGGCCAAAACTACTAAGTCCAACGCTTAAGGATGCACAAGAGGCAGGGATGGAGCTGGTTTTTATCAGTCGCGAAGCTTACCAAAGCAAATCCTTTAATGAGCTTTTGATCGACTGGCGTAATCAATATGGGGATTTTTATTTAATTCCTGAAGGTGGGGCCGGGTTGTTGGGTGCAAGTGGCATGAGCCTGAGTGGTCGCGCCTTAGAGGAACAATTAAAGGGTGACTATACTTCAGTGTGTATCGCCTGTGGTACTGGAACTAGCCTTGCTGGTTTAGCTGCTGGTCTTGTTGCTGCCGGACGGCATGACAAACTCGCCTTGGGCTTCTCTGTCCTTAAGGGCGATGGTGATTTAGGTACGGGGATTGCAGAGACCTATAGGCAGCTGTGTATTACTCAAGGTTTTTATCGGTCTAATGAGTCTTTACCTGCTGCTAATTGGCGATTGATTTCCGGATTTCACGGGGGAGGTTATGGCAAAAAGCATCCTCCGAATTTATTTGCGTTCTGGCGGTCATTTGAGCAGGAGACGGGAATTCCACTGGATCCGGTTTATACCTTGAAGTTGATCTGGGGTATTCATTGCTTGGCGCAAATGGGTTACTGGCCACGCGGTTCGCGCATAGTTGCTATTCACAGTGGTGGATTACAGGGAAGGAGAGGGTTTATTTGCCCCTGATTATTCGGCTTTGGGCAGCAAAGGCAGTGTGGAAAATTATAAGTAGTTGGTGTTGGGATGACGTTGGTCCGATACCGGAATTTATCTCCTCTTGAAGGAATTGGTTATGCAGGCTCAAAAAACTGTTCAGGTCGCGCCGATTGAATTTGATTTGAATTTGACGCGCACGCTCGTTCCGTTAAAAGAGATGAGTGAAAGCCATTTGATGGCCCTGCTTAACGATGCCTTGCTGGAAGTCGTCTGTGCTGGCCAAACGCTCTTTACGGCGGGAAGCTACGATGCGCAGCATGTGTATTTAATGTATGGCGATGTTGCACTGGTTGATGACGCCGGCAATCGCACGCTTATAAAAGGTCGCAGTTCACTTTTCCCAATTGCCCATCAACAACCGCGCGCCGTAACTGCAGTGGCGGAGACAGATTGCAGTGTGCTGCGTATCGATAGCGAACGACTTGATAAGTTGCTTACCTGGAGCCAGGTTGCCGATTATCTGCAGTTGATTATTTCACGCGAGCGCGATCTGGATGAAGATGTCGACTGGATGATGACGGTATTGAAATCCAATTTGTTTTTCAAAGTCCCGCCGCTCAATGTAGAGCAAATTTTTTCACGGTTGACCCCGCAAGTCGTCTATGCCGGCGATGTGATTATTCGCCAGGGGGAAATGGGCGAGCAGTGTTATTTCATTAAGGAAGGTGAGGCGGATGTGGCTCGCCATTCTGACAATAAACGTCAACATCTGGCGACAATTGGCGTTGGCCGCTGCTTCGGCGAAGATGCATTGGTAAATGAAACTGTACGCAATGCAACAGTTATGATGCGCACTGACGGTGTGTTAATGCGTTTGGAAAAGCAAGATTTTTATCGTTTGTTAAAAGAGCCGAGCGTTGCCACCTTAGGATTTAATGAATTGGAAGAGTCGCTGGCCAAGGGTGTTGTCACTGTGGATGTACGCAGTGAAGAAGAGTACAGCGAAGCGCATTTACCCAAGGCGGTGAATATTCCGCTGAATCTTCTGGCGATTAAATCGCGCCTGCTAAATAAAGAAAATCTGTATATTTTCTATTGTGATACCGGACGTCGCAGCCGGGCCGCCGCTTATTTGCTGGCAGAGCACGGTTATAAAACTCTGGCTCTAGATAATTGCAATCAGTTGTTTGGTAATGCTGGTAAAGCCATGCTACGCGACAGACGCAATTACGTACTGCGTGCTGGTGAGGCTATGCCGGGTCGGACAGATTAGTCGGCCAGTCATCAGCAACCACAAACAAACGTTCGGTTTCGATCCAACATTCAGTTTTCGTATCGCTCTGCTTTGCCATCGCTGCAATTAGGAGCGGGCGTGCAGAGCTTATCAATTCCTCCCGGATTTTTTCTGCAAGTTGATCATTGCCTAGCAGTTGCTCAACGCCTTCTGTTTGTGCTGGTGATAACCAGCGTTTACGCTCCAGCACCAGCCAGTGTCCGGTTTCTTTTTCTGCAAGTTGCGCAAGGAATTGGCTGGCGTACCACCAGGCGCCATGGGCGTGGGAAGTGTGGCTGAATGCAGGTTGGCTTGGATGCTGCGCAGGCGAAAATAAATATCCTTGCAGGCACAGCCCAGTGTTCCAGTGATTCACAGTGGGATAGAGGGTTGCTAGTGGCTCTCTTGCTTCGGCAGTCTGGTGCAAGGGCAATTGGTGTTGACGCAGATGATTAAGTTTTAAATCCAACCGATCTTTTCCCTCCGGACCTATCCAGTATTTCCATTCGTAAGCTTCCAGCGGGTTGCGGGTGCTGCATAAATAAAATTTTACCGCTGTCTCAATGTGCCAGTATTCATCGCCGTGCTGACATAAAAAATCGAAGGCTCCCAGGGTGATGCCAGCGCGATCAATTTGCAGGTTGTGCTGCAACAACTTCCATTGCGGGTGATTGGCAAAATAGAAGTGCCAAAGGGCTTCGTAATAGATACCCAGCCGTGTGCTTTTAAGCTGGGCTAAATGATCGAGCAAGGGTTTGGGTTGTTGGTCCAGTGCCTGCAGCCATGGCCACAGCGATTGGTTGTCAAGCGGCAGTATGTGTGCATTACAACCGGGTAGCTCTTGCATCATGGGGGCGCTAAAACAACACCAGGCCAGATCGCGCACAGATTGCTGTTGCAGCCTGTGCAGGTTTGTGCGATTGGTGTTGTCGGGATTAGCGCTGCTGGGGGAGCTGTTGCTGGGTTTGGTGTAAGGTGGCTGCATAAAGTTACATCCCGGTGAGGGTTTCGCTGGCTATAATAGCCTGAAATACCTGGTGATCTTACCTGAGCTAGCCGGCTCACTATAACCGCTGACGCAGTGGATGATTTATGACTCAATTTTCAACGATAGGCCTGATTGGCCATCTCAATAACGAGCGCGCGGTTTACTCCATAAAACGGTTAATTCGCTTTCTGCAAAAACGCGGCAGGAATTTTGTGTTGGAAGCGGAAACTGCTGCCCTGGTTTGCGATGCCGGTATAGTTAAGGCTGCCCAACGCATTATGGACATGGAAGCCATGGGGCAAGTGTGTGACCTGGTGATAGTGGTGGGGGGCGATGGCAGCCTGTTGCGCGGTGCACGTGCGCTGGCGAAATATAATGTGCCCTTATTGGGGGTTAACCGCGGGCGTCTCGGGTTTTTAACGGATATCACGCCAGAAGATATTGAAAACAAGGTCGATGAAGTTCTGTCGGGTGATTACATTTCGGAAATGCGCTTTTTGCTGGATATGGAAGTGATTCGTAATGGCCAACTAATCGCCACTGCCGATGCGTTCAATGATGTGGTACTTCACCCCGGCCAATTCATTCATATGCTGCAATTTGAAATCAGCGTGGATGGCGTCTTCGTCACCAGTCAGCGCTCTGATGGGGTGATTGTCTCTACGCCCACCGGTTCAACAGCTTATTCCCTCAGTGGCGGTGGCCCCTTATTGCACCCCACGTTAGATGCCATAGTTGTGGTGCCCATGAATCCCCATACCCTGAGTAGCCGGCCGATAGTAGTTGCGGGCAGCAGCGAAATCACTGTTGTTGTGGGCGAGCATAATCGCGCAGAGCCCATGGTCACTTGCGATGGACATTCCCATGTGGATGTACAAACTGGCGATGAAATTCGTATCCGCAAAAAACCGCAGCTACTGCAGCTGCTTCATCCCAATGATTACAACTTCTATGAGCGCTGCCGCTCCAAACTGGGGTGGGGCGGTCATCTGCTAAAGGAATGATATGACTGAAGCATCGCCCATTAAATCAATCCTTCAACCGCGCATGGGCGAGGCTTATGGGTACGATTTAATTGGCGATATCCACGGTTGTGCCCATACGCTGGAGCGCTTGTTACAGCAGATGGGTTACAAGAAGCAGCGCGGTGTTTATCGCCATGCACAGCGACAGGTCATTTTTTTGGGCGATGTGGTAGATCGCGGCCCGCGTATCCGCGAAGCTCTGCATCTGGTGCGCGATATGGTGGAGGCGCGCAGCGCCCTGATGGTTCTCGGCAACCACGAATTCAATGCAATCACCTACAGTACCCCGACCGGGCCTGGCTCCAGCGAATACTTGCGTCCCCATACCATTGCCAGTGCTCGCCAGGTGGCGGAAACCCTGGAGCAATTTGCCGAACACACCCAGGAGTGGCTGGCCTTTGTGCGCTGGTTTGTGGAGTTGCCGCTGTTTCTGGAAATAGAGCATCCGCAAACTCATCAGGTGTTTCGTGCAGTGCACGCTTGCTGGGATCACGCTTTGATAGATAAGCATCGTCAACATTATGGCGATGGACATATCGATTGGCCATTTGTTATCAAGTCTGCACAAAAGGGCAGTCTGGAGGCGATTACCAAACAGCGGCTCACTGGTGGGGTGGATTTGCCGTTACCGGAAGGTGAGGTAATGGTGTCTGCTGACGGCTACCAGCGCCGTGCCTTTCGCACCAAGTTTTGGGGGCACACGGCGGAGACCTATGGTCAGCTGCTCTTCCAGCCTGATCCCTTGCCCGAGCATGTCGCCTGCGCGGCTATCAGTGCCGAGCATCGCGCGCAGATGGTCTATTACGATGCGTCCCAGCCACCGCTGTTTATTGGACACTATTGGCTAAAAGGGACACCCCGGCCATTGGCTAACAATCTCGCATGCCTGGATTATAGTGCGGTTAAATTTGGGCGATTGGTGGCTTATCGCATGGACGGTGAGGCACAATTGCAGTCGGACAAATTCGTGTGGGTCTATGTAGATCCCTAATCTATTTGAATTCGTAAGCGTCAGGTGGTCTTTCTATTTTGAACTGGATAGCGGTTAAATATTTTTCACTCGAGCAGGATTTGCAGGAATTAAGCGATTATTTGCGCACGCGTGGCCTGCAGCATCGTATTACCGAAGAGCAGGGGCAACAGTGCCTCTGGGTGTTGGATGAGAGGGTGGTTCCTGCGTTGCAGGAATTTCTAACCCAGTATTCGCAGGGCGATATTCGTTTGGAATCAGCTCCGGTTGCAGAAGCCCCTGCATATTCGTCACCGTCGCTCGCCCAGCAAGCCATGCAAGTTCCGGTTGTTATTTTGCTAATAGCCTTGAGTGCACTGGGCGCGTTTTTAGTTGAGTCGAACAGCCAACTGGTGTACTGGTTCAGTTTTCAGAAGTTTACAACCACGCTCATTGTTCCGCTTGCTGACTCACTGGCCGCTGGTGAAGTCTGGCGTTTGCTAACGCCGATATTTTTACATTTTGGAATTTTCCACGTGCTCTTTAATAGTTTGTGGATGTGGGATTTAGGGCGACGATTGGAATACCTGATGGGCGCCTGGTCATTTTTACTCTTCGTGGTGATTAGTGGTGTGGCTTCCAATGTTGCGCAATATCTCTGGAGTGAATCGCCTGCATTTGGCGGGATGTCCGGTGTAGTTTATGCGTTGGTAGGTTTTATTGCTGTTCGTCAGCGACTTGTCCCTCATCCTCTGATAGCTGTGTCACCAGCGTTAATTGGTTTTATGTTGTTCTGGTTAGTGCTGTGTATGACTGGAGTGGTTGATTATTTTATTTCTGGCTCAGTCGCCAATGCCGCGCATCTGGGTGGTTTAATTGCCGGTGCCTTGTATGCGCTGGCAACAACACAGTTTTTTCGTCGTTAATTTTTTTGATTTGCGAGTAATTCAATGGATATACAGCAACTGCTTTCCAGCCTTACGCCGGAAATTTACCAAAATTTAAAACGCGCGGTAGAGTTGGGCAAATGGCCTGATGGCAACCGCCTATCCAGCGAGCAGCGCCAGTTGTGTATGCAAGCCGTCATTGCCTATGAGCACAAGAACCTGCCACCTGACCAGCACACAGGTTACATTCCGCCTGAGCCGCATACTTTTTGTGGTGATGATGATCACGACCATGATCATGCCCATACCGATAAACCCATCAAGTGGGTTGAGTAGTTTTCTATTGTTGCTTTTTACTTAAGCCCCGTAAGTGAATCAGGATGTTGCCATGACTGCCGTAGAACAAAATCTGCCCACCACAGAGCAAGCGCCCAAAACCATTTATCTGAAAGATTATTCAGTGCCGGATTATTTAATCAAAACCACTGATCTGCGGTTTGAAATTTATGACGGTGAAACGGTTGTTAGTGCAATGTTGCAGTTGTATCGCAACCCGGCGGCGGCACAGCCTGCAACGCAATTGACCTTGCACGGCGCTAATCTGGAATTGGTATCCATTGCATTAAATGGAAAAATTTTAGGCGAGGGCGATTATCAATTCGGTGAAGAATCCATCACCATTCTTAATACACCGGAAGAATTTACCCTTATCACTATTACCAAAATAAAACCCGAGCAAAATACCTCGCTGGAAGGTTTGTATCGCTCGCGCACTATGTACTGCACCCAGTGTGAAGCAGAAGGTTTCCGCAAGATAACCTATTACCTGGATCGCCCGGATGTGATGAGTGAATTCACCACTACCGTGGTTGCGGATAAAAAATACCCGGTGCTTTTATCCAATGGCAATCTAATTGATCAGGGTGAGTTGGAGAGCAATCGCCACTACGCTACATGGCATGATCCCTTTAAAAAGCCCGCTTATCTGTTCGCGTTGGTAGCCGGTGAGCTTGCGCACATTGAGGATAAATTTACTACCTGCTCCGGGCGTGAAGTGACCTTGAAAATTTTTGTAGAACCAAAGGATTTGGATAAGTGTGATCACGCCATGACTTCACTAAAAAATTCCATGCGTTGGGATGAGAAAGTGTACGGGCGTGAATACGACTTGAATATTTTTATGATTGTCGCCGTTGATGATTTCAATATGGGCGCGATGGAAAACAAGGGCCTTAATATTTTTAACACTTCCTGCGTCCTGGCAAAACCGGAAACAACAACCGATGCCGGTTTCCAGCGCGTTGAAGGAGTTGTAGCCCATGAATATTTTCACAACTGGAGCGGCAATCGCGTTACCTGTCGCGATTGGTTCCAATTGAGTTTGAAAGAAGGTTTTACGGTTTATCGCGATTCGGAGTTTTCGGCCGACATGGGTTCACGTACGGTCAAGCGAGTAGAGGATGTAACGCTATTGCGCACCGCCCAGTTTGCAGAAGATGCAGGCCCCATGGCGCACCCGATTCGTCCGGAGTCCTATATCGAAATTTCCAACTTCTACACTATGACAGTGTATGAAAAAGGTGCGGAAGTAATTCGCATGCTAGCTACGCTGTTAGGCAAGGAAAATTTCCGCAAAGGCACAGATTTGTATTTTGATCGCCACGATGGTCAGGCAGTTACCACTGAAGATTTTATCAAAGCCCTTGAAGATGCCTCTGGCCTTGATCTCACCCAGTTCAAACGCTGGTATTCACAAGCGGGCACGCCGCGCTTGCAGATTACCGATTCCTACGATGAAGATGCGCAGGAATATTCGCTCACGATTAAACAATCCTGCCCACCAACACCTGAGTGCACCAACAAATTGCCATTCCATATTCCTGTTGCTGTTGGCTTGATTGGCAGCGCGGGGGATTTGCCACTGGTGTTAAAAAATGCCGCACCGGATTTTGAAACCAGCGATAACACCTACAAAGTATTGGAACTAACCGAGGCCGAACAAACATTTGTGTTTGAACGTGTGCAGGAAAAACCGGTGCCCAGCTTATTGCGCGGTTTTTCTGCACCGGTGAAATGGCATTACGACTATTCACGTGCAGATTTAATCTTGTTGATGAGTCGCGACAGCGATGGATTTAATCGCTGGGAAGCCAGCCAGCAATTGGGTTTGCAGGCAATACAAGTGGCGATGGCCGCCTATCAGGAAGGTCAATCATTGGTGAATTGGTTGGTGGATGCCGAATTGGTTGACGCCTATCGCAGTGTGTTGCAAGACGAAAGCCTGGATAAGGCCATGGTTGCCTATATGCTCAGCTTGCCTTCAGAAGCTTACCTTAGTGAGCTGGCCGAGGTTGTCGATGTGGAAGCAATTCATTATGGTCGCGCTGCTGTGCGTAAAGCATTGGCACTTGCGCTGCGTGCTGAGCTGGAAACTATTTATCGCGCTTATGATCATCAACAAAGCTATGCGGCAACTGCCGATGCAATCGCAGCGCGCAGCTTAAAAAATGTTGCCCTGGGTTATTTGATGTTGCTAGGTGATGAAGCCTTGATTAAACAATGTGAGCAGCAATATCGCACAGCTAATAACATGACTGATGTGATGGCGGCCTTAACGCAGTTGGTAAATAGTGAAACGCCGCTGGCCCAACAGCTTGCGGCTAATGCACTTGCGGATTTTTACCAGCGCTGGCAACACGAATCATTGGTGGTTAACCAATGGCTCAGTGTGCAGGCGATGTGTGTATTGCCGGGTACTTTACAAAAGGTAAAGGCACTGCAAACACACGCTGCGTTTGATGGCAAAAATCCTAACAAGATTCGCGCTCTTATCGCCGGCTTTTGTGCAAATAATCCCATTAATTTCCATGCCGATGCTGGTGCTGGTTATCAATTCCTCGCTGATCAAATTATCAAGCTTAATGCGCAAAACCCGTCAATTGCGTCGCGTCTGTTAACCCCGTTAACCAAATGGAAAAAATATAACCCGCAGCGCCAGGCATTAATGAAAGCGCAATTGGAACGAATTATGGATGAACCGGATTTATCAAAAGATGTATTTGAGGTGGTCAGCAAAAGCCTCGTCTGATTAGTTGCTCAGCACTATTTTTCCACTAAAGCCCGGCATAACGCCGGGCTTTTTCTTTTTGGGACAATAAACTGTCACTTTCTGTAATTAAGTGGTTTTTATTGATAATTGTTCCGTGTTTTTGACGGTTTTAGTTTGTCTATTCTGTGGCATGAATGTTGATTGGCATATGGTGAGAGAGTAAAAACAAATAAACGCCAATCACATGTGCACCTTTTTGCCGCCTGATTAGTCCTGTGGTTTTTTGGTTGCACCGAACTTGTGCGTGATTTTACTGGTTGATTTTTACTTAAACCGGTTGGAGGTTTTGTGATGGTGCGTTTTTTGGGGCAGGCCGTTGCCTCGGTGAAATTGTGGGTGTTATTGACAGCAATTTTTTGCAGTTTGTTGTTGGTAATCGGCGCGATTTTGTTGCAAGTAAATAGTTATTGGATGGCAATGCCCCTGGTGGTAGTTGTGATTTTGGTGCTGGGGTTAATTGGTGGTGTTAGCAACGATATTGCGGGAATAAAAAGTTATCTGGCAGCAGTTGATAAAGAAGAAGTAGCAGATTGGAACCGTCTGGTAACCGGTCCACTACATGGATTACACGATACGTTTATTGAAGTATTTAAAGCGCGGCAAAGACGCAATGCTGAATACAAAGATGCAGTGAAAGAGATGGGCCATTCATCGTTTGAACTGGCAGCCAATGCCAAGGAGGTTTCCAAAAGTGCGGCCTATCAATCCAATGCGACCCAATCCAGCGCTGCAGCTATCACGGAAATAAGTCACAGCATTGATGATATCAGTAGTCGTATTGTGGCAGCGCGGGATGCAGCAACCAAATCTTGTGATTTAAGCAAGCAAGGTGGTAATGCGTTAAAAGAAGCGAGTAAAGAAGTTAATACAGTAGCCAATCTCGCGCGTGAGACAGAAGGTCGCGTGAGCCAGTTGGAAAACTTAATGGGTAATGTTACGGCCATGTCACAGGTGATTAGCGATATTGCCGGGCAAACAAATTTGCTGGCTTTAAATGCAGCAATTGAAGCCGCGCGCGCGGGAGAGCACGGGCGTGGCTTTGCAGTAGTGGCTGATGAAGTGCGTGCATTATCGGCACGGAGTCAGGGTTCTGCCAGTGAAATTGCCACCAATATTGCACGTGTGCAGGAGAGCATGCAGCAAGTATTGTTGAGCATGACCAAGGTGGTGGAAAAAACCGGTAAATCGATTGAGGAGGTAGGCATTGCTGATGAGTCATTAACAGCAATTTTGACAACAACCGATGATGTATTTGCATTAATAGATGAAATTGCAGTAGCCGCTGGGCAGCAGAGTATTGCCGCGCGGGAAATTTCAAAACACATAGAAACTGTTGCGGACCTGGCGAATCAAAATAGTTTTCGCGCCGGGCAAGCAGCAGAAATTGCTGAGCACTTGCACAGATTGACCCACAGCTCGGAGTAACACCATGGAAACTCCTGTTTCTCTAATGATAATTTTATTGGCTTTTCCGGTGGGGTTTTTGATTTTTTTGATGGTGTC
>JAGKWY010000099.1 GCA_021151625.1 Gammaproteobacteria bacterium | reverse complement strand
AGGTTTTTCGGATGTGACCCCGAAAGATGTATCCCTGAAAACTCAGTTGACTCGCAAGATCCAGCTAAATATCCCTCTGATTTCCGCTGCGATGGATACCGTTACCGAATCCCGCCTGGCTATTGCTATTGCACAGGATGGCGGCATCGGCATTATTCACAAGAGCATGAGTATCGAGCAACAAGCCGCTGAAGTGCGTGCGGTTAAGAAGTTCGAAGCTGGTGTAGTAAAAGACCCAATTACTATCGAGTCCAGCGCAACTATTCGTGAACTGATTGCGCTTACTCGCAAGAACAGCATTTCCGGCGTACCTGTGATGGACAACGGCAATTTGGTCGGCATAGTGACTGGTCGCGACGTCCGTTTTGAGACCAATCTGGATGCAAGGGTTTCCAGCATTATGACCCCCAAGGCGCAGTTGGTTACTGTTAAAGAAGGCGTATCTGCCGAAGAAGTGCGTAACCTGTTGCACAAGCACCGCATCGAAAAGGTACTGGTCGTTAACGACAATTTTGAATTGCGCGGCCTGATCACCGTAAAAGACATCAACAAAGCTGAAAAATACCCCAACGCTTGTAAAGACCCCGAAGGTCGCTTACGTGTAGGTGCCAGTGTGGGCACCAGTCGCGATACTGATGCGCGCGTAGATGCATTGGTTGAAGCCGGTGTGGATGTGTTGGTGGTGGATACCGCCCACGGCCACAGCAAAAACGTGTTGGATCGCGTGCGTGCGATCAAAGCCAAATACCCTGAAGTACAAGTAATCGGTGGCAATATCGCTACCGGTGCTGCAGCTCTGGCATTGGTGGAAGCGGGTGCAGATGCTGTTAAGGTTGGTATTGGCCCAGGTTCTATTTGTACAACCCGTATCGTAAGCGGTGTAGGCGTTCCACAAATTTCGGCCATTGCCAACGTAGTGGCTGCACTGAAAGGTACTGGCGTGCCCGCGATTGCTGACGGTGGTATCCGTTACTCTGGTGATATTGCCAAAGCGATCGTTGCTGGTGCTCATGCAGTAATGATGGGCTCTATGTTTGCCGGTACTGAAGAAGCTCCAGGCGAAGTGGAGTTGTATCAAGGTCGTACCTACAAGGCATACCGCGGTATGGGTTCTCTGGGTGCCATGGCGCAAACCCAGGGTTCATCAGATCGTTATTTCCAGGATGCTAGCGCGGGTGCCGAGAAGTTGGTGCCAGAGGGCATTGAAGGTCGTGTTCCTTATAAAGGTGCATTGACTGCCATTATCCACCAAATGATGGGTGGTGTTCGTTCAGCGATGGGCTACACCGGTTGTGCAGATTTGGAAGCTATGCGTACCAAACCAGAATTTGTACGTGTGACCACTGCGGGTATGGGCGAGAGCCATGTGCACGATGTGCAGATCACCAAGGAAGCACCGAACTATCCAATTGGCGGTCGTTAATTTTTGCTCGGATAAGAGTGACGTAAAAACTCGGGTGCGCCCGAGTTTTTCATTTTCCCCTCTTTGAAACGGGGCGCGTAGCCAAGAGGGCCAAGGGAGATTAATCCTCCCGGCTCCCTTTGTTAAAGGGGGGGTGAAAACGAATTTTTATTTATCTTCAGGAATCAACATGTCTCACGATATTCATGCACAGCGAATTCTTATTCTGGATTTCGGTTCCCAATACACTCAGTTAATTGCGCGTCGCGTGCGCGAGATTGGCGTTTTCTCTGAGATTCGCGCCTGGGATATGAGCGAGGAAGAGATTCGCGAATATAACCCGAAAGGAATTATTTTGGCGGGCAGTCCTGAGTCTACCACTGAGGCGGGTTCGCCACGCGCACCAGAGGTTGTATTCAGCCTGGGTGTGCCTGTATTTGGTATTTGCTACGGTATGCAAACCATGGCCATGCAAATGGGTGGTTTGGTAGAAGGTTCAAACATTCGCGAGTTTGGCTACGCACAAATTAAAGCGCATGGTGACTCATCACTGTTTAAAGATATTAAAGATCACGTGGATCAGGATGGTAGTGCGCTGCTGGATGTATGGATGAGTCACGGCGACAAAGTGACCAAAATGCCTGAGGGCTTTAGTCTGTTGGCTTCTACACCTTCCTGCCCAATTGCAGGTATGTATAACGAAGCGAAAAAATTCTACGGCGTACAGTTCCATCCGGAAGTGACCCACACATTGCAAGGCAAGCGCATGTTCGAGCACTTTGTGCTGCAAACCTGTGGTTGCGAGCCGCTGTGGACACCAGCCAACATTGTTGAAGATGCGATTAAAAAAGTTAAAGAACAAGTGGGTGGCGACAAAGTATTGCTTGGCCTTTCTGGTGGTGTGGATTCATCAGTAGTTGCGGCCTTGTTGCACAAAGCTATTGGTGATCAGCTCACTTGTGTATTTGTCGACAACGGTTTGTTGCGCAAAAACGAAGGCGATCAGGTGATGGATATGTTCGCCAAAAATATGGGCGTGCGTGTTATCCGTGCTGATGCTGCAGAACAATTTCTCAGTAAGCTCGCTGGTGTTAATGATCCCGAGAAAAAACGCAAAATTATCGGCGGTACTTTTATCGATGTATTTGATGCTGAAGCCACCAAGCTCAAAGATGTTAAATGGTTAGCACAAGGTACAATCTATCCTGATGTGATCGAATCTGCTGCGGCCAAAACTGGTAAGGCGCACGTTATTAAATCGCATCACAATGTGGGTGGTTTGCCGGAAGATATGGCTTTTAAACTGGTTGAACCGCTGCGTGAATTATTTAAAGATGAAGTGCGTGCAATTGGTTTGGAATTGGGTTTGCCCTACGACATGGTTTACCGTCATCCATTCCCGGGCCCAGGTTTGGGCGTACGCATCCTCGGCGAAGTAAAAAAGGAATATGCGGATATCCTGCGCGAAGCCGATGCAATCTTTTTGGAAGAGTTGCACGCGTCTGGCTGGTATCACAAAACCTCACAAGCGTTTGCTGTATTCCTGCCAGTGAAATCCGTAGGTGTAGTGGGTGATGGTCGTCGTTACGAGTGGGTTATTTCGTTGCGCGCCGTAGAAACGGTAGATTTTATGACTGCACGTTGGGCGCATTTGCCTTACGAATTACTGGAAAAAGTGTCTGGTCGCATTATCAATGAAATCTCCGGTGTTTCGCGTGTTTGCTATGATGTATCGAGCAAGCCACCCGCAACGATTGAATGGGAATAATTCCCTGATAGATTGCAGTTAAGGAGTAATCACAAGGATGTGTGCTGTACAGTAATATTCCTATATTAAAGAGATACTGAACTTATGCAGCGCCAGTTCCACTTATCAACCACCGTTCTATTTACCGCCGACCTATCAACCACCGTCCTATCAATCAGTGTGAAACGTTTTTATTCTTTTTTACTTTCTATTGGATTGCTTTTTTTCTCATCGATTGTTCTGGCGCAAACCAGTTTCACGTCGTCCAGTGAAGCGGCTCCCACAGTTCTTGCTGAAAATTTTGCTGCTAGCAGCAAGGCTGAATTAATTGCGGAATCCAGCGCGGCATTGTCCAGTTTAGGAGTTAATGCCAGTTCAGAAGTTAAAGCCAGTGCAGGCGTTAATAGCAGTGTGGGTGTCAATAGCTCAGGAACATCTCTGGAAGCTTCTTCGGTCGGGACTGCTTCAGTTGAATCTGTGTTGCCTCACTCACTAGTGTCATCATCGAGTGCTGAGTCCTCTATTGCTGGCACGGTAGTTGATGCCAGCAGTTCGGCATCAAGTGATGCCTCCAGTGTTGCTGTCTCCAGTGTTTTATCTTCCAATCAAGGCGTGCAAGCGCCCAGCCAAAGTTCACAAGTTACTACGGAAGCGATTCCGGCTGACTCGCTGACTTTATCCAAATTTATTTTGGATACCGAAGTAAAACCCAATTCATCAGTGCGTTTGACCTGGAATTCTGATGCGGCGGTGGGGGCTTTTAGTGAAGCAACGCCGGTGCTGGTGGTGAATGGTGCAAATCCTGGTAAAACACTGTGCCTGACGGCAGCGGTACATGGCGATGAACTAAATGGAATTGAAATGATTCGCCGCGTCGTTTTTGAAATTGATCCCGCCAAATTAAACGGCACCATTATCGGTGTACCTGTTGCCAATATTATGGGGTTCCGCCGCAACTCCCGTTACCTGCCAGATCGCCGCGATTGGAATCGTTATTTCCCCGGTAATACCCACGGCAGCTCTGCATCGCGCTTGGCGCATTCATTTTTTTCCAAAATTATTATGCAGTGCGATGCGCTGGTTGATTTGCACACTGGGTCATTCCATCGCACCAACTTGCCACAACTGCGTGCCGACCTGGGTGATGAAAATGTAGCGCGCCTCGCACAGAGTTTTGGTGTGATTGCGGTATTAAATTCGCGCGGCAATCCCAACTCCTTACGTGCAGCTGCAGTGCGCGCCGGAATTCCCGCTGTAACTTTGGAGGCGGGTGAGCCAATGGCCATGCAAAGCGAAGTGGTGGAGGAGGGGGTTACCGCGATTAATACATTGCTCGCAAAAACGGGAATGTATGGCAAACAAAAACGCTGGAATCGAATTGCTCCTGTCTATTACCGTTCGACCTGGGTGCGTGCAAACCAGAGCGGAATTTTATTTAGCAAGGCAATACTAGGGCAGCGTGTAAAAGAAGGTGATTTGTTAGGTACTGTCACAGACCCAATTACCAACGCGCGTACCACTATCAAATCACCGTATCAAGGTCGTGTTATTGGCATGGCGTTGGATCAAGTAGTACTCCCGGGTTTTGCTGCCTACCATATCGGTATTCAAACTCCGGAAGCTATCTTGATCGAGCAAAGCCAAATGAATGGCGAATCGCTTGAACCGGAAGAGGATGAAGAAGATGGTGATGACTCAGGTGTTGACCCCGCAGATGAAATGGATGAACCCGAAACCGGTGTAAGCAAAGCGCAGGATCGAATGGCGGATGAGTAATCTGTATTGATTTGAAGCAGTAAATAAAAAACCAGCAGATGCTGGTTTTTTATTTTGAATCGAATTTTTTGGGTTCAATAAATTGAACCCCTACATTGGTTGTGTGGTTCGCGCGGATCCAATCCATATGTCATGGTTTTTATATTTCGTAGGGGCGCAATTTATTGCGCCCTTTGTTTTTGCTGTTTTTTCATCACTCTTTATTTTGCCGCTTTTACTTGTTGCGTTTTGCTGGAAGATTATTTTTTCGCTATCAGCGAATTAATTAATTTCCACTCATCCCCCGTCACCGGCTGTGTAGAGAGCCGGCTCTGTTTCACCAACACCATATTCTCCAATTCTGGTTGCGCTTTAATTTCTGTCAGTGGAATTAAGCGTGGAAATACTTTAGTGAGTTGAATATCTACCGAAACCCAACGCGAATTTTCCTGGGTAGATTTGGGATCGTAGTAATCACTCTCTGGATTAAATTGGGTGGGGTCTGGGTAGGCGGTTTTTACGACTTTGGCGGTGCCGACTATGCCGACATTTTTGCAGCTGCTGTGATAGATAAATACTTCATCGCCGAGTTTTACCTGGTCGCGCAAAAAGTTGCGCGCCTGATAATTGCGAATGCCATCCCAGCGGCCGGTTTTGTTGGGCGCAGCAGCGAGATGATCTATGCCATAAATATGGGGTTCAGCTTTGAATAACCAATATTGCTTTGCCATAGATCATCTCCCTTAGTAAATTGAAATTAATACCGCGAAATAGATGCAGGTTAGAGCCACGCACTTAAACGCTGTGCGGTTTCCTCGCTCACAATTTCCAAACCAATTTTGCGTTTTTCAATATCAACGTCTTGCACCAACACATACACCTTATCGTCCAGGCGCCAGGTTTTTCCTTCGATGGTAAGGCTTAAGCGGCGTGAATCAAATTGCGCTTTTACATCACCTTCTTTGGGAGCGAGTAGTGCATAACCATCCAGGCCCCAATCATCCAGTTTAATGCCCAAACCAAATGAGTTAACCAGCGCGATACTGCCTTGATGCAAACTGCCGATATGTTGTGCCGCGTATTGGCAACCCAGCCAACTTTCAGTGAAACGGCAAGCCTGACGGCCAGTGTTTAATTGGTTTTGTAATGCGTCGGCAAATTGCTTTTTATCCTCGATTTCAACCGGTGGCTCGCCGCGCAGGATGCGTTTAATGGCGAGGTGATTAAATAAATCGTTATAGCGACGAATAGGTGAAGTTACCATCGCGTAGGCTTTAAAGCCCAAACCAAAATGCGGAATAGGATCAAAGGTCAATGAGCCTGCTTGCAGCATGCGTTGCAGTAATGAATGCAGTGGCGCACTGCTGGCGTTGTTAGTTGGGTTTACACGCAGCTCGCGAAATAAGGCAGTGAAATTTTCCAGTTGGGTTAAATCACCGGGTGTTAAATCCGGGCGATCTTCTTGCACCAAGGCCTGTGCGTCACCAACTCGCTCTGCGCGGAAACCGATATGGCTGGAGAAAATACCATAGCCGGGGTGCTGCAAAAATAATTCACCCGCACAAATATTGGTAACCAGCATGGCTTCTTCAATCATACGGTGCGCGATATTGCGTTCGCGTTTTTCAATATGATCAATTTTTTTCTGGTCGTTTAATACAAACGCATAATCAGCACGCTCTTCCATTACCAGCGCATTGACTTGGCGATAAGTGGCACGAGCCAGGGCAAAAGCTTGTAACTCTACCAGCATATCGTGCACGTGCGCTGGTGCTGCGAGTGTCGATATATCGCTGATCAGTGCATCGTAAACACCCTGGTAACTCAATTTGCATTGCGAACGAATCAGCGCCTCAGCAAATTCATATTGAGTAATTGTGCCATCGCGCGCGATTTGCATACGGCAAATCACAGCGGGACGTTTTTGTTCCGGCACGAGTGAATAAGTATCGTGCGATAAATCCACCGGCAACATAGTGACTGTTTGGCCGAGGATGTAATGTGTGCTTGCGCGCTCGCGTGCAGAGAGTTCGAGCGGGCTGCCGAAATCAATGTGTTTACTCGGGTCGGCAATAGCGGTGATTAATTCCCAGCCTTGTTGATTGGCGGCGATATAAATCGCATCGTCCATATCACGTGTGTTTTCGGAATCAATAGTCACGAAGGGCAGGTGCGTTAAATCCTGTTCGCCATTATCAAAGGTCAGCGGTGACCAATTAATACTGCTCGCCTGGTTTTGCGCCGGGGCTTGCCATTCGAATGGCATTTGGAATTTTGCAATGCTATAGCGGCTTTCTACCCCGGCATCATCGGGCTTGCCCAATTTGTTAATGATATGGACCTGGGTTTTGCCTTCGCTGTTAAACGGGTGGCGAGCAATTTCGCAGTGGATTAAATCGCCCACTTCAAAACCCTTGCGCTCCTGCTGGGGAATAAATAACCAGCGATTGAAGTTGGCTACATCTGGCTCGACAAAATCGGTAGTGCCTTTATTCACATAGCGACCAACAAATTCTTTCAGGCCGGGTTTGATCAGTGTGAGCAATTTCGCTTCATATTGGCCTTTGCTGTTGGTATTGATTTCCGCTTCTACCAAATCGTCGGGCAGTACGCGCATCATCTGCTCCGGGTCGATAAATGCCTCGCGGCCATCAGCCAGAATCAGGAAGCCAAAACGTTTGGTGGTAGTGCGCACTGTGCCCTGGGCTATGTCTTTGGCAGCAGCAATGGAAGTTTTGAGTTGGGAAAGTTGTTGCAGGGCATCTTTATTGAGCATGGGGTACGACTTTTATAAGGAGAATGGGGCGAATTATAGCCGGAAAAGCAGATGGATTTGCGCTAAATAAGGGCAACTATTTTTTTCTGGATAATGAGCTTTACTGATGCTTATGAGACTTGGTTTTTTTGACAGCAACCGGTTACTACGGGCACAATCCGATCTCATTAGTATTTGTTTTTATTGATATTTTATAAAAGGATCGCCGTTTGGACGCTACTACAATCAACAATATCTTACTGGTTGGGGCAATTCTGGTTGCTGCCAGTATCTTGCTCAGTTCGATTTCTACGCGCGTTGGCATTCCTATTCTGGTTATTTTCCTGGCAGTGGGCATGATCGCCGGTGTCGATGGCCCCGGCGGGATTGTGTTCAACGATTACTCTACGGCCTACCTGGTGAGTAACCTGGCGCTGGCAATTATCCTGCTCGATGGCGGTATGCGTACCCGTACCGCAACCTTCCGTGTTGCGCTCTGGCCAGCCTTGTCTCTGGCGACTGTTGGCGTGGTGATTACTTCGGGTCTAACCGGTGTTGCGGCGGCCTGGTTGTTTGATTTGTCCTGGATTGAAGGCTTATTGATTGGTGCCATAGTGGGTTCTACGGATGCTGCTGTGGTTTTTAACCTGCTCAATGGCAAAGGTCTGAACGAGCGCGTCGGCTCAACCCTGGAAATAGAATCGGGCAGTAATGATCCTATGGCGGTGTTCCTTACTGTCACCCTGATCGCGATGATTGCGGCCGGCCAAACCAGTTTTACCTGGGGAGTCCTGGGTAGCTTTGCGCAGCAATTTGGTATTGGTATCGCCTTGGGGTTGGGCGGTGGCTGGCTGTTGTTGCAATTGATTAATCGCCTAACGATTGCGGATGGTTTGTATCCGCTGCTGGCAGTGAGCGGTGGAATTATGCTCTTTGCCTTGTCCAGTTTTCTGGGCGGCAGCGGTATTCTCACGGTTTATGTGTGTGGATTGTTGTTGGGTAATCGCCCCATTCGCAACCGTCACGGCATTTTGCACATGTTTGATGGCCTGGCGTGGTTGAGCCAGATTGGTATGTTCCTGGTGTTGGGATTATTGCTCACTCCCAGCCAATTATTGCCCATCGCTGTACCAGCGTTGTTGTTATCGCTGTGGATGATTTTGTTTGCGCGTCCGTTGTCTATTTTTGTTGGCCTTTTACCCTTCCGCAGCTTCAATTTTAAAGAGCGCACTTTTATTTCCTGGGTTGGGTTGCGTGGTGCCGTGCCGGTAATCCTGGCGGTATTTCCGTTGATGGCGGGTTTGGAAAATGCGCAGCTATTTTTTAATGTGGCCTTTTTTATCGTGCTGGTTTCGTTGGTTGTTCAGGGGACTACTCTGGGGTGGGCGGCGAAAAAAGCCGGGGTAGTGGTTCCTGCGACACCATCGCCAATATCGCGCGCCGGTTTGGAAATTCATGTCACCAGTCAATGGGAGATGTTTGTTTATAAATTGGGCGCGGAAAAGTGGTGTATCGGGGCAGCATTGCGCGAATTAAAAATGCCAGGCAATACACGTATCGCCGCGTTATTTCGCGATAAAGAATTACTCCATCCATCTGGTAGTACTACCTTGATGGCGGGCGATATTTTATGTGTGATCGGCCATGATTATGATCTTCCCTCGTTAGGTAAATTATTTAGTGAAGCGCCCAAACGTACTTTGGATGTCAGTTTCTTTGGTGACTTTATTATTCAGGGGGAAGCAGAGTTACGTGATCTGGCGATGTTGTATCGTTTGGATATGAAAGGCTACGAATCTCATACAACCCTGGGTGGGCTAATTACCGAGATGGTGGGTGGCAAACCGGTAGTAGGCGATAAATCTGAGTGGAGCGGTATGTTGTGGACCATTGCTGAAGTGGATGGCAACACAGTGTTGAAAGTGGGTGTTAAACCTATCGCTAAAAAGCCCGGTTAATTTTTTTGGAACTTAGTTTGCCATGATCGCAGTCTATTCATCCTTCATAAAAAATAAATTATTCATTGACGGAGATTGGTGTTCATCTGCTGACGAAAAAACGTTTGCTGTCATGAATCCGGCAACGGGTGAATTAATTGCGCAGGTTGCCGATGCCACACCTGCAGACGCTACGCGTGCGATTAATGCCGCTGCACGCGCACAAATTACCTGGGCAGAAAAAACTGCAAGTGAACGCAGTCGTTTATTACGTTGCTGGTTTGATCTGGTGATGCAGAACCAGGAATCACTCGCACAATTACTGACGCTTGAGCAGGGCAAGCCACTTGCGGAAGCGCGTGGCGAAATTGCCTACGGCGCTAGTTATATTGAATGGTTTGCGGAAGAGGCGAAGCGTATCTATGGCGATGTCATTCCTCCGCTTGCGAACAACCAACGCATTTTAGTTACCAAGCAGCCTGTGGGTGTGGTTGCCACTATTACGCCCTGGAATTTTCCCAATGCCATGCTTGCGCGCAAACTGGCTCCTGCACTGGCGGCAGGTTGTACGGTTATCGCCAAGCCCGCAGCAGAAACTCCCCTGTCTGCGTTGGCCTTGGCGCAGCTGGCTTTAGAGGCCGGAATTCCTGCTGGTGTGATCAACATAGTACCTTCCTCTCAGGCGCAGGCCATTGGCGAGGTTTTTACGTCCAATATATTGGTGCGCAAATTATCCTTTACTGGATCTACGGCGGTGGGCAAAAAGTTAATAGCCCAATGTGCAGCGGATGTAAAACGCATCACTCTGGAGCTCGGAGGAAATGCGCCTTTTATTGTGTTTGAGGATGCTGATCTGGATGCGGCAGTCACCGGCGCAATTGCCTCAAAATTTCGCAATGCCGGGCAGACCTGTGTCTGCGCTAATCGCTTTTATATTCATCAATCTATCTACGATGCATTCTGCCAAAAACTCACAGCAGCTATGCAAACACTTAAGCTAGGTAATGGTTTTACCGATGAGGTTACTATCGGGCCATTAATTTCTTTGCGTGCAAAGGAAAAAGTGCAGAGCTTTGTGGATGATGCTGTGCAGCGCGGGGCTCGGATAGCTTATCAAGCGGCTATTCAAACGCCTTTTCAAACATCTGCGGCTGAGTCGTTTGCACAAGGTAATTTCTTTCCACCGGCGCTGTTGGTTGATGTTCCGCAAGATGCTCGGCTTGTATGTGAGGAAATTTTTGGGCCAGTGGCTGGCCTGATTCGTTTTGCCACCGAAGAGCAGGTGATCCAATTAGCGAATGCCTCGGAATATGGCTTGGCGGCCTATGTTTATACGCGCGATGCAAATCGTATCAAGCGTCTTTCAGAACAATTGCAAACGGGTATGCTTGGAATCAATACGGGGTTGCTATCTAATGCAGCGGCCCCTTTTGGCGGTATTAAACAATCCGGTTGGGGGCGAGAAGGCTCTCGTTATGGGTTGGATGATTACCTCAATATTAAGTATCTTTGTGAAGCATTTTCCTGATTACTATTTGTTCCTCCTCTGAGTATTAATACCTGGCTGTTTTTATGTATTAATAGCTGAATAGTGCCTTATAACAGGGCAATTTCCTGATTTGCGACTAGACTTTTAGTACCAGCACAATCTGCTGGAATTTGATTCGTTGAAAGTAAATGAGGTATGCCATGTTATCCTGGTACGAGGGATTAAGTTTGCGTTGGAAGCTCAGGCTTCCGCTGTTGTTGTTAGTGATACTGGTGTTGTACATGGGCGTCCATGCCATAAGTACCAGTCGCCTTCTGGGGGGAAATGCCGAGGCAATTGCCAAAGTAAACCTGCCTGAAATTCAATTATTAATTCAAGCCGACCGCGATTTATATCAGGCATTGACTGCCGAGCGAGCGCTTTTGCAAGTCGATTCCAGTCAACATAGTGCGCTCTTTACTGAGCAGGCCGATAACGCCAAACAAGCGCAGGACAGGGTTTATCAATCGCTGGAACTTTCCAATACATCTACCTCTGCCGAGCGCGAAGAGTTTACACGGCGCTACAACGCCTGGAAGGTCCAGGCCGATGATGTGATCAATAGCGCGCGCCTGAGTGATGAAACGAGTAAGGCTGCCGCTCTGCAAAAATCCTATGGTGCTGCATCAGATGCCTTCCAGCATTTGCGTGATTACATAGATGAATTACAAGAAGGACGTTTGGTGTATGTAAATGAATACACGCAAGAGATTGACCACAACCTGACAAGCAGCTCGCATCAATTATTGGCGATTGTTGTTATTGCCACACTAGTAAGTCTATTAGCCGCATTTTTCCTGCCCTTACTGGTTGCCAATCAGGTGCGTGGCATTAGTGATCGGATACAGAATATTGCCGAGGGTGATGGCGATCTCACCATCCGTGTTCCGGTGACGACCAAAGATGAGCTGGGTGAGTTGTCCGAGCATGTCAATGTGTTTATGGAAAAGCTGCAGCGCATTATCGCCAGCGTTTTACAAAATACCAATGAGGTTTCCAAAGCCGCTGAGTCTTTACTCAGTGTGTCTAGCAGTAGCCAGAAGGCGGCTGATGAACAATGCCACGCAATTACTATGGTGGTTACTGCAGTAAATGAATTGACCATGGCGATTCAGGAGGTTGCGCGCAACACTAGCAGTACTGCGCAAAACACCAAAGATGCCACAGAAATTACAGAAGCTGGGCAAGAGCGTATTCGTGTGGCCGTTGAGCACGTAAAAGGCTTGGCAACACGTATTCATGAAACTGCAGAATTTATGTCCAAGCTCGAAGGTGAAGCGAAAAATGTTACTTCGGTGATTGATGTAATTCGTGGTGTTGCCGAGCAGACCAATTTGCTTGCACTCAACGCGGCAATTGAAGCGGCGCGCGCTGGAGAACAGGGCAGGGGTTTTGCGGTAGTGGCTGATGAGGTGAGAACTCTGGCGAGTAGGACTCAGCAGTCAACAGGTGATATTCAGGGAATGCTGGGTAAATTGCAGTCAGGTGTTCAGCACGTGGTGAATGCAATGGGCAATAGCGAAGTGCTTACACATGATGCAGTCACCTCGGCAAGCGATGCCGGGAATTCATTGTCCAGTATTAGTTCGGCGGTAAGGGAAATTGCTGATATGACTACGCAAATTGCGACCGCAGCGGAAGAGCAAAGCTCAGTCACATCAGAAATTGATCGCAACCTTGTTCAAATTAATACATTGGCGATGAACACTGCCGAAGGTGCATCAAAAACTGCTACAGAAAGCCAGCGTCTGAATCAGTTATCGATTCAGTTGCGGCAGCTGGTGGGGCAATTTAAAGTTTGATTGTTGCTGCTTCTTCAAATAAAAACCGGAGCTCTTGGCTCCGGTTTTTATTTGGGATGAAAATAATAAAAAATTATTTCAGGTGACCAAGGTTTTTTTGCACGATTTGCAAAATTGGTTTGAATACCTTGGGTGAGCCGCAGACTATGTGACCGGTTTCCATGTAATCAACACCACCGTTGAAGTCGCTCACCAAACCGCCGGCTTCTTTTACCAGCAAGATGCCGCCAGCGATATCCCACTCATTCAAATTCATTTCCCAGAATGCATCAAAGCGACCTGCAGCTACATAAGCCAGATCCAGTGCTGCAGAACCGCAGCGGCGGATGCCGGATGTTTGGCCGGCAATTTCCTGCACGCAAGCGAGGTAAGGGCCGATATGTTCCAGTGCATAACCACTAAACGGGATGCCTGTACCGATCAATGCGCCTTCAAGTCCGCGGCGACTGGATACACGCAAGCGACGGCCATTTAAGGTCGCACCACGGCCACGGCTTGCAGTGAATTCTTCGCGTTTGATTGGATCAATCACAACCGCGTGTTCAAGCTGGCCTTTGTATTTACAGGCGATGGAAATAGAAAAATGCGGAACACCGTGAATGAAATTGGTGGTGCCATCGAGTGGATCGATAATCCATTCGTAATCGGAGTTTTTGCCGGGTTGGGAGCCGCCTTCTTCGCCACGGAAGCTGTGGTCAGGGTAGGCTTTGCGGAGGTTATAGATAATTTCTTTTTCGGCCGCTTTATCGACTTCGGTAACGAAATCATTGCGACTTTTGGTCTCGATAGTGAGTAGGTCAACGCGTTCAAAGGCACGTTCAATCAATTCTGCAGCTTTGCGGCCAGCGCGCAAAGCGATGTTAATCATGGGTTCCATAAAGCACCGGGAATAA
>JAGKWY010000190.1 GCA_021151625.1 Gammaproteobacteria bacterium | reverse complement strand
ATGGTAGTGTGGGGCTTCCCCATGTGAGAGTAGGTCATCGTCAAGCTTCTAATCTAAAACCCCTGTCAGAATACTGGCAGGGGTTTTTTATTTTAACCCTAATATTTGCATTGTTTTCTCTTTTGTTATCCCACTTGAGCTTGATTCATTATCTCCTCGCTCGTATCTACGGAAAGTTTCATCCGAGCTGGCTGGCTTTTGTTGGCCTGCTCTGTTTAGATGCCTTTTTTGCGTTTCACATAACGGACATCTCAACGTGCTGACAATTGATCTTTCTGCTATCCAGGCTAACTGGCTTCGTATTTCATCCCTATCGCGTGGCTCAGCTGCAGGTGTGATAAAAGCAAATGCATATGGGTTGGGTGCTGCAACGATTGGGCCCGCACTTTATTCTGTAGGCTGTAGAGAGTTTTTTGTGGCAACTCTCGATGAAGCTCTTGCCGCAAGGGCGTTTCTTCCAGCAGGCTCTTTTATTTACGTCTTGGGTGGCCCTCGCTTCGGCGAGGAGCAAGAGTTTATTAACGCAAATCTAATTCCGGTTCTCTGTTCGTTAGCGCAGATCAAGGGTTGGGCAAAACAGAATCAGCTACAAAATTATCCATATCCATCTGCAGTAAAAATTAATACAGGGATGACCCGCTTTGGTTTGGATATTTGTGAGTTGAAATCGCTTTGTGACGATACTGATTTAATAAAGGCTATTAGCCCTGTTTTATTTATGAGTCATCTCGCTTGCGCAGACGATTCCTTGCACAGATTAAACTCCGACCAGGAGAAAATGTTTGCAGATTGCGCATCCTATGTAAAACGCATCCTTCCAGATATTCGACTAAGCCTTGCAAATTCTTCAGGGGTTTTTTTAGGTAATAGATGGCATTACGATTTAGTTAGGCCCGGGGCAGCTCTTTATGGCATTAATCCACAGCCTGCACATTCTAATCCAATGAAATCGGTGGTTAGTTTAACTTTGCCTATTATTCAGGTTCGCACATTGGAATGTGACGCTTCGTTGGGATACGCGGCTGAAGCATGTCTGCCAAAGGGTAGGCGCGTGGCTGTTGTTGCCGGAGGGTATGCGGATGGGCTGCATAGAACTCTAGGCAAACAGCCAGAAGGCGATTTTTGTGGGCAAAGAGTTAAAGCTATTGGGCGAATATCTATGGATGTCACTATCTTTGATGTCACTGAGCTGCAATTACCCAACGAGCAATTGCTAGGTAAGTCAATAGAGGTCATTAACGAGCATTTCACGCTTGAATATCTGAGTAGTAAAAATCAATTGTTGGGATATGAAGTGCTGACTTCTTTGGGAACTCGTTTGAAACGGCGCTATTTGCCTGGAGGAAATCATGGGTGACTTAAATAGGCCTGAGCTTGGATCGCTTTGGAATATTGTAATGCTGCTGGCTGATGGAGAGTTTCATTCGGGGGAGAGTTTGGGGGGGATGTTGGGGGTAAGCCGTGCAGCGGTTTGGAAGATTCTGCAAAAACTGGAGAGTTTTGGGGTCCGCTTATCTTCAGTGAAAGGGCGAGGATATTGCATAGAAGGTGGGTTGGATTTGCTGGATGCGGAAAAAATAAGAGTCAATTTAACGTCCAATATGCTTTTGGATGTAAACGTTTTTGCTCAGCTGGATTCCACTAATTCTTTTCTTATGCGTCAGCAAAACCCCGCACGGCAAATTTGCTTGGCAGAGTTTCAATCTGCGGGAAGAGGACGCAGAGGCCGTAGTTGGGTTAGTCCATTAGCGCAAAACATATATTGCTCTGTTAAATGGGAGTTTGAGGGTGGTATAGCTGTTTTGGAAGGACTAAGTCTGGCCATAGGCGTAGCAATAGCTCGAACCTTGCAGAGAATTGGTGTTAGCGATATCCGGCTGAAATGGCCAAATGATGTGTTATATCAGGGTAAAAAACTGGCTGGTATTTTGATTGAGATAACGGGCGATCCCGCAGGATGTTGCCAAGTTGTTGTCGGAGTTGGGTTGAACGTTGCGATGCAACATGACCACACCAAGGAAATTGACCAACCTTGGGTGTCTTTGAATTCTATTTTGTATGAGCAAGCGCTGCCTGTTGTTAGACGTAATCAATTGGCAGCAGTACTGATCGACAACTTAATTGCGGTATTGCAGGATTTTCATCAAGTCGGCTTTGAGTGCTATCAAACAGAGTGGATGAGACAAGGTGCTTATTTAGGCCAAGATGTTTTTTTGCGTAACGGACACCAGATTGTGACAGGAGTTTTGTCTGGTGTTACTGCGACAGGGGCGCTATGTTTAGATACCGATTCAGGTGCGCAGATTTTCCATGGTGGTGAAATATCCTTGAGGCCAGCACCATGATTTTAGAATTTGATTTGGGGAATACTCGCTGCAAGTGGCGCCTACGTGATGCTCAAGCTGCAATAGTTCGCGGTCATTTGTTTACAACCGGGCATTTTAGTGAGCTTGATATTTCATTGAGCTTATATCAGTCAGAAATCAAAAGTGTGTGGTGTGTTAGCGTTGTTAGTGAGACGAAAGAGCAGGAGCTGGTAGATTGGTGTAAATCATTTTTAAATATTACCCCGAGGTTTGCGCGTGCTGTAAAAGCTTGTGGGGGGGTAATAAACGGGTATACCGAGCCATCAAAGTTGGGGGCTGATCGCTGGCTGGGAATTGTCAGCGCGCATAATCATTTCCTTGGGCCGCTAATGCTTGTTTCTTTTGGGACAGCGGTAACTGTGGATTTGGTTTCGATGAATGGGCGGCATCTCGGTGGCTTCATCGCTCCAGGTGTTAATCTTATGTTAGATTCTCTCGCAAGCAGAACCAGTCGTATTGCGATTGATAATTTTTTTGAAGTTACAAGTTTGCAGGTTGGCATTACAACTAATGAGGCGGTTTACGCCGCCTTGACTGTGATGTTGGTGGGGTTAATAGATAGTGGTGCCGCACAACTCCATAAAATGGAGATTGAGAAAAATATAGATGTGGTTTTCACTGGCGGGGATGCAGGGAAATTTTTGTCGTTATATCCAGAGGCGAAACTGATGCCTGATTTGGTTCTGGATGGGCTTGATTATGTTATTAATGATCCCAAAAATGCGGAGCGATAATAAATGCGGGCAATATTTTTGGTGCTTTTGGTTGTGAATGTTGCGTTTTTTTCGCATCAGGCATTTTTTTATAAAGATGATGCTGTAGTGCAGCCAAATGGTGATGGGCAAGATGGGCGCGAAACAGCAAACAACTTGCAGTTATTGTCGGAGCTTAGTGAGCAAAATGCACTGGCAAAAAAAGCTGATGCAAAAGTGGTAGAGAATAGACACAGCGATGCTCCTACTGGTGTGACGGGGGGGGAATTATGCTTAATGCTTGGGCCTTATGAACAGCTATTGCAGGCAGAGTATGCGGTTGAGCGCCTAACTGCTTTAGGGGCAAGTGCTCATATAGCTCCCGTTGAGATTCAGGAGGGTGAGTCTTTTTGGGTCTACCTCCGTCCGGAGATGTCAGAAAAAGAAGCTGTTCGTCGACTATATGAGTTACAAAAGAAAAGCGACAAAATTATTGTTTAGGTGTTGCTTCTCAATAAATGTTTCACTAGAATTCTGCCTCCACAAACAGCGGTGGTTAGAAAGCTGGCGTAGCTCAGTAGGTAGAGCAGCTGACTTGTAATCAGCCGGTCGGGGGTTCAATTCCTCTCGCCAGCTCCATTTTTGACCAGTTGTTTTGATCGTAACTCTGTGAATTTATTAAAAAAATAGGTTGACAGTTAGCGGTTCAGGCCGGAAAATGCCGGCGGTTTTCGGCAGGGGTTCCCGAGCGGCCAAAGGGATCAGACTGTAAATCTGACGCGCGAGCTTCGGTGGTTCGAATCCACCCCCCTGCACCAAATTCTCTAATCTAGAGAAAGGCAAAAGCCAGTGAGCTAGCAGCCAATATCTGATTAAAGCGGGTATGGTTCAATGGTAGAACCTCAGCCTTCCAAGCTGATGGCGCGGGTTCGATTCCCGCTACCCGCTCCAAATTGTTAAGGTTTTAGGCTCATATAGCTCAGTTGGTAGAGCACACCCTTGGTAAGGGTGAGGTCAGCAGTTCAAATCTGCTTATGAGCTCCAAATATGCTGCGAGGGG